>DATJDB010000244.1:0-21734 GCA_035497635.1 Pseudomonas sp. | reverse complement strand
ATGAAGAAAGAAGAAGAGATCAAGGGCCGAGCGCTGATGGTGCATGCCGGCGGCGACAACCACGCCGACCATCCCGAGCCGCTGGGCGGCGGCGGGGCACGGGTGGCCTGCGGGGTGATTGCGGAGTAAGAACCGACACCGAAGCCCTGTAGGGCCGGCTTTACGCCGGCCGGCGGAGCGTTAGTGCGCCGCCACCAGTTGGGTGACGATGCGCATCACCTCGCGGTTGGCCTCTTCCATCCCGCCCAGGTGCTGCAGGGCTTCTTCCAGCGCCTGGCGGTCGAAGGCCAGCAGCGCGGCCATGGCTTCCGCGTGCACGGCGGTGTGCGGCGCTTCGATGCGGCGGAAGACGTCTTCCCGGCCCTGGCGATCCTCGGCGTAGTACCACTGACCGAAGCGACATTCGCGCTCATCCGGCAGTTGCGGCCGCTGACTGCCATTGCCCAGCAGATGGTTGTAGACGGCGAACTTCAGGCCCAGCTCGTCGAGATTGGCCCGTTCGATGGCGGCGCGGCGGGCCGATACCTCGATACCCTGACGCATGCGCAGCGCCAGTTCATGCAGGCCGTGCATGGCCGTGACCGCCGCTCCGGTGGTGCCACTGAAGCCATGGGCCTGGCGGCCCTGTTCTTCGATGCACTCATTGACCTGATCAATGCCGGTCTGCACTTCGCCGATGCGCGCCACGATTTCCCGTGTGGCCTCGGCACTCTTTTCCGCCAGTTGACGCACTTCACTGGCCACCACGGCAAAACCGCGACCGGCTTCGCCGGCGCGAGCCGCTTCGATGGCTGCGTTGAGCGCCAGCAGATTGGTCTGTGCGGCGATGCCGCCGATCAGTTCGACGATGCGGTTGATTTCCCGGGAGCGGCCCGTCAGGGTCTCCATCTGCCGGACGGCCTCGCTCAGGCCGTTCTCCATTTCCGTGGCGCGTTCCTGCAGCACATCGAACTGATGCTGATTTTCCAGGGCCGCATCGGCCACTCGGTCGGCGTCGCCGTGGTCGTTTTCCAGCCGGATGGCCAGATAATCGAACGAGCTGCCCAGTTCCCCGAGTGAATCGCCGAAGCTGGACAGATGACCCGCCAGGCCCTGCTGAAACGCCTGACGGCGTTGCTGTTCCCGGGCGATCTCGCGATCCGCGGCCCGTTCCTGCTCCAGCGCCCGCAAGCGCTGCGTTAACTCATCCCGCTCGGTCTGCAGGCGACCACATTCATCCCGCAACCGCGCGGCTTCCCGCTTCCACATCAACCACATGCGTTATTAGCCCAGTGTGTAACCGTTGTCTGACACCCAATCCTGGCCGTATACGCCACGGGCGCCCTCGCTGAGCTGGAAGAGTATCACTCGCGCCACACTGGCGGCTTCGAGGAAATGTCCGGGCAGCAGTCGACGGCCCACCTGTTCGGCCAGTACTTCGAGGTTGTCGTCCCCCAGGCCCAGCTGTTCCCAGAAGCCGGTGGCGGTCGGTCCCGGGGATACCATGTTGATGCGCACCTGCAGGGGCGCGAATTCCACCGCCAGGTTGCGTACCTGCGCGGCCAGTGCCGCCTTGCTGGCAATGTGGCCGGCCAGGCCGGCGAAGGTGCAGCGCGACAGGAAGCTACCCAGGAAAACAACCGATGCCTGGGGTGCGAACTGATTGGCCAGTATGGCCAGCGTGTTCAGCGCACCGGCACCATTGACGGCCCATTGGCGGTCCTGGGCGGCGAGATCCAGCGCGCTGGCCAGTTCCACCTGGCCCGCGCAGGGCACCAGAAAATCCACCGGCCCCAGGCTGGTGGCCCGTTGCGCCAGGCCCTGCAGGTCTTCCTGGCTAGTCACATCACCCGTTTGCCAGATCAGTTGCTCCGGGTACACGGACAGCAGATCGGTCAGGCCACCCGGGGCGCGGGAGAAGGCCAGCACCCGGGCACCGCACTGCAGCAGCAGACGGCTGAGGGCCAGGCCGATCCCCGAACTGGCGCCGGTGATCACCGCCAGTTTGTTTTGCAAATCGATCTTCATCACAAACCTCCCGCTTCCGGCCGGTCACCGGGATTCGGACAGGCCGCCCGCAGGTGCGGGCGGCAAAACAGGGAATTAGCCCGGGTGACCATCGACCCGCGCCTGACACAGCATCGGCGCGTACTGCCAGGCATAGATGCCCAGGGCCAGCGCCCAGCAGATTGCCGCCAGCCACATGCCTTCCAGTGGCCAGGTCTGGGTGAGGAATACCCGCGCAACGGTGCCCAGGTTGAGCAGTACGAAGCCGGCGGCCATGCCGGCCGGTGTTTGCAGCGGGCGTCCAGTGTGGCCGAGGGTGACGCGGGCGATCATCGCCAGGATCAGGCCGGTCATGGAGCCAACGGTGAAGGCGTGCATCCAGGGGCTGGACAGTTCTAGCAAACCCAGGTGCCAGAGGCCCAGACCGGCGCAAGCCACCACCAGCCAGAACATCGCCAGGTGCAGTGACCAGAGCAGCGGCACACCCCAGATGCCGGCGTCGTACCAGCGGCCCTGACGCAGCAGGTGCCCGGCGGCCAGCACCAGGAACAGCACACCGATCAACGGCTGCGGCTCTAGTGCCCAACCGAAGGCGTGCAGCACGCCGATCAGCGCGGTACCCACCAGCAGGGACCAGTCCAGCCAGGGCCAGGCCTTGACCTGCTGCACACGCCCCAGCCCGCGCTGGGTGAAGAAGGGAATCACTCGACCGCCGATCAGCGTCATCATCGCGCCCACCAGCCACAGGCCAGCCATGCTGCCCTGGCGCTGCCAGTCGTCCTGACCATTGGCCAGACCCGCCAGGGTCAGGGCATCGGCAGCGGTCAGCAGACTCAGCACCACCACGATCGGGTAGTTGCGGGTCTGTCGCACCGCCATGAGCAACCGGGCCATCTGTACGGCCACGGCAATCATGAACAGCAGATCCAGCGGAATCAGCACGACCAGCGGCAGATTCAGCAGCCAGGCCAGGCGCGCGGCCAGCCAGATCAGCGCAATCACCGCCAGCGGTTTGCCGGACAGGCTCGGTTGGCCCGTCCAGGTCTGCACGGCGGTGAGCAGGAAGCCGGCAATGATGGCGGTGGCAAAGGCGAAGACCATCTCGTGACGGTGCCAGGCCAGCCAGCCGCCACTGGGCTGCCAGTCAGGGATCAGGCCGCTCCAGGCCAGTATCCACAGGGGTACCGCGAGCAGCGCATAGACGCTGCCGGCGAGGAAGAACGGCCGGAAGGCGAGACGCCAGACGGGGGGAATGCTCAGCGCTTTGCGCCGATCGATGACTTGCATGGCAGGCCTCCTGACAAGCTGTTGCGCCCGCTACCGCTAGCGGTCGCAGATCTGTACGGCTTCGTCTGGCGCCGTTGGCACGGCGAAAACTGCGGCGAAAATAAACCGGCAAACCTGCGAATCACTAAAGACGGGACTTTCACACCGCGCCGGAAACCGGTCGCGGTGCCTGTATTTTTACGGGGGGGTGCGGCATTACGACTTGACTGCAATCAGCTTCGGAAAAAAGAGGCTGGCGATCTGTGGACCAGGGGCTGTTTCGGCCAGATGGCGCGCCCCAATGCAATCGCGGCTGAAGCCGCTCTTACAGGGTCCGGGCGTGCCGTTGCCGTTGCAGGAGCGACTTCAGCCGCGATGTGTTTTCCGCCACGCCACCCGGGCTCGACAGCGCCGAGCCGGGTTAATGGACTGGGCAGATCAGGACGGGTTGCCTTCCTTGTCGTCCTTGATGGACTTGCGGAAGCCGCCGATGGCCTCGCCAACGTCGGAACCCAGGCTTTTCAGGCGCTTGGTGCCGAACAGCATGACGACGATGAGCAGGATGATCAGAAGCTGCCAGATGCCGATGCCAAACATGGGGAATTCCTCAGTGATGTTGCATGCCGTGCGGCATGCCATGTGACATGCCTTGCATGTTGCTGGCCGCGCTTTGCAGCAGGGTCTGGTCGATGTCGGCGAAGCGCAGCACCTTGCCGCCCTGCTCGGCCGCGAACTGCTGGGCGGAATGTTCGTCGGCGAAGCTGGCCAGTGCAGCGCCCATGGCGCCCTGCAAGGTGCTGGCGACCACGAAGTAGGCCTGCTTGGCGTCGATCAGGTGCTCGTTGGAGGGTTCATCCCAGTTGCCGTGCTGCATGTCGTGCACATACAGGGTGAAATTCTGGTGCTGGTTTTCCGGCTGCAGATACCAGCCGAACATTTCCGCCACCGAACAGAACTTGCGGGCCTGCTTGTCGGTGACCGCCTGGCCCTTGGGACCGGGATATTCCTCGAGAATCATGCCGCACACATGGCATTCGTCATCCGAGTGGAAGGCCACCGGATCGAAGGTCTTGGCAACTTCCTGTTCGCCGCCACAGGCGGCCAGGCCGAGGCTCAGCAGGGCAATGGACAGAACGCGGGTGCCGCTCAGGTACAGGGACATCATTCGGGACTCCTAGGGGTACTAAAAGAGAAGCGGATTACACCTGACGGCGCTTGAAGACCCGCCAGGCCAAAGCCAGCGGCAGCGCTACCCACAACAGCAGGCACAGCCAGAGCGCGGCAGTGGGCATGGGCAGGTCGTTGCCCAGGGCCATTACGCCCATGGCATTGGCGCCCGCCTCGAAGCCGCCCAGGTTGATCAGTCGGTACAGGTCGGTGGGGTTTAGCAGCAGCAGCCAGGGCAGCAGGTCGGGGCTGAAGGCACCCTTGCTGAGCACCAGCACACCGAGCAGCGCCAGGTCGAAGACCAGCACGAACAGGAACCACACGCCCAACGCCAGGCCGGCGGCGGTGGATTTCTCCCCAGCCTTGCCGCTCAACACGTAGGCGATGGCCAGGAACACCCAGCCGAGCAGGGTCGAGGACAGCATGAAGCGCCCAAACGCCCAGAACAGCATGCCCAGGTCCACATCATTGACCAGCACGGCAATGGCAACCGCCGAGCAACCGAAGCCGATGAGTACCGCCAGGGCCAGGATCATGCCGTGGCCGACGAACTTGCCCAGCAGAATATGGCCACGCCCCAGCGGGTAAGTGAGCAGCAGCATCAGGGTGCCGCCCTCGTCCTCGCCGACGATGGCGTCATAGGCCAGCAGCAGCGCAATCAGCGGCATCAGGAAGGTGGCCAGACTGGCCAGACTGGCAATGGTCGAGGGAATCGAGGTGAAGCCCACGGTGCCGGCCGCTGCGGCGCCCAGCCAGGCGATGCCCACGGCAAGCACGGCGAACAGCAGGCTGATAGCCAGCAGCCAGCGGTTGCGCAGGCCGTCGCTGAGTTCCTTGCTGGCGATGTTCCAGATCAGATTCATGGTCTGCCCTCTTCGCGAACGTCTGCGCGGGTCGTGTAGTAGCGGTACAGGTCTTCCAGCGAGGGCTGAAGGATTTCCAGGTCTTGCGGCTGGGCCTCGCCGAGCAGTTCGCGCAGCAGTTCCACCTTGTGGCCGTTTTGCGCTCGCACTTCCAGGCCTTCGCTGCCCAGCACATCCACCGGGTGGCCTGCGCCACGCCAGCGCTGCGCCCATTGATCGCGCTCGGCCAGGCCGCTGGCGCGAATGCGCACCGGCAGACCGGCCTCGGCGCGCAGCGCCGCCAGGTTGCCGCTGGCCTGCATGCGGCCCTTGGCGAGGATGACCGCGCGGTTGATATGCGCCTCGACGCCCGGCAGTACGTGGGAGCAGAGAATTACTGCCGTGCCCTGCTGACGCAGGCGGTCGATCAGCAGGTAAAGATCCTGGGTGGCAATCGGATCGAGGCCCACGGTGGGCTCGTCGAGCAGCAGCAGGCGCGGCGTGCCGAGAATCGCCTGAGCCAGGCCGAGACGCTGACGCATGCCCTTGGAATAGGTCTTCACCCGGCGGTCGGCGGCGTGGGCCAGGCCCACCTGCTCGAACAGCTCGTTCACCTGGGACAGGTCGGCGCCCTTGAGGCGGGCGAAGTGACTGAGGGTCTCGCGGCCGGTGAGCTGCGGGTAGAAGGTCACGTTCTCCGGCAGATAGCCGAGGCTGCGGCGCACCTGCGGATCGCTGGGCGCCTGGCCCAGCACCTTCACCTGCCCCTCGCTGGGGGTGAGCAGGCCGAGGATGAGTTTCATGGTGGTGGTCTTGCCGGCGCCGTTGTGGCCGAACAGTCCGAGCACTTCGCCTTCGGCGAGTTGCAGGGACAGATCGTGCAGCACGGTCATGCTGCCGTAGCGCTGGCTGACGCCCTGGATATCGACGGCCTTCATGACAGCGGCTCCTGTGCGACTGCTTTCTTCAACAAGGATTCGGTGGGCAGGTTCATCAGCGGGAAGCTGTCCTGCACGCCCGGGGACTTCAGCACCGGGAAGGCGCGCTGTACCCAGCGCAGCAGTTCGATGCCGGGGCTGTTCATCAGTAGGCGCACCTGCGGGTACATCCACAACAGGCGGTCAACGTTGTCGTTCGGCTCATAGGACACATCGCCCAAACCGTCGTCGTTGCGATCCCAGCCCAGGTAGTCGCTCCAGAAATTGCCGCGCCCGTCGGCGGACCATTCCTGGGTGCGCACCGCCACGTACTTGACCTGCTGTTCGTTGCCAACAAAGGCGTTGTCGACGATGCGGTTGTCTTCCGAGCCGGCGGTCAGGTGAATGCCCAGGTTGCTGTGTTCGAAGTGGTTGTGCTCGATGACGTTGAACAGCGAGTTGTAGATGAACACCGCCTTGCCTTCGCCGCCCTGGATCATGGTGTCGCCGCCGGTGTCGCCGGCCTGGACGTCCGTGACGAAGTTGTCCTTGAGGGTGGAATAGGTGATGTAGTTCATCAGGATGCCGTAGTTGCGGTCGTGCTCGGAGCGGTTACCGATTACGGTCAGCTTGCGGCTTTGCATCAGCGCGTAGCCGGTGCGGGTACGGCGGGTGGTGTTGCCGATGACGTGGTTGTCATTGGCGAACATGTAGTGGATGCCGTAGCGCAGGTCTTCCAGCAGGTTGTTTTCGATGCGGTTGCCGTTAGAGGTGTCGATGTACACGCCGTCGCGGGTTTCGCTGACGTGGTTGCCGGCGACCAGCGCTCCGCGAGCGTTGAACAGGTGAATACCGTTGCCGCGGTCCTGGGAACGCACCGCCGGATCGCCCTGCACGCGGTTATCCAGAATCTGCACGTTCTCGGTGCGGTCGGCCCAGATGCCGAAGCCCACGCCCTGCAGATGGTTGTTGCGCACGGTCACCTGATTGGCGCCGCGCTCAATGAAGATGCCCGAATCCATGTCGGTGAGGTTTTGGCCCCAGTCGCGCACGGCGCAGTTCTCGACCAGCACATCGCTGGCGGCGATCGACAGGGCGTTACCCTGCCCCGCCGAGCTCAGTATGGCGCCCGACTCGCAGCGCAACTGCAGGGGCTGGTCGATGCGAAAGTTGCCGACATATTCGCCGGCCGGCAGGGTCCATTGATTGTCGCCTGTCGCAATCAGCGGCAGGTCGGAAATAGGTTGCGGGTCCGCCAGAGCGGTACCGGCACAAGACAGAAAAACCAAGAGACTTATTGAAACAGCCTGAGATCTGAGCAACTCGATACCTCTATCAGGGTCAGGCGGTGAGACGGCCGGCGATAATGACCGCCGGCCGCGTATTCAACAAGAGCCGGGCGGTTACCCGGCCGGCTCCTGTCTGGCCGTCAGGCCTTTTCCACCATCATGCGGCCCATCATTTCCATGTGGAGCGCATGGCAGAACCAGCTGCAGTAGTACCAGAACACCCCGGGCTTGTCGGCCTTGAAGGTGACCGAGGAGGTCTGCTGCGGGCTGATTTCCATGCCCACACCGTGGTTGACCATCACGAAGCCGTGGGACACGTCTTCAATCTGGTCGATGTTGGTGATGGTCACGGTGACTTCGTCGCCTTGCTTGACGGTGAAGTCGGTGATGCCGAAGGACGGTGCCATGGAGGTCATGTACACGCGGACCTTCTTGCCGTCGCGGATGATCTTGTTGTCGGTCTCCAGATTGACGCCGTCCTTCTTGGCACGGGCCACGGTGTCCGCGAAGTAGGGATCCTTGCGGTCCCAGATCTTCTTGGTCTTGATCTGGTCGCGACGGCACATGATGCAGTCGTGCGGCTCGGCGAAGGTCGGACCGTCGTGGACGATCTTCATCACGTCGCCGGAGATGTCGATCAGCTGGTCGTTCTCCGGGTGCAGCGGGCCGACCGGCAGGAAGCGGTCCTTGGAGAACTTGGACAGCACGACCACCCACTTGCCGTCGGCGTCGCGCGACTCGGTCAGCGTGGCGTGGTTGTGGCCCGGCTGGTAGTGCACGTCCAGCTTCTGCTTGATGTAGTTGACCTTCTCGCCCTTGTAGGCACGGATGGCCTCATCGATGTTCCACTTGCACAGCTGGCTGTCGATGAACAGGGTGGTGTAGGCGTTGCCACGACCGTCGAAGGTGGTGTGCAGCGGGCCGAGGCCCAGTTCCGGCTCGGCGACCACGGTGTCACGCGCATCCTTCAGCTTGCCGGCGAACAGGTCGGGCAGCTTGTCGATGGCGATCACGGTGCAGGTCGGCGACAGCTTGCCGTTGGCGATGAAGTACTTGCCGTCCGGCGAGGTGTTGCAGCCGTGCGGGTTCTTCGGCACCGGGATGTAGCGGGTGAACGGGCTGTTCTTGGCAGCACGGCCGTCGACCACCGGCACGCCGTCCATCATGACGAACTTCTTGGCCTTGATGGCCTTGTCGATGGCGTGCACGTCGAACACCACGACCCAGTCACGCTCGTTGCGCATGGTGCCGCCCAGGTCCAGGGCGCGCTCGGAGTTGTAGCAGGTGGATGCGGCGAAACGGCCGGTGTAGTCGGCGTCGGTGTTGTCCAGGTTGCCGTCGACGATGACCTGCCAGGCCACTTTCATGGTTTCGGCATCGACCGCGCTGAAGCAGGTGTAGCTGTTGTCGGCCTGCAGGTCGAAGCTCGATCCGTCGTTCGGGTGCGGAATGAAGAACTCGCCGTTGCAGAACACGTACTTGGTGTGCGGCACCTTCTGCAGACGCAGGCCGTGGATGGCCTGGACGTTCGGGATGCTGGTGATCTTGTCCGTCTTCATGATGTCCAGACGGATACGCGCGACGCGGGTGTTGGCCTTGTCGTTGATGAACAGATACTTGCCGTCGTAGCGGCCGTCGGTCATCGAGATGTGCGGGTGGTGGCAGTCGCCGTTCGGGTAGTACTCACCCATGATGGCCTTGCTTTCGTCGGTGATGCCCCAGCCGGTGGCCGGGTCGGTGTTGAACACCGGAATACGCATCAGCTCACGCATCGAGGGAATGCCCAGCACGCGCACTTCGCCCTGGTGGCCACCCGACCAGAAGCCGTAGTACTCGTCCAGTTCACCCGGTGCCACATGCACCTTGTTCTTGGATTCCTTGACCGCGGCAGCCCAGGATTCGCGGGACATCACCGCACCACCGAAGGCGGTTGCCGCTACAGCGGCACCGGTCACGGCGCTGGCGCCGAGGAAGCCACGACGGCTGAGACCGCCCTTCACTTCCTTTTCGTTTTGCTTGTCACTCATGGGGTTTTGCTCCTATGGGTACAACACTCGCCTTTCCCGGACCCGTGCCGAAAGCAGGATCAGGGCTCGGTTACCTGCAGGGCAGGAATCAGTTCGGGACCAGGTGCCTGCTTGTTGCGCTTCTTGCGCTTGTTGATCAGCGGCGGACACTTGTTCTCGTTGTGGTAGGTCATCTGGCAATCGAGGCAGTAGTGGCACTCGTTGTGGTTGATGTGTCCATCCGGATGGATCGCCTGGATCTCGCACTCCACCGCGCACAGCTGGCAGGGGCTGCCACATTCCTTGCGACGCTTGAGCCAGTCGAACAGGCGGAACTTGCTGGGCACCGCCAGGGCCGCGCCGAGCGGGCAGATATAGCGGCAGTAGACCTTGCGGGTGAACAGGTTCACCACCAGCAGCACCACCACGTAGAGCACGAACCACCATTGGCGGTCGAACTTCAGGGTGATGGCGGTCTTGAACGGCTCCACCTCGGCGGCCTTCTCGGCCAGCATCATGGATTCCAGGGAAAGGCCGAACAGCGCCAGCAGAATGATGTACTTGATGGCCCACAGACGCTCATGCACGGCGAACGGCAGTTCGTACTGGGGGATCTTGATCTTGCGCGCCAGCTCGTTGAGCAGCTCCTGCAGGGCGCCGAACGGGCACAGCCAGCCGCAGAACACGCCACGGCCCCACAGCAGGATGCTGGCGGCGGTGAACACCCAGATAATGAAGATGATCGGGTCGGTGAGGAACAGTTCCCAGCGGAAGTCCTGGAACACCGCGTGAACGAAAGTCAGTACGTTGACCACCGACAGCTGACCCAGGGCGTACCAGCCGATGAACACCACGGTGAACAGCAGGTAGCCACGGCGCACCCAGTGCAGGAATTGCGGCTTCTGGGTGAACTTGTCCTGCAGGAACAGAATGATGGTCAGCAGGCCCAGGGCCGCGCACAGCACGCCGATCTGGAAGCTCTTCTGGTACCAGATATTGACCCACAACGGACGGTTGGCTTCCTCGATAGCGGCCAGTTCCGCTTCGGTCAGCGGCGGACGCTCGACGTAGCCTTCCGGCATCAGGTAGGGCATCTCGAAGCTGGTGAAGATACTCGCCACCGGGCCGATCTGACGACGCACCAGCAGTTCCAGGTTCCAGGCCGAGCCCGGATCGAAACGGTACTGCTCACGAGCGATGAAGATCGCCATCTCGTAGAAATCCGGCATGCCCTCGGCGTACACGTCGGAGAGGCGGATGAAGTCCAGATCACGGAAGCTGACGATGTCGCCGAACTGGCGCAGCTGCACCCGATCGAAGATGCCGCCGCGCACGTAGCCCGAGCCCTTGAAGGAATATTCGCCGTTGGCCAGCACCGCGAAGGCGTGCTCGCCCGGCTTGAGCTGTTCCATCAGGTCGGCGTACTGACGCTCGCCCAGCAGGTTGCGGCCGATGGTCGGCACGTTCAGGTAGGTGGCGTACAGGTCGATGAAGGTTTCTTCGCGCTCCTCCGGTGCAGCCTCTGCGATGCCCTCGGCTTCGGTGCCCTTGAAGGCTTCATCGACCTGGCCACGGGTCAGGTGCATGCGGCGGATGGCGCCGTTGCCGGTCAGCTCGGTCCAGTTGCTCGGCTGATAGGCATCCTCGCGCACCAGGGCGATCTTCGGCCGCGCGCTGGCGCCGGCCTCGATCAGGTCCAGGTCGACGGCCACGGTATACGCGGCGCGCATGACGATCTCGTTGATCACCATCACCGTCACGGTGGCGCCGGTCACGGCATCGATGGTCACCGCGTTCTGGTCACTGGAATGGCCGACCACCACGCGCTGATCGACCTTGATGCCGGTGTAGTGCGCGTTGAAGTCGTGGACCTTCTTCTCGGGGATGCCGATCAGCACGATGGGCTCGTGGTGCTCGAGCATGTAGGCGTCGCGAATGGTCGCGGTGGGGTCGAGAATGATCTGCAGATTGATCGGCTTGCCGGAATAGGCCGGCATATCGGTCACGCCAATGCTCTGGAAGGCGTAGCCGAGGACCTCATCACCCTTGTGGATGGTGCGTACCGCGTACTCCCCTTCCGGCTCGGATACCGTCGTGGCCTCGGGGAAGATCAGATCGATACGCTCACGCTCCAACCCACCGTAGTCCTTGGCCTGCACTGCCAGCGGCGCTCCCAGCACCATCAGCAACAGGAAAAACATCATCGGCATTCCTGCCCGACGAGCCCTTTCAAGCCAAAAACCTAGATAAATCATGGCATTACCAAAAGCTGTCTTCTGTATATTCATGGTAGATCCAGCTGCTGTATGGCCAGCTTGATGGAGATCAAGAAGCACGGTTGCGGGGTGTGACGCGAAGTCGCAGAGGCCTGTTCTGGCTCGCTTCACCAGCCATAAAACATGCCCTTTGCGAGCAGGACAATGGCGACCATCTGCGCAAGGATTACCACATGGAGAATGTGGTAGCGTGCCGGACTCATCCGACCGCTGCGCAGCAAGATGGCGACCAGCCCGAAGGTGAAGAACACGCCGATGGCCAGCAGTATCTTCAGGCTCAGCAGCAAGCCGAAGCTGCTGGAAAAGGGTTCCGCCAGGGCGCCCCGGTGGAACCAGGCCAGGCCGATGCCAGCGCCGTAGACGAACAATACCACCCAATGCAGCACCCTCCGTGAACGGGCGCCGAGCGCACGTTCCAGGGCTTCGCGTGCGCCGGGTTCGAGTGCGCGCTTGGCCTGCGTCAGCATGGCCACTTCGACGAACAGCGTGCCGACGAAGAAGATGGCACTGAGCAGGTGCAGGGTATGCAGCAAGGCGTAGGTCATTGGCATTCCTTCCGGCGGTGACGCCTGGTGGACCTACCCTGACCGCAGGAGTGCCACGAGTGAATGACCGGAGTCAAGCAAGTGGCGTGGAATGCGAACGGTGTCACATCAAGACCCGCACTGACCAAGGGCGGTCGGCGCTTTTCCGGCCGCCGATGCGCTGACCGACGCCGCGTTTGGCGACCAAGGCGGATTACACCGATGCCGCGCCTGGCGGCCAAGGCGATGCCTTGGCCGCCCTACCATCCCGCCGCTTAGACGGTGCGCGAGAAGCGCACCGTCTGCTTGCCCAGGTAGGCGTCGAAGGTCATTGCCACGTTGCGCATCATCAATTGCCCCTGGGGCAGCAGCACGATGGCGTCGTCGTGAACCTCCACCAGGCCGTCCCCCACCATCTCCTCCAGTTGCGCTAGGGAATCGGCGAAGTACTCCCGGAAGACGATGCCGTGCTCGCGCTCGAATGGCGCAAAGTCCACGCGGTTGTGGCACATCAGCGCCAGGATCACTTCGCGACGCAGCACGTCGTCGGCGCTCAGGCGATAGCCGCGCTGCACCGGCAGGCGATTCTGGTCCAGGCGCGCGTAATACTCGGAGAGCAGCTTGACGCTCTGGCTGTAGCTGTCGCCCACCTTGCCGATGGAGGAATTCCCCAGGCCGATCAGGTCGGTGTCGCCATGGGTCGAGTAGCCCTGGAAGTTGCGCTGCAGGGTGCCGTTGGCGCGGGCCAGGGTCAGCTCGTCATCGGGCAGGGCGAAGTGGTCCATGCCAATGTAGACATAGCCGGCATCGGTCAGACGGCGGATGGTCAGCTCCAGCAGCTCCATCTTGCGCTCGGGCGGCGGCATGTCTTCCGGGCGGATCAGGCGCTGGGCGCGCACGCGCTCCGGCAGGTGCGCATAGCTGTAGGCGGCGATGCGGTCCGGGCGCAGGGCGATGATCTTGCTCAGGGTGGCGTCGAAGCTTTCCACGGTCTGCAACGGCAGGCCGTAGATCAGGTCCACGCTGATCGACTTGAAGCGCGCCTCGCGCGCGGCCTCGATCAGGTCGCGCACCTGCTGTTCGCTCTGCACGCGGTTGACGGCGGCCTGCACCTTCTCGTCGAAGTCCTGCACACCGAAGCTCAGGCGGTTGAAGCCCTGCTGGCGCAGCGTGTGGATGCGCTCGGGGCTGATGGTGCGCGGGTCGACCTCGATGGAAAACTCGTGATTGTCGCTGTCATCCATGTTGAAGGCGTCGTGCAGCGCATCCATCACCTCGCCCAGTTGCTCGCTGGTCAGGTAGGTGGGCGTGCCACCGCCGAAGTGCAGCTGGGTGAGCTTGCGGGATTTGTCGAACAGCTGGCCCTGCAGGGCGATCTCGCGCTTGAGGTAATCGAGGTACTCGACGGCGCGGTGGGTCTTCTGGGTGATGATCTTGTTGCAGGCGCAGTAGTAGCAAAGGCTCTGGCAGAACGGGATATGGATATAGACCGACAGCGGCTTGGGCGCCGGCGCCTGGTTGCTGGCCGCGGCGGCCTGGAAATAGTCGTCCTCGGCGAACGCCTCGTGGAACTGCGGTGCGGTGGGATAAGAGGTGTAGCGCGGGCCCGGGCGATCGTATTTCTCGACCAGGGCACGGTTGAAAGTCATGTGGTCCACGTTCGACCCGCCTTGAAAGGAAGTGATACATCGAAGCCACACTGCGCGAAACAGCCGGCTTCCTGCTGAATGGGCCGGATTATGGCCGGTCGGGAGGCCAATCCGCAAAAAAGGCGATCAGCCGAAGATTACGCGCAGGGTAGCGAGCCTGACGGGGGCGGGACTTGACCATGGTCAACGGGGTTTTGCGCCGGGAACAGAACCCGTCGGAGGTGGCATCGGTGCAACCGCATCGGCGGCCGGGAAAGCGCCGACCGTCCGTGGTGGTGCGCCCAACCAGAAGCTCGCGAATGAATTCGCTCCCACAGGTTCGGTGCGGCGCCGCTTTTGTGGGAGCGGACTTGTCCGCGAGCTTTTGTTCGCCCTACCCGCCGGTGGCATTCATGAAGCGCACCACCTGCACCTCGTCGAGGTTGAACTCGTGGCGCAACGGCTTGCGCTGCAGCGCGGCGCGCACGGCGTCGAGCAGCGGGCGGTTGTTGTCGGGGTAGCGGCGCAGCAAGACGCGCAGGTCGATGGAGTTCTCGTGACCCAGGCACAGCAGCAGGCGGCCTTCCACGGTCAGGCGCACACGATTGCAGGTGGCGCAGAAGTTGTGGGAATGCGGCGAGATAAAGCCGATGCGGCTCTCCGGGTATTCCTTCAGGCGCACATAGCGCGCCGGACCGCCGCTCTGCTCGGCGCTGTCGATCAGCGTGTAGCGGCCGGCGATGATCTCGCGGACCTCATCGCTGGAGCAGAAGCTCTCGCCCCGTGAGCGACCGACATCGCCCAGCGGCATTTCCTCGATGAAGGTGATGTCCAGGCCACGGTCCATGGCATAGGCGACCAGCGCCGGAATCTCGTCCACGTTGCGGCCCTTCATGGCCACGGTGTTGAGCTTGATGCGCGCAAAACCGGCGTCCCGGGCGGCCTCGATGCCGGCCTGCACCTGCTGCAGATCGCCGTTGCGGGTGATGGCGCGGAAGCGCTGTGCATCCAGACTGTCGAGGCTGATGTTCAGGCGCTGCACGCCGGCATCGGCCAGCGGTTTGGCCATCCGGGTGAGTTGCGAGCCATTGGTGGTCATCACCAGCTCGCGCAGGCCGGGCAGCGCGGCGATCTTCTCGCAAAGACCGACGATGCCCTGGCGCACCAGCGGCTCGCCGCCGGTGAGCCGGATCTTGCGCGTGCCATTGGCCACGAACAGCGCCGCGACCCGATGGATTTCCTCCAGGGTGAGCACCTGCTGGCGCGGCAGGAAGGTCATGTCTTCCGCCATGCAATACACACAGCGGAAATCGCAGCGATCCGTCACCGACAACCGCAGGTATTCAATGCCGCGTCCGTAGCCGTCTTGCAAAGCGCTCATAATCATTCCCCGGCTCCCGTGGCACTGTGCTCACTTCGCCATTACTGCAATATCGCCCGCTACTGTACCAGCGGCGACTCGGCACCATCCAAGTGTATGCCTTGGATGTCAGCCGCGCCCACCAGGAAGCACAGATACTGTGCCACGGCCACCTGCCATACGCTTTGATCCAGCTCAGCGCGGATGGCTTCGGCCACTGCTTCGTAAGGCAACTGGCGACCCTCGATGCGTTGCTCGACCTCCACCAGATGGATCCCGTAGCGGCTTTCCAGCGGCTGGGCGGACAGGCCGACCGGCAGACGCAGCAATTGGCGCTCGAATTCGGGCACGGTCTGGCCCTGGCTGATCTGCCCCAGTGTCCCACCCTGCTCCCTCGATGGGCAGGCCGAATGGGCCAGCGCCAGCGCGGCGAAATGGCGCGGCTCGCGGCTCAACTCCGCCAGCAGCGTTTCGGCCTGTTCACGGCACTGGCTGCGCGCCTCGGCATCTTCCGGCGGACAGGCCAGCAGGATGTGCCGCGCCATGACCAGCGGCGCACTGGCGAAGCGCTCGCGGTTGCGCTCGTAATACTGCTGGCAGGTCTCTTCGTCGGCACGGGGCATGGGCACCTCGCGCTGCACCAGTTCACGGGTGGCTGCCTCTTCTTCGCTCTCGCCGGCGGCCGGGGTCACCTGGATGTCCAGCTCGGCAATGCGCTGCTGCAGCAGCTCGCGGATCACCAGCGCCTGACAGGCGAGGTAGAGCGCTTCATCGCGACTGGAGGCCGGATGGTACTGGATTTCCTGGGCCATCGCCTCGGGCACAATCAGCACGCCGTTGACCTTGATGCGCGGCCATTCCTGATCGCTGCTGGCGATCAGTTCGACGGCCGCGCCTTCCTGCACGGGCATTTCCTGTACAGGCAACTGCTGGACCGGCGCCGCGTGGGTATGTCCGCCGCAGCCGCCGCCGCTTTCACTTCCACCACATCCGCATGCCATGTTGGTTTTCTCGCTTGGGATTCTGTGGGGGCATTCACCCCCATGCATTAGTGCCTTGCCTTTGCTTCACGCCACCGGCTGGCCGGCCTTATTCGGTGCCTTGGCCGGAGCGGGCTGGGCGGGAGCGCGATAGCCGGCCGGTGCCTGCACCGGCGGGATGGCGCGACCGCTGCGCTTGACCCGCACGATCTGGTAGCGGCGCCCCAGATACCAGACCGGCGCGCTGACGATGTGCACCAGACGGGTGAAGGGGAACAGCACGAACAGGGTCACGCCGAGGAACACGTGCAGTTTGTAGACCAGCGACACCGGGGCGATGGCTTCGGCGGCGGCGACCGGCTGCAGGGTGACGACGCTTTGCGCCCAGGTGCCGAGCATGACCATCACCGAACCGTCCATATGGCCGGTGGAGGCGACGATGGTGCCCAGGCCGAGCAGCAGTTGCGCCAGCAGCACGAGCAGGATGGCGATATCCGAACGGCTGGACGTGGCACGCACGCGGGCATCGCCCAGACGGCGGCGGATCAGCATGACCAGCCCGATCAGGCAGAGGATGCCGAAGAAGCCGCCGGAAACCATGGCCACCCGTTGCTTGTCGCCGCTGCTGATGAACGAGTGATACAGCGCTTCCGGCATCAGCAGGCCGACGAAGTGACCACAGAGGATGAAGATCACCCCGATATGGAACAGGTTGCTGGCCAGGCGCATGCCCTTGGGTTGCAGCATCTGGCTGGAACCGGTTTTCCAGGTGTATTGCGCCAGGTCGAAGCGCGCCCAGCTGCCGATCAGGCAGATGGCCAGGGCGATGTAGGGATAAACCCCGAACAGCAGGAAATTGAAGTTAGACATTTGCCGTCTCCCGGCCCGGTGCAGCGGGCCCCGAATTGAAATCCACCCAGTGCAGCGGCACCGCGCCTTCCTCGCGGGCCTTGCCCGGCAGGCTCGCCTGCGACGGGCAGCGGTCCTGCTGCTCGGCCTGCAGGAAGTTCACCTGCTCCTCTTCCCAGACCTTATCGAGGGCTTCCAGCGAATCGTCGCGTTCCTCGCCGGCCACCTGCTCGCGCAGCTCGGCCACCGTTTCCAGCGGCTGACCGGCGATCTGCAGCAGAGCGCGGAAGCAGGCCGCGTAAGGACTCTCGCGCTCGACCAGACGCGCCGCCAGCAGGGCCAGCAGGTGCGCCACGTCGGCCAGACCCTCGCGGGCTTCCAGGTCCTCGCGGGTGGCGAGGTATTCCAGATACAGCGGGATGTAGTCCGGCAGCTCGCGCACGCCGATGGCGAATCCGGCGGCCTCGTACTGGGCCATCAGGTCGACCATCGCCTGACCGCGATCGCGGGACTCGCCATGCACATGTTCGAACAGCAGCAGCGACAGCGCACGGCCCTTGTCGAACAGCTCGCTGTAGCGTTCCTGAACATCCATCAGCTCGCCGCCGGCCAGCTCTTCGAGCAGCAGGCACAGCTCGCCGCGTTGCTCGGGGCTGATCTCGCGGGCGGCGGAAATGGCATTAGCCAGCTCCGCGTGGCCCTCACGCAGCGGCTCGCCGGGATAGTCGAGCAGCAGGGAAATCACCTTGAGAATCTGCATGTTCATTCCTCCCACAGCTGCACGGTTTTGATGATGTCGCGCTGGTTGGCCTTCTTGGCGCCGAACATGTTCACGTCGGAGCTGCCACCACAGCCGCTGCCGAAGCTGAAGCCGCAACCGGAGCGCTCGGCAAAGGCCTCGCTCATGGCTTCCTCGCGGTGCGCGGAAGGAATCACGAAGCGGTCTTCGTAGTTGGCGATGGCCAGGTAGCGGTACATGTCATCGGCCTGGTCGCGGCTCAGACCGACGCTGTTCAGCACCGCCAGGTCGAGTACGCCGTCCACCTGCTCGGCGCGCTTGTAGGCACGCATGGCCAGCAGGCGCTTGAGCGCCAGCTTCACCGGCTTCTCGTCGCCGGCGGTCAGCAGGTTGGCCAGGTAGCGCACCGGGATGCGCAGGCTGTCCACGTCCGGCAGCACGCCGTCCATGCTCACGTGCCCGGCCTGGGCGGCGTTCTGGATCGGCGACAGCGGCGGCACGTACCAGACCATCGGCAGCGTGCGGTATTCGGGGTGCAGCGGCAGCGCCAGCTGCCAGTCGACCGCCAGCTTGTAGACCGGCGACTGCTGGGCGGCGTCGATCACCGACTGCGGTACGCCATCCTTCAGGGCCTGCTCGATAACCTTCGGATCGTGCGGGTCGAGGAAGATTTCCAGCTGCTTCTTGTACAGGTCCTGCTCGTTCGGCGTGCTGGCCACTTCGTGGATGCGGTCCGCGTCATACAGCAGCACGCCGAGGTAACGGATGCGGCCCACGCAGGTTTCCGAGCAGATGGTCGGCATGCCGGCCTCGATGCGCGGGAAGCAGAAGATGCACTTCTCGGATTTGCCGCTCTTCCAGTTGTAATAGATCTTCTTGTACGGGCAGCCGCTGATGCACATACGCCAGCCGCGGCACTTCTCCTGGTCGATGAGGACGATGCCGTCCTCTTCGCGCTTGTAGATCGCACCGCTCGGGCAGGAAGCCGCGCACGTCGGGTTGAGGCAGTGCTCACACAGGCGCGGCAGGTACATCATGAACGTGTTCTCGTACTCGCCGTACATGTCCGCCTGGACCTGGTCGAAGTTCTTGTCCTTGCGACGCTTGGCAAATTCGGTACCGAGAATTTCCTCCCAGTTCGGGCCCCACTCGATCTTTTCCATGCGCTTGCCGGAAATCAGCGAGCGCGGGCGCGCCACCGGCTGGTGCTTGCCCAGCGGCGCGGTGTGCAGGTGCTGGTAATCGAAGTCGAACGGCTCGTAGTAGTCGTCGATGCTCGGCAGGTCCGGGTTGGCGAAGATATTCGCCAGCACGCGGAACTTGCCGCCGATCCTCGGGTTGATCGAACCGTCCTTGTTGCGGACCCAGCCGCCCTTCCACTTGTCCTGGTTTTCCCATTCCTTGGGATAACCGATGCCCGGCTTGGTCTCGACGTTGTTGAACCAGGCGTATTCCATGCCTTCACGACTGGTCCAGACGTTCTTGCAGGTGATCGAACAGGTGTGACAGCCGATGCACTTGTCCAGGTTCAGGACCATGCCTACTTGGGAACGAATCTTCATGGCCTTTTTCCTCAGATATCTTGCGGCAGGGGTTGCGGCAGGTCGTCGCCGTGCGGGCCATCCAGCCAGTCGACCTTCTTCATCTTGCGCACCACGACGAATTCGTCGCGGTTGCAGCCCACGGTGCCGTAGTAGTTGAAGCCGTAGGCCTGCTGGGCATAGCCGCCGATCATGTGGGTGGGCTTGAGCATCACGCGGGTCACCGAGTTGTGGTGGCCGCCACGGGTGCCGGTGCTCTCGGCGCCGGGCACGTTCACGATGCGTTCCTGGGCGTGGTACATCATCACCATGCCTTCCATGACGCGCTGGCTGACCACCGCACGGGCAGTGAGCGCACCGTTGGCGTTGAAGCACTCGATCCAGTCGTTGTCCTCGATGCCGACCTTCTTCGCGTCGATTTCCGACATCCACACGATCGGGCCGCCGCGGCTCAGGGTGAGCATGATCAGGTTGTCGGTGTAGGTGCTGTGGATGCCCCACTTCTGGTGCGGGGTGATCCAGTTCAGCGCGATCTCCGGGTTGCCGTTGGACTTCTTGCCCTGCACATAGCCGAGCGAGCGGGTGTTGATCGGCGGCTTGTAGCTCATCAGCTGTTCGCCGAAGGCCTGCATCCACGGGTGATCCTGGTAGAACTGCTGGCGGCCGGTGAGGGTGCGCCACGGGATGTATTCGTGAACGTTGGTGTAGCCGGCGTTGTAGCTGACGTGCTCGTCTTCCAGGCCCGACCAGGTGGGGCTGGAAATGATCTTGCGCGGCTGGGCCTGGATGTCACGGAAGCGGATCGCCTCGTGCTCCTTGGGCAGCGCCAGATGGCTGTGATCGCGGCCGGTGAATTCCGACAGCGCTTCCCAGGCCTTCACGGCGACGTGGCCATTGGTTTCCGGCGCTAGGGAGAGGATCACCTCGGCGGCGTCGATGGCGGTTTCGATCTTCGGACGACCCTGGCTGACGCCTTCCTCGCGCACGGTGTAGTTCAGCTCGCCAAGGAATTTCACTTCGTCCTCGGTGTTCCAGCTGATGCCCTTGCCGCCATTGCCGAGAGTGTCGAGTAGCGGGCCGAGGGCGGTGAACTTCTGGTAGGTGGACGGGTAGTCGCGCTCGATGACGGCGATGTTCGGCGCGTTCTTGCCGGGCACCGGCACCTCGCCGGCGGTTTTCCAGTCGGTGCCGCCGAACGGCTGGGCCAGTTCGCCGGGGGTGTCGTGCAGCAGCGGCACGGTCATCACGTCGCGTTCGACGCCCAGGTGTCCCTCGGCCATGGCCGAGAAGGCCTTGGCGATGCCCTTGTAGATTTCCCAGTCGGAGCGCGCTTCCCAGGCCGGGTCGATGGCTGCCGACAGCGGGTGAATGAAGGGGTGCATGTCCGAGGTGTTCATGTCGTCCTTCTCGTACCAGGTAGCGGTCGGCAGGACGATGTCGGAGTACACGCAAGTAGAGGACATGCGGAAGTCCAGCGTGGTGACCAGGTCGAGCTTGCCGATGGCGCCCTCGTCCACCCACTCGGCTTCGGTCGGCTTGAAGCCGTCGGCGCGCTTGCCCAGGTCCTCGTTCATCACACCGTTGGTGGTGCCCAGCAGGTACTTGAGCATGTACTCGTGGCCCTTGCCGGAGGAACCCAGCAGGTTGGAACGCCAGATGAACATGTTGCGCGGGAAGTTCTCCGGGCTGTCCGGCTGTTCGCAGGCAAAGCGCAGGCTGCCATCCTGCAGGCCCTTGACCACGTAATCCTTGGGGTCCATGCCGGCGGCTTGCGCATCGCGGGCCACCTGCAGCGGGTTGCGGTTGAGCTGCGGCGCACTGGGCAGCCAGCCGGCGCGTTCGGCGCGGATGTTGTAGTCGAGCATGTGCTCGGGGAACTGGCTCTTGTCGGCCAGCGGCGAGAGTATCTCGTGGATGCTCATCTTCTCGTGGCGCCACTGGGAGCTGTGGCTGTAGAAGAAGCTGGTGCCGTTCATCTGCCGCGACGGACGATGCCAGTCGAGACCGAAGGCCAGCGGCAGCCAGCCGCACTGCGGACGCAGCTTTTCCTGGCCCACGTAGTGCGCCCAGCCACCACCGCTCTGACCGACGCAACCGCAGAGCATGAGCATGTTGATCAGCCCGCGGTAGTTCATGTCCATGTGGTACCAGTGGTTCATCGCCGCGCCGACGATGATCATGGAGCGCCCGTGGGTCTTGTCGGCGTTGTCGGCAAATTCGCGGGCCACCTGAATGGCCTTCTCGCGGGACACGCCGGTGATCTGTTCCTGCCAAGCCGGGGTGCCGGGCACCGTGGCGTCGTTGTAGTCGGCGGAGACGTTGGCGCCGCCCAGGCCACGGTCGATGCCTAAGTTGGCGGCCATC
>DATJDB010000243.1:0-2791 GCA_035497635.1 Pseudomonas sp. | reverse complement strand
GCGAGGCGGACTGCATCGCCTGGGCATCCGGGCTGGAAGGCTTGCTGCGCAACGGCGCGCCGCTGGCCCCGACGCTCGCCCGCCTGCGTCTGGAAAAGGGCGCGCAGGTCCTGGCCGACCGGGCGGATGAACGCCTGCGGCAATGGAGTGCGCCGGCGGAACTCACGCTGGTACCGCACCCCGCCTACCGTCTGGCGCGCGTCGCGGCGGGTGACGGCGTGTGCGCGCTAGGCAGCCAGAGCGTTTCGCAAAAATCCCTGCGCGCCGCCCTGGCCTTGCTCAAGGCCGCCGGTGGCGTGCTGCTGGACCCGCGCGGGCAATTGATCGAACCGGGACGCGACACCCTGGATGGCTTCTGGGCCGGCGCCTCAAATGCCTGCGCTCTGCTGGTGGAGCGCAGCCGCCAGGTGCGGCTGCGCTAGGTTCGGACCGTAAATGCCAGGGCTCAGGAGGCCTTCTTGAGCCCCTTTTTCATGGCTTCCATTTCCGCGCCGAGCTCTTCGAGTCGCGACTTGCCGAGCAACTGGTCGGCTTCGGAGAAGAGTTCGCCCTCTTCTTCCTCGATGTGGTGTTCGAGCAACTCTTTAAGCACCTTCACCCGCCCGGTGAAGGGGATGCTGGCCGGATCGGTTTGTAGCAGGTCGGGCAGCACCAGGGAATCCACGGTCCGGTGTTCCTCGCGGGCTTCGGCGTCCATCACCGCGGCATCCCGGCCGCCCGCCTTCTTGTAGGCGGGGTAGAGAATCTGCTCTTCCAGCTGGGTATGGATGGTCAATTCCTGTTCGATCTTGTGCAGCAGGTCCTGACGGGTCTTCACCGCCCGTTCGGTGGTGCCGCTCAGCTGTTCCAGCAGCTTGCGCACGGTTTCATGGTCTTGCTTGAGCAGCTCGATGGCGTTCATTTTCGGAACTCTCCTGGCGGTTGCTTTCACGGTAAAGAGCAGACCGCCCCGCCCCTATCCTGTTCGTCGACCGGTGATGGATGACCGGCCTGGCGGTGTTAGTGAACCTATCGGCTGGCCAACCGGTCCATGACGCATCGGTGCTGTGAGGCCACCCCATGCTGAACGCCCTGCCCAGACTGGTGCATGCCCCGGAACACGCCTGGCTTGAAATCCGCGAAAAGACCGACCGTCATCCGTGGGGATTCCTGCCCCTGCTGTTCGGGCTGGCGCTGTTGCCGGCCGTCTGCACCTATATCGGTGCGGTGCTGGTTGGCTGGAGCTTCTTCGGTGAGGACGATGTGCGTTATCTGGACCCGCGCAGCGGTTTCAACCTGGCGCTGATGTGCTACCTGGCCTTCCCGGCCGGGGTTCTGGTCATGGCGGTGCTGACTCGCTGGGTGCTGTTTCGCAAGCCGCAGCGGCCGACCCTGCCGGAAAGCCTGACGTTCAACACGGTGGTGGCCATTCCGTTGATGCTTGGCGGGCTGTCCGCCCTGCACCCGGAACGCTGGTTGCTGTTGATCGTGGCGGTGCTAACCAGCGGCGCGGCCTCGGTACTGTTGTTCATTGGCGTACCGGTGTTCATGCGCATGACGCGCCGCGCCGCGCTCTTCCCCACTGCCTGCATTCTCGGTTTCGGCTTCCTGGCGCTGCTGACCACCGGCTTCATCTTCCTGGAGTTCTGGCTGGAAACCTTTATGGCCAGCGAGTACCTCACCGAGCCGGCTTCCGGTTTCGATGATTTCCCAACGCAGGAGAATGCCCCATGAAACATTCCTGGCTGCCCATCGCCGGTCTTTCCCTGATGCTGGCCGGAGCCCCGGCCTGGGCTGAACTGAGTCCGCAGGATTTCGTCGACAAGGCGTCGGCGGCCGGCATGGCCGAAATCGAGGCCGCCCGAATGGCCCTTGAGGACGGAACCTCATCGGAGGTGAAGAATTTCGCGGAAAAAATGATCAAGGACCATACGGCGGCCAACGAGGATCTCAAGGACATCGCCACGAAGAAACGGCTGGAAACCAACGACGCCCCCGACGCGATGAACAAGGCCAAGGCGATGATCCTCGAACTGCGCGAAGGTGAGAATTTCGACCACGCCTACGCCCGCAACCAGGTCAATGCTCACGAGCAGGTCATCGAGCTTTATCGCGAAGCGTCGAATGATCTCAAGGACGAAGAGCTGAAGGCCTACGCCAAGAAAAAGCTGCCGACACTGGAAGAGCATCTGAAGATGGCCCGCCAGTTGCCCGGCGCGCAGGAGTGAACCCCCACATCCCCGGAGCCGTGATTTCCCGGGAGCTACAGCCGGTCGCCTCGACCGGGATGCCTCTGTCCCGCTGCTAGAGTGAAGGAGTCACTGCTGAACACAGAGGGACGGAAACATGTCAAAGCCAGAAAGCCCTGTCGATTACATGATCGAAGTGCTCTCCAAAGACTACCGGATCTCCCGGGAAATGCGACCGGATGCCTCGCTGGTACTTTCGCTGCATCGACGATCCGATGATGTGCAGGTGTTGCGACGCGTAGTGACTGCCCAGGAGCAACGCAACCCTGTGCTGATCAATGACGTACTGGAGCGGGTGCGACGTGACCTGCTCACCCACCAGGGGCCGTTGCAGAAGAGCCATATCGGCTTCTTTCATAAACGGTTGCAGCTGCCCTACTTCTGATAGCGATGGGGCGGGCCTGGCCCGCTCCATCGATCCCTTCGCCTGAATCATTCTCCGCTGCGCCTGCCCAATCTCCAGGTCTCCTTGGGATGCGGGAACATGCCTCGATCACCTGCGACACCGGATGACGATTTCAGGCCTCGCGATTACCCGATCGAAGATGACATCGCTTTCCAGC
>DATJDB010000242.1:0-3898 GCA_035497635.1 Pseudomonas sp. | reverse complement strand
GAAGCGGTTGATCCGCTTTACTGTCCGCTCTCTTGCGCAGGAAGCCGCCATGCTTGCTCGTTCCGCACTGCTGTTGTCCGTTCTGCTGACCGCCTTGCCGGCCTGGGCAGCGAACATCGATCTGGACTACCGGGTGAAATTCCTCCCCGCCGAGGACCTGGCCGAAGTCAGCCTGACCCTGGAAAAGGGCGAGGCTATCCAGTTGCTGGACTTCGATCTGCACGGGCGCGATGCCTACAGCGACTTCCAGGCCGACGGGCAGTGGATGATCGAGGATGGGCGCGGCAAATGGCTGCCCGACAAGGGCAAAGCGAGCCTGCGCTACCGTGTGCGCATCAGCAATCAGCGCAAGTCCGGCAGCTACGATGCGCGCATGACCGAAAACTGGGTGCTGATGCGCGGCGACGATCTGGTGCCGACGGCGCGCGCATCGTTGCGTCCGAACGTCGAGCTGATCAGTCGCCTGCAATTCGACCTGCCGGCCGGCTGGAAGAGTGTCGAAACCGGCTGGACGCGCATCGGCCCGCAGCGCTTTCGCGTCGATAACCCCTCGCGCAATTTCGATCGGCCGACCGGCTGGCTGATCGCCGGCAAGCTTGGCACGCGCCGCGAGCGCCTGGGGCTGACTGAAGTCACCGTGGCCGCGCCGCCCGATGAAGGCATGCGGCGCATGGAAGTGCTTACCCTGCTGACCTTCGTCTGGCCGCAGGTGCAGCAGCTGTTCCAGCGTGATCCGGCCAAGCTGCTGATCGTCGGTGCCGGCGAGCCCATGTGGCGCGGCGGGCTGTCCGGTCCCAATTCGCTGTTCCTGCACGCCGACCGGCCGCTGGTCAGCGAGAACGGCACCAGTTCGCTGCTGCACGAGATGGTGCATGTCATTGCGCGCATCAGCGATCACGACAACAGCGACTGGATCAGCGAGGGGGTCGCCGAGTTCTACGCCATCGAGCTGCTGCGCCGCGCCGGCGGCATGACCGAAGATCGTTACCAGCAGGTGCGCAAGCACCTGACGGACTGGTCCAGGGAGGTGAAGAGCCTGCGCGGCGAGCATTCCAGCGGCCCGGTGACCGCCCGCGCGGTGCTGCTGTTGCAGGAGCTGGACGGCGAGATCCGTAAGCGCAGTAACGGACAGCGCTCGCTGGACGATGTCCTGCGCGGCCTGATGCGCCTGGAGAAGGCCAGCACCCAGGAGTTCATCGATATCAGCGAGAACGTCATGGGCGGGCGCTCGAAGGTGCTGGACACCCGGCTTTTGCGCTGAGTCGCACGGCCGGCGTGACAGCGCTCGCGTTCCGGCGAATTTGCCCTGGTGGGTCGCGCGCGCTGGTCTAGCGTGCCTGCCGGGGCGGCATGGGCTGCCCATGGACTTCAGTGAAAAAGGAACTTCCAATGCGCAAGCTGCTATCCGCCCTGAGCCTGGCCATCCTGGCCGGCACCACCTCCGTGGCCGCCCTGGCCGTCGAAACCGCCGCCCAACCGAAGGCCGCCCAGACCGCCGAGGTCGCCGCCAAGGTCAATCTCAACACCGCCGACGCCGACACCCTGGCCCGCGAGCTGGTCGGTATCGGTGCCAGCAAGGCCGAAGCCATCATCGCCCACCGCCAGGCCCACGGCCCGTTCGCCGCCGTGGACGAGCTGCTGGAAGTCAAAGGCATCGGCACCGCCATCCTGGAGAAGAACCTCGCCCGGTTGAGCGTGAAGTAAGGCGATTTGCGGTAATCGAAGCCGGCCCCAGGGCCGGCTTCCTTTTTGGCTTTTGCCGGGCCGGACCTGTGGACGCGCGTGTGGTCCTGTGGGAGCGGACTTGTCCGCGAGCTTTTTGCTCAGGCCACACCGCTAGCCGGGCGCCCCTAGCCGGGCGCCCCAAAAGCTCGCGAATGAATTCGCGCCCACACGTCGAACGCCGCTTCGGGCCTTTCGTGGAGGCGACTGAAACAAAAAAGCCCCGACTTGCGTCAGGGCTTTAAAATCTGGCTCCGCGACCTGGACTCGACGGCGCAGGCGAACGCGCTTCAGCGCGGCCCCGAAGGGGCGAGGCCCTTCAGGGCCGAGTAACCTGGGACGCAGTCCCTGGTGAGGGTCCAGCGGCATAAACAAAAAAGCCCCGACGTGCGTCAGGGCTTTGAATTTGGCTCCGCGACCTGGACTCGAACCAGGGACCCAATGATTAACAGTCATTTGCTCTACCGACTGAGCTATCGCGGAACAACGTCGCGTATCTTACTGATTGGAAACGGGAAGTCAACAGGCCGCCATGCCTCGTGGCGGGTGGCGGTTCCTTCCCCACGAATCTGCGTTAGTCTGACTGGCATGGCAGCACCGCAATTCGCCGTACCTTTCAGGAGCGCCCCATGCATCCCCGAATTCAAGCCATCACCCAACGGCTGATCGAACGCAGCCGGCCCACCCGTGCCGCCTATCTGGCGCAGATGCGCGAGGCGGCGGACAAGGGGCCGCGCCGCGACGCGCTGCCCTGCGCCAACCAGGCCCACGGCATGGCCGGCTGCTCGCGCTCGGACAAGCAGAAGCTGCGCCTGCCCGGCCAGGCCAGCGTGGCCATCGTCTCGGCCTACAACGATGTGCTGTCCGCCCATCAGCCGTATCACTACTTTCCGGCCATCATCAAGGGCGCGCTGGACGAAGTCGGCTCGGTCGGCCAGTTCGCCGGCGGCGTGCCGGCCATGTGCGACGGCGTGACCCAGGGCGAGGCGGGCATGGAGCTGAGCCTGGCCAGTCGCGAAGTCATCGCCATGTCCACTGCCGTGGCGCTGTCCCACAACCTGTTCGATGGCGCGCTGTGCCTGGGCATCTGCGACAAGATCGTCCCCGGCCTGCTGCTCGGCGCGCTGCGCTTCGGCCATCTGCCGGTGCTCTTCGTGCCCGGTGGGCCGATGCCCTCGGGCCTGTCCAACGAGAAGAAGGCCCAGGTGCGCCAGCTGTATGCCGAAGGCAAGGCGACCCGCGAGGAGCTGCTCGAGTCGGAGATGAAGTCCTACCACAGCCCCGGCACCTGCACCTTCTACGGCACCGCCAATACCAATCAGGTGATGCTGGAAGTCATGGGCCTGCAGTTGCCCGGTTCGTCGTTCGTCACGCCCTATACGCCGCTGCGCAACGAGCTGACCGCCGAGGCTGCGCGCCAGGTGGCCCGCCTGACCCACGACAACGGCAACTACCTGCCGCTGTGCACCATCGTCGACGAGAAATGCATCGTCAACGCCGTGGTGGCGCTGCTGGCCTCCGGCGGCTCGACCAACCACAGCCTGCATATCCCGGCCATCGCTCGCGCCGCCGGCATCCTGCTCGACTGGCAGGACATGGCCGAACTGTCCGCCGTGGTGCCCACCCTGGCCAGGCTCTATCCCAATGGCAGCGCCGACGTGAATCACTTCCACGCCGCCGGCGGCACGCCGTTCCTGATTGCCACCCTGCTGGATGCCGGGCTGCTGCACCGCGACGTCAATACGGTGCTGGGAAAGGGCCTGGATGCCTATTGCCAGGAGCCCTTCCTGAAAAGCCAGAACCTGGAGCTGGACTGGCGCCCGGCGGCGACGGCCAGCCTCGATGAGAACGTACTGCGCCCGGTGGCCCGGCCATTCGCCGCCGAGGGCGGCCTGCGCCTGATGGAGGGCAACCTGGGGCGCGGCATCATGAAGATCTCCGCCGTCGCCCCCGAGCATCGTGTGGTGGAAGCCCCGGCACGGGTGTTCGCCGATCAGGCCGAGCTGGCCGCGGCCTTCCAGGCCGGCGAGCTGGAGCGCGATTTCGTCGCGGTGGTACGTTTTCAGGGACCACGCGCCAACGGCATGCCGGAGTTGCACAAGCTCACGCCGTTCCTTGGTGTGCTGCAGGATCGCGGCTACAAGGTGGCGCTGGTCACCGACGGACGCATGTCCGG
>DATJDB010000241.1:0-7829 GCA_035497635.1 Pseudomonas sp. | reverse complement strand
GCCCTCGAGGTGCCGCAGCTGGCCGCCGCCGTGCAACGGGTGCTGGCGCAGGGCGCGGATTTCACCCTGGTGGAAGGCGCCGGCGGCTGGCGCGTGCCGCTGTCGGACGCGGCCTGCCTGTCCGATCTGGCCGTGGCGCTCAAGCTGCCGGTGATCCTGGTGGTTGGCCTGCGTCTGGGGTGTCTCAACCATGCGCTGTTGACGGCCCAGGCCATTCGGGCGGATGGTCTGCAACTGGCGGGCTGGGTCGCCAATCAGGTTGATCCGCACATGCCGCGGCTGGACGACAATCTGCAGGAGTTGCGCGCGCGCCTGGGCGCGCCCTGTCTGGGTTGCGTGCCGCGCCTGGAGTCGCCGGCGGCCGCGAACGTCGCCGCACATCTGTCGCTGAAGGTGCTGCTGGGGCACTGAGCCGGGGGTCGCAGACTTGACAAGGATGGGAGCTAAACGTAAGTTTCAAACAACTGTTTGAGCGTGCGTGGTTGTGTCGCAGCTCGCCACCCCCAAGACCTACTGTTGAGGTTTACCGCAATGCCCGACTACAAGGCCCCCTTGCGCGACATCCGTTTCGTTCGTGACGAGCTGCTCGGCTATGAAGCCCACTATCAGAGCCTGCCCGGTTGCGAAGATGCTACCCCGGACATGGTCAATGCCATCATCGAGGAAGGCGCCAAGTTCTGTGAGCAGGTCATCGCACCGCTGAATCGCGTGGGCGATCAGGAAGGTTGCAAGTGGTCGCCCGAGGGCGTCACCACCCCGACCGGCTTCAAGGAAGCCTACCAGCAGTTCGTCGAAGGCGGCTGGCCGAGCCTGGCCCATGACGTCGAACACGGCGGCCAGGGTCTGCCGGAATCCCTCGGCATGACCGTCAGCGAAATGATCGGTCAGGCCAACTGGTCCTGGGGCATGTACCCCGGCCTGTCTCACGGCGCCATGAACACCCTGAGCGCCCACGGCACTCCCGAACAGCGAACCACCTATTTCAGCAAGCTGGTGACCGGCCAGTGGACCGGCACCATGTGCCTGACCGAGCCGCATTGCGGTACCGACCTGGGCATCCTGCGCACCAAGGCCGAGCCCCAGGCCGACGGTTCCTACAAGGTGACCGGCACCAAGATCTTCATCTCGGCCGGCGACCACGACATGGCCGAGAACATCGTGCACATCGTGCTGGCCCGCCTGCCCGACGCACCGGCCGGCACCAAGGGTATTTCCCTGTTCATCGTGCCGAAGTTCCTGCCCAACGCCGCAGGCGAAGTGGGCGAGCGCAACACCGTTTCCTGTGGCTCGCTCGAACACAAGATGGGCATCCACGGCAACGCCACCTGCGTGATGAATTTCGACGGCGCCACCGGCTTCCTGATCGGCCCGCCGAACAAGGGCCTGAACTGCATGTTCACCTTCATGAATACCGCGCGTCTGGGCACCGCCCTGCAGGGCATCGCCCACGCCGAGCTGGGCTTCCAGGGCGGCATCGCCTATGCCCGCGAACGTCTGCAGATGCGCGCCCTGACCGGCCCGAAGGCGCCGGAAAAGGCCGCCGACCCGATCATCGTCCACCCGGACGTGCGTCGCATGCTGCTGACCATGAAGGCGTTCGCCGAAGGCAACCGCGCCATGCTGTACTTCGCCGCCAAGCAGGTCGATATCGTGCAGCGCAGCCAGGACGAGGAGCAGCGCAAGGCCGCCGACTCGCTGCTGGCCTTCCTGACTCCGATCGCCAAGGCCTTCATGACCGAAACCGGTTTCGAAGCCGCCAACCACGGCGTGCAGATCTTCGGTGGCCACGGCTTCATCGCCGAGCATGGCATGGAGCAGAACGTGCGTGACGCGCGTATTTCCATGCTGTACGAAGGCACCACCGGCGTGCAGGCCCTCGACCTGCTGGGCCGCAAGATTCTGATGACCCAGGGCGAGGCGCTGAAGAGCTTCACCAAGATCGTCCACAAGTTCTGCCAGAACAATGAGGGCAACGAGGCGATCAAGCACCTGGTCGCACCGCTGGCGCAGATCAACAAGGAGTGGGGCGATGTGACCATGAAGGTCGGCATGGCTGCCATGAAGGATCGCGAGGAAGTCGGTGCCGCTTCGGTGGACTACCTGATGTACTCCGGCTACGCCTGCCTGGCCTACTTCTGGGCCGACATGGCTCGCGTGGCCGCCGAGAAGCTGGCCGCCGGCACCGCCGAGGAAGGCTTCTACAAGGCCAAGCTGCAGACCGCGCGCTTCTACTTCGAGCGCATCCTGCCGCGTACCCGCGCGCTGGCGGTCACCATGCTGTCCGGAGCCGACAACCTGATGGAAATGGCCGACGAGAACTTCGCCCTAGGCTACTGATAGCCCGGCGCAAGATCTTCGGTTGATAAGCCGCCGGGCCTGTGCCCGGCGGCTTGTTTTTTGGCGCCGGAAAAAGTGGCGGACTGGCCATCATGGAAAAAATGCCATCATAATGGCCGCTATTTTTCGAACCCGTCTTCAGAGTGCAGCGAGGCCGTTTTGCCGACTATTTCCGCCTACCGGGTAAGTCACTTCCTGCCATCCGTGCTGATCATCCTGGCCGGCTGGGTGTTCGGCGCATGGCTGGAGACAGAGGGCTTCCTGACCGGACTGCTGGAAGTGCTGCCCACCCTGCTGGCGGTGCTCGGCGGCGCAATGTGCATGTTCTACGGACGCATGCGCCAGGCCATGCTGCTGGTGGTGGTCTATCTGGGCTATCTGGCCCTCAATGGCGAAGTCGAGTACTTCCGCGAGCATCGGTCGGTCGCCGATTACACCCAGGCACAACTGATCTTTCATCTGAGCAGCCTGCTGTTGCCGCTGCTCTATGGCCTGTACGGCATCTGGTCGGAGCGCGCCCAGCTGCTGCAGGACCTGGTGGCGCGCGGCGCGGTGCTGCTGGCACTGCTCGGCGTGGCGGTCGGCATGGCGCTGCGCTATCCCGAACCGCTGCTGCAATGGCTGAGCCTGATGCACTGGCCGCTGGTGCAGGGTCAGTGGATGAAGATGGTGCAACTGGCCTATCCGCTGTTCCTGCTGGCCTTCATCGGGCTGCTTGTCCAGTACCTGTTCCGGCCCCGCGTGCTGCACGCCGCGCAACTGGTCGGCGTGCTGGGCCTGTTCTGGATGGTGCCGGAAATCTTCATGCGGCCCTATGCGCTGTCGGCCATGAGCAGCATGGTGCTGCTGGCGCTGGTGGTAGCGGTGGCGCACGAGGCCTACCAGATGGCCTTCCTCGACGAACTCACCGGACTGCCCGGCCGCCGGGCGCTAAACGAGCGCCTGAGCCGGCTGGGGCGCAACTATGTGATCGCCATGACCGACGTCGATCACTTCAAGAAATTCAACGATACCTACGGCCACGACGTCGGCGACGACGTGCTGCGCATGGTGGCCGGCCAGTTGCGCAAGGTGACTGGCGGCGGCACCGCCTACCGCTACGGCGGCGAGGAGTTCACCGTGCTGTTCCCGGGCAAGAGCCTGGAACACTGCAAACCCCATCTGGAAATGCTGCGCCGCAACATCGAGCACTACCAGATGATCGTGCGCGACAAATCGAATCGCCCGGACGATGCCACCCAGGGCCGCCAGCAGCGTGGTCAGGCGGCCGCCAGCCCCTTCGTCTCGGTCACCATCAGCATCGGGGTGGCTGAACGCAGCACAGAGCATCGCGAGCCGGAAGAAGTCATCAAGGCCGCTGACGAGGCGCTCTACAAGGCCAAGGGCGCGGGGCGAAACTGTGTGGTTTCCTACGAACAGCCGAAGCCGGCGCGTGCGGCAAGCGGTCGCAAGACGGCGGCGCGCTCATAGGTGACTGATAGTGACTTTGCGGTCGGTAACTGACGCTACATGTCGTTAGAGTTGTTCGGATAGACTCGCTTTTTCTTCGTTCCCGGCCTTAGCGGTCACCGTTGAATCGAGGTTTACATGGCTGATTACCAAGCGCCCCTGCGTGACATGCGTTTCATCCTCAACGAGGTTTTTGACGTTGCCGACCTGTGGAGTGAATTGCCCGGTCTGGCCGAGGTGATCGACGGCGACACCGCCATCGCCGTGCTGGAAGAGGCCGGCAAGCTCATCGCCGGCAGCATCGCACCGCTCAACCGCAGCGGCGACGAGGAAGGCTGCAGCTGGAGCGAGGGCGCGGTGCAGACCCCGGCCGGTTTCATCGAGGCCTACAAGACTTACGCCGAAGGCGGCTGGGTCGGTGTCGGTGGTGACCCCGAGTTCGGCGGCATGGGCATGCCCAAGGTGATCGGCGCCCAGGTCGAGGAAATGGTCAATTCCGCCAACCTTTCCTTCGGCCTCTATCCGATGCTCACCGCCGGCGCCTGCCTGGCGCTGAACTCCCACGCCAGCGAAGAACTGAAGCAGGCCTACCTGCCCAACATGTACGCCGGCGTATGGGCCGGCTCCATGTGCCTGACCGAGCCGCACGCCGGCACCGATCTGGGGTTGATCCGCACCAAGGCCGAACCCCAGGCCGACGGCAGCTACAAGGTCACCGGCACCAAGATCTTCATCACCGGCGGCGAGCACGACCTGACCGAGAACATCATCCACCTGGTGCTGGCCAAGCTGCCCGACGCGCCGGCCGGCTCCAAGGGCATCTCGCTGTTCCTGGTGCCCAAGGTGATGGTCAATGCCGATGGCAGCCTGGGCGCCGGCAACAGCGTTTCCTGCGGCTCCATCGAGCACAAGATGGGCATCAAGGCTTCGGCCACCTGCGTGATGAACTTCGACGGCGCCACCGGCTGGCTGGTCGGCGAGGTCAACAAGGGCCTGGCGGCCATGTTCACCATGATGAACTACGAGCGCCTGGGTGTTGGCATCCAGGGTCTGGCGCTGGGCGAGCGTTCTTACCAGAGCGCCATCGAATACGCCCGCGAGCGCCTGCAGAGCCGCGCGCCGAGCGGCCCGGCGGCTCAGAACAAGGTGGCCGACCCGATCATTGTGCATCCGGATGTGCGCCGCATGCTGCTGACCATGAAGGCGCTGAACGAGGGCGGTCGCGCCTTCTCCAGCTACGTCGCCGTGCAGCTGGACATCGCCAAGTACAGCGAAGACGCCGCTGCGCGCCAGCGCGCCGAGAACCTGATTGCGCTACTGACCCCGGTGGCCAAGGCGTTCCTCACCGACATGGCGCTGGAAACCACCGTGCATGGCCAGCAGATCTTCGGTGGCCACGGCTTCATCCGCGAGTGGGGCCAGGAGCAACTGGTGCGCGACTGCCGCATCACCCAGATCTACGAAGGCACCAACGGCATCCAGTCGCTCGATCTGGTGGGCCGCAAGGTAGTGGGTAACGGCGGCGTCTTCTATGCGCAGTTCCGCGACGAGATCAGCGCGTTCATCAACGGCGCCGACGCCTCGCTGGGCGAGTTCACCACGCCGCTGAAAGTTGCCGTCAATCAGCTCGATGAATTGACCGCCTGGGTGCTGGATCGCGCCAAGTCCAACCCCAACGAAATCGGCGCCGCCTCAGTGGAATACCTGCAGGCCTTCGGCTACGTCGCCTACGGTTACATGTGGGCGATGATGGCCCGGGCCGCGCTGGGCAAGGAAGGCCAGGAAACCTTCTACGCCAGCAAGCTGGGCACCGCGCGCTTCTTCTTCGCTCGCCTGTTGCCACGCGTGCAGTCGCTGAGCGCGGCGGTGCGCGCCGGCAGCGAGTCGCTGTTCCTGCTTGATGACGAGCAGTTCTGAACCGCGCTGAGCGCTGAATGAAAATGCCCGTATCGCGAGATACGGGCATTTTTGTTTGTGGCGCCGCCGTAACCGTGGGCTTCCCTCAGGGCTTGGCCAGTCGCTGCGCCTGCGCGGGGTCGTCGATGAAACGGTTGCGGGTGCCTTGCAGCATGGCGATGCGATCGTTGCGGATGCGTTCGACCTGGTCGGCCGGATCGTCACGATGCCAGCGCTGCAGTATCTCCAGCGCCGTCGGCAGCGGCAGGTCGTATTCGGCATGCATGTGGAACAGCGCGCGGGCTATGTTGCCGCGGGCCGAGGCGGGCGGTTCGAGTAGCTTGAAGCCGCTGCGCAGCCCGCATTCGCCGGTCGGGCCGTTGCCGGCGACCTCGCCGAAACGATCATTGCGGCGCTGTTCCTCCAGGCCCGCCTCGTTCGGATAGAGGTTGTGCAGGTCGCCGACCATGTTCAGGTAGCGCGGCGTCTGCACCGCGCACTGGTTGGTGGTGGTGCAGCGCAGCGCCTGGCGGATCTCGCGCACGCCGTAGACGGCGGTGATGGCCAGGCCCTCGTCACTGGCGAAGGTCTTGCCGCAGAACAGGGTTTCGCCGCCACTGGGATAGAGCTCGGACCAGAAGGCCTGCTCGGCCTCGTCCTGGCCATGGAAGCGGGTCTGCACTTCGGCGACCTGGCCAAAAGCGGGAACGCCGGCGGCGCATAACAGCAAGAAAAAAGCGAGGTTGCGCATGATTTCACCCTTGGCGCCGTGTCGGCGTCTGTTGTTGTTATTGGGCGCCTCGATTCTGCGCCCCTGCGGGGTGCCTGCCCACCGGAAAAGACTCACGCTGTTGTAGGAAAAGGCTTACAGGGCCTGCTGGTGATTGGCGCTGTCGCCCTTTGGAGGGCCTGCGTAGTCTTGCCAGCAACGGAAAACGCGCAGGAAGCGTGGAAAATAAAAATGGATTTTCCGGACCCCCAGGATGGCGGGTCAAACAAGGATGTAAGGATTCAATCTGCAAGCCCCGCCATGCGGGGTTTTCTTTTTTCCGGCGGAAAAAAAGACGACCCGCACAGGGCCTGTTCATTGGCGTTCCGGCACACACCGTTCGGGCATCGGGCAGACGCCTGCCTCCGTGCAAACGAATACGACGCACAGCGCCCGGCTGTTCGTCGGCGCGCGGCATGACCGGACGTGGCATTTCGGCAGCGCTTCTGCGATAGTTAGCGCCCTAAGCACATCCGCTTGCCTTCATCAGCCGCCCACAAAGCCGCCTGATACCCACGCCCTTGCGCGTACCTCCCCCCTCTGCGTCTACCCGGCGCCCCCTGAAACGACCTATCCGGTCGTTCATGGATCTGCCATGCCCTTCGACATGGCCGTTCGCAGTATCAAAACGACCACGATCCTCAGGACATTTCCCAATGAACATCTCCCGCTGCCTCACGGCGCTGGCCGCCGCCGGCGTGCTGACCGTTTCCCTGACTTCGCATGCCCGCGAATATTCCGTATCCACCGTCCTGTCGGCCGCCTTCCCCTGGGGCCAGGCGGCCAGCAAGTGGGCCGAGCTGGTTGAGGAGCGTTCCGAAGGGCGCATCACCCTGCGCGTCTATGACAATGCCCAGCTGGTCGCCGGCGACCAGACCAAGGAATTCTCCGCCATGCGTTCCGGGCTGATCGACATGGCCGTGGGCTCGACCATTAACTGGTCGCCCCAGGTGCCGGAACTGAACCTGTTCTCCCTGCCGTTCCTGGTCGCTGACAACGCGGACGTGGATGCCATCACTCAGGGCGAGGCTGGCCTGATGGCCTTCAAGGCCATCAGGAAGCGTGGCGTGGTGCCGCTGGCCTGGGGCGAAAACGGTTTTCGCCAGCTTTCCAACTCCAAGCGCCCGATCCGCACGCCCGACGACATCAAGGGCATGAAGATCCGCGTGGTCGGCTCGCCGCTGTTCCAGGACACCTTCAGCGCCCTGGGCGCCAACCCGACGCAAATGAGCTGGGCGGATGCCAAGCCGGCGCTGACCACCGGTGCGGTGGATGGCCAGGAGAACCCGTTGTCGGTGTTCGACGTGTCGCGTATCGATCAGGTGGACCAGAAGTACCTGACCCAGTGGAGCTACATGGCCGACCCGCTGATCTTCGC
>DATJDB010000240.1:0-8789 GCA_035497635.1 Pseudomonas sp. | reverse complement strand
TCCGCGTCCGGTGTGCCGTCGTGATGCGATGGCCGGTATTTCATCTGGAAGGCAGCCAGCACCTTGCGGGTCGCCTCGTCCAGTTCGCCATGCTGCGGCACGCGATAGCCCAGGCTGGCCAGGCGTTGCTGATACCAGGCGGGCGGTGGCAGGCCGACGGCGGCGAACAGCCGCTGGCGAATGCCGACCTGGGCATCGTCCGGCCAGGCAATCAGGCCTGCGGCCGCCAGGCGGTACCAGGGAAACAGCGGGCCGGGATCGACCTTGCGCTGCGGAGCGATATCGCTGTGGCCGATGATGCTGTCCGGAGGCAATTCATGGCGCTCGACCAATACCTTGAGCAGGCGAATCAGCGCATCGATCTGTGCGGGCGGATACGGATACCAGCGACGGTTGCCCTCGGCGTCTTCCTCGTAGCCCGGGTTGACCAGCTCGATGCCCAGGGTGCTGGCGTTCAGCCAGGCGCGGCCCTGCCAGTCGCTGTCGCCGGCATGCCAGGCCCGGCGGTCTTCGTCCACCAGGCGGTAGACGGTGGCGGGCGCGGCGTCGATCAGGTAGTGGGCGCTGACGTCGCCCTGGGTCAGCAGCTCCAGCGAACGCTGCAGGTCCGAGGAGGTGTAATGCAGCACGATGTACTGCACCCGGCTGTTATGGCCGATGGACGGGTGGCTGGTGTCGATGCGCAGCCCGCCGCAGCCGGCCAGCACCAGCAACCACAGGACGAGGAAGGCCTTCATGTCGCCGCTCCGTATTGCCTGCCGCAGGACGCGGATCAGGCCGGCGGGCCGTCGCACGGCCCGCCCCACGGTTATAGCCGATGCGCCGCGAAGCGCACACGTGGCTGGGCCAGGCGATCCTGGGCACGGACCAACTGCAATTCGTAGCTGCCGCAGGCCTGGGTTTCCAGCAGCACTTCGTGCACGGCGGCGGCGCAGAACTCGAAGGCCTGTACGGGCTCGTCGCCGAGCAGCAGACGCGCCAGGAACAGGCCGGAGGTCAGGTCGCCGACGCCCACCGGCTGGCGCGGAAAGGCCAGCAGCGGGCGGCGCAGCAACCAGGCGTCGGCGGTAGTGACCAGCAGCATCTCGAAGTCCTCGGCGGACTTGCCGGGATAGTCCAGATGTTTGACCAGCACCGCCTTCGGCCCACGGGCCAGCAGGGAGCGGGCCATGGCCACGCAATCCGCCAGCGAGTCCGCCCGGCGACCGAGGAAGCTGTCCAGCTCCAGCTGGTTCGGGCACAGCAGATCCGCCACGCCGATCGCTTCCTCAAGCAGGAAGTCGCTGACTTCCGGCGCGACGATGCAGCCTTTCTGCGGATGCCCCATCACCGGGTCGCAGAGGTACAGGGCGTGCGGGTTGGCGGCCTTGATGCGACGCACCACCTCGAGAATCGCCCGCCCCTGGGCGGCGCTGCCCAGGTAGCCGGACAGCACTGCGTCGCAGTTGCCCAGCTCGCCGATGTTGGCGATGCCTTCCACCAGTTGCGGAATCAGCGTCGGCGCCAGCACCTCGCCGGTCCACTGGCCGTACTGGGTGTGGTTGGAAAACTGCACGGTATTCAGCGGCCAGACATTCACCCCCAGACGCGCCATGGGAAACACCGCCGCGCTGTTGCCGGCATGGCCGAAGACGACGTGGGACTGGATGGCCAGCAGATGGGGCGTGCGCTTCATCGAGGGGTGGTCCGGAGCTTTCGAAGCGGCGCAGTATACCGGCGCAAACGCGGCGTTGCTTGCGGTAAGCTGGCGCGACCTCACCCCGCCGGAGCCCGCCCGTGTCCCTCGCCTCGATCTTCCTGCTGATATGCGCCGGCGCGGTTGCCGCCTGGTTCTGGCATGCCCATGGGGTACGCGAGCGAGCAGTGCGCGTGGTGAAAAAGCACTGCGAGCGTCACGATCTGCAACTGCTCGATGACACCGTGGCGCTGCAGGGCATGAAATGGCTGCCCGACGCCAAAGGCCGCCGGCGGCTGGCCCGGGTGTACGCCTTCGAATTCACGGTTACCGGCGAGCAGCGCCACCACGGCAGCATTCGCATGTTCGGCGTCTACCCAGGCGGCATCCAGCTGGATCCCTACCCCTGCCCGCGCGGTGCCGAGGAACGCGGCGCCCGGCATGAGCAGACGACCGAGGCGCCGCATGCCAGCCAGGGCCAGGTGATCGATCTGGATCAGTGGAAGCGCGAGCGTTCGCGCTGACCAGTCGCGGTTGAGGCCCCTCTACGAAAATTGCGGCGGACCCTGTAGGGCCGGCATAAAGCCGGCCATACAGGAGCCTGCCGGTCCTTGCTTTCGTCCGCCAGGCGGTGGCACGCAGCGACGGCCAGAACAACGCCGCCGCTTTCAATTGCCTAGCAGGTAATCCTGAATCAGCCGCGCGGTGGGCTGCGGGCGTTCCTGCATGAAGCAATGGCCACCCTCCACCGCCCGGGCCTGCACCTGGGGATTGATACGCGGCCAGCGGCGCGCCGAGTCCCGCACAAACGGGTAGCTGTCCTGACCGTAGATCAGCGTGCTCGGCGTACGCACCTGGCGCAGCGCGTTCCAGAGGCCCTCCGGCGTGGTACTGAACACCTCCGCCTCGCGGCTCGGATGACACTTGAGCTGCAGGCCGCCGTCCGGATGCGGCTGCATGGCGTTGTCCACATAGGCGGTCAGCGCGGATTCCTCCCAGTTCTTGAAGATGCCGCGTCCACGCAAGCGGTTGCGCGCCTCGTCGGCGTCCGCCCAATGGTTGCGGCGCAGGAGGGCGCGCTTGGCCTTGTCGTTGAGGCGATCATACAGACCCAGCGCGCCGAGCAACTGCTTGAGACGCAGCATGTTCGGCGTGAACAGCACCGGGTCGAGCAACACGGCACGCTCGAACAGCTGGGGATGGCGGGCCATGATCAGGCTGCTCAGCACGCCGCCGAAGCTGTGGCCCAGCACGTAGCGCGGTACGTCACCGAACGCCTCGCGCCCCGCCTCGAACGCTTCCACCGCCAGCTCGGCACTGCGGTTCCAGCCCACGAACGGGCCGCCATGCTCGCTGTCACCGTGGCCCTGGGCATCGCTGAGCCACAGATCGAAATGCTCGGACAGATGGCGCAGCAAGGGTTCATAGACGCGCCCACAGAAGCCGTTGCCATGCATGAAATGCAGCAGCGGCTTGCCGGAAGGTGCGCTATGCCAGCCGCGCAGCGTGAAACCGGCGGAGCAGGGATGAGACCAGGAATGCAGAATCATGGCGGGTATCTAATCGGCTGAATGCGAAGGAATCGCAAAACGGGGGTGGCATCTTAACGGCACAAACTCATTCAGTGAATCGACAATCGGCTAACACTGCATTCAACCGCTGCGAATCCTGTGGCCGGTCGAAGATCAGCTCCAGCCGCGAATCCCGTCGCCAGGCGCTGGGAGTCAGGGTCAGCGCGGCGCCCTCCAGGGCGTTGGCCGCCAGCCAGTCCTGTGCGCCGTGCATCACCAGCTTGGCGCGGCGCCAGCCCAGCGCCTGCAGCCGCGCGCACAGCGTTGGCAGATCGAAGCGCTGGCTCGGGTGCCAGCGCCAGCCGATGCTCCAGCCCTCCTCCGCCTCGCGGATCTCGCACAGCGGCTGCGCCGGATCGCGCCACAAGGCGCCACCCGGCAACGGGGTGGTTTCCGGCAAGGCACTTATGGCGACGCCCGACAGCGGCGTGGTTGGCAGGTCGGCCAGGGTGATCTGTCCATGCTGGGTCCAGAGCAACGGCGTGGTCGGCCAGCGTTCCGCCAGTGCCGCGCGCTGGGTCGACGACAGGTTCTCCGCCTTGTTGAGCACCAGCAGCCCGGCCCGACCAAGCACCGAGGCCTGGCTGTCCGGCAACGCTGCACCAGCGGCCAGCGCGGCGGCATCCAGCACCAACACCAGCGGTTGCAGGTGCAATACGCCACGCCAGGGCGCCGCCGCCAACTGGCGCAACAGCTCGGCCGGATGACCGAGACCGGAGGGTTCGATGAACAACCGCTGCGGCCGGCTGCGGCGCAGCAGGCGCGCCAGGCCCACCTGGAACGGCACGCCACTGACGCAGCACACACAGCCGCCGGCTACTTCGGCCATGGCGACGCCGTCCGCGCCGGTTTCCAGCAAGGCGGCATCCAGGCCGATGGCGCCGAATTCGTTGATCAGCAGCGCCCAGCGCTCCTCGCCAGGTTTCTGGGCGAGCAACTGGCGCAACAGGCTGGTCTTGCCGGCGCCCAACGGGCCGGCGATGACATGGGTGGGGATCTGTTCGAGCATGGCGCCATGGTGCACTTTCTCCCGGCGCGACGGAACCCGGCGCTTAGCCGTCCCGAGGGGCGAGGCCACCGCAGTCGGCGCCCAGCCAGCGGGCGTGGGATTCCATTTGCCCGTGCCCGGAGCGTGCCGCGCTGTTACCGAAGTGGCCTTCGAGGCGGGTGACAAACTCCCGTTCGTTGACGAAGCGGGTTTCGCCGCTGCCCTGGGCACCGCGACACTGGAACTCGAAGCGCCACAACTGCTCGCCCCGCTCGGTGAGCTGCGGGCTGCAGTTTCCCTGGGGCAACACGAAATCGCCCTGGCGCAGCTGCGCCTCGCCGAGACACACCTGCATCGACTTGCCGGCCAGCTGCACGCCCTGGCGAGCGAATTGATCGAGCAGCTTTTCCCGCTGCGCGCCGGGCAGGTTTTCCAGGCCGACCAGCAGCCGATCCAGGTCCGGCAACGGCTGGCCATCCACCTGCAGGTTGCGCGGGGTGAATTCCCACAGGCCCGGCAACAGCTCCACGGCCTGGACGGCCAGCGATGAGCACAACAGGACACCTGCCAGCGACAGGCGAAGCGAAGGGGGCATGCGGCGATCCTTGCGCAATGAATGCCGCAAAGCCTAGTCCAGCCAGCGGGAGGCGCCGGAGATTGGCCTTTCCTACAGGTTCCTACCGTTCGCAGGGCCAGAGTTCGACGGCGGGTTGCTCATGACTGGGCGGGCCGAGCCAGTCGGCCAGCGGCCGGCAGGCGCCGGCCTGGCACAGCTGGTAGTCGCCGGCCTCGGGGGTGCGGCCCAGGCGCAGCAAGGGCAGCGCCGGCAGTTGCGGCCGGTACTGCCAGCTGCCGTCACGCAGCACGGCGCCGTCCGGCACTTCCATGCCGGCGCCGGTGCCGCGGATGCGCGCCGCATCGAGCCACAAGCCCTGCGGCGTGACGCGGTAATCCTCTTCCCAGCGAATCTTCTCGATGGTGTGGGTCCAGGCCAGGGTGAAGTCGGGTGTGGCCACTTCTGCCCACACCACCCCGGCCAGACCCATGCACAGTCCGATCATACGGAGATCGGCTGTGCCCGGCGCGCGCGCCACAGGTGCTGGGCGACCAGCAGGATGCCAAGAGCGAAGCCCAACTGGTCACTGATCGGCATGGCCAGCACCAGCGATACGCCGGCGGCGAAGGCCAACAGCCGCTCCCACCAGGCCAGCGGACGGGTGATGAAGCCCACCACGGCAAAGCCCCACAGGAAGATGGCAACGCCGGCCTTGATGAACATGTACAGCGTGGCCAGCAGGCTGTCGCCCTGCATCATCAGCGCCGGGTCGTAGACCGCCATGAACGGCACCACGAAGCCCGCCGCGGCGATGCGGATCGCCCACAGGCTGATCTTGAAGCCGCTTTCCCGCGCGATGGGCGCGGCCGCGAAGCAGGCCAGCGCCACCGGCGGCGTCAGGTCGGCCATCAGCCCGAAATAGAACACGAACAGGTGCGAGACGATCAGCGGCACGCCCAGGTCGAGCAGCGCCGGCGCGGCAATGGAACTGGTGATGATGTAGTTGGGAATGGTCGGAATGCCCATGCCCAGCACCAGGCAGGTGATCATGGTCAGCACCAGCGACAGGAACAGGTTGTTCTGTCCGATGGCCAGGATGTAGCCGGCGAAGGTGGTGGCGATACCGGTCAGCGATACCACGCCGATGATCACGCCGACCAGGGCACAGGCGATACCCACCGGCACCGCATGGCGCGCGCCTTCGGCCAGTGCGTTCACACAGGCACGCAGGGTCTCCCGGCCGCCCTTGATGAACCAGCAGGCCACCACCAGCGCACCGATCACACCGAACACCACACCAATGCCGAGCTTGAAGAAGCCGGCGCACAGTATGCCCAGCGCGACCCAGAACACCATGCGCAGCGCGTTGGAGGACACCCGCAGGATCAGCGCCGAGCCGAGGATGACGATGGCGGTGAGGGCCAGACCGACGGTTCCGGAGAACATCGGCGTGAAGCCGGAAAACAGCAGGTAGACCAGCACCACCAGCGGGATCAGCAGGAACCAGCGCTGTTTCACCGCTTCCAGGGCGCTCGGGCATTCGTCCTTGGGCAGGCCCTTGAGGCCGGCGCGCCGGGCTTCCAGGTGCACCATCAGGAACACCGCGCCGAAGTACAGCAGCGCCGGCAGCAGCGCGGCCTTGGCCACTTCCACGTAGGGCACGTTGATGGTTTCGGCCATGATGAAGGCGACCGCACCCATCACCGGCGGCATGATCTGGCTGCCCATGCTGGAGGTAGCCTCCACCGCGCCGGCAAAACCCGGCTTGTAGCCGAAGCGCTTCATCAGCGGGATGGTGAACTGGCCGGTGGTCACCACGTTGGCGACGCCGGAACCGGTGATGGTGCCCATCAGTGCCGAGGACGCGACCGAGACCTTGGCCGGACCGCCGGTCTTGTGGCCGAACATGCCCATGGCGAAGTCGGTGAACAGCTTGATCATCCCGGCCTGCTCCAGGAAGGCGCCGAACAGGATGAACAGGAAGATGTAGGTGGCCGATACGTAGGTCGGCGTGCCATAGAGGCCTTCGGTGCCGAACGACAGCTGGTTGACGATCTGGTCGAAGCCATAGCCGCGGTGGGCCAGCTCGCCCGGCAGGTATTCGCCAAACAGGCCGTAGGCCAGAAACAGCCCGCAGATCAGCGGCAGGGCGATGCCCATCACGCGCCGCGCGGCTTCGAACACCAGCACGATCAGCAGCACACCGATGACCGTGTCGGAGAGGGTCAGGTCTCCCGAGCGCTGAATCAGGTCAGCCTCGAAATGCCATTGATAGAAGGCGGTGGCCAATCCGGCCAGGCCGAGCATCCAGGCCAGCGGTTGCCAGGGACGCGCGGCGCCACGCGCGGGATAGGACAGGAAGATCATCAGCAGCAGAAAGGCCACGTGACCGGAGCGCAGCACCTGGGTGGATACCGGGTGGAAGGCGGCGGTGATGATCTGGTAGGTGGAAAACAGCAGGGCGACATAGAACAGCGTCTTCGGCCACTGGCTGGGACTGTGGTTCAGCCCTTGTTGCTCGCTCATGGAAAACTCCCGGAGACGACATGGAATCGGATTGGACGAACCGGCCCCCGACAGGTCAGGGGCCGGCAGGCGCGGGCGCCAGGCCCGCGTGAGTAGTGCTTACTTCAGCACGCCCACTTCACGGTAGTAACGCTCGGCACCCGGGTGCAGCGGAATCGGCAGACCCTTGACGGCGTTTTCCAGGGTGATGCCCTTGGCGGCGGAGTGGGCGTTGCCCAGTCGTGCCAGGTTCTCGAACATCAGCTTGGTCATCTGGTAGGCAACCTCGTCGGAAACCTTCTCGTGGGTGATCAGCATGTTGGTGATCGAGGCCGTCATCACGTCCTTGTCCTGACCGTCATAGGTGCCGGCCGGAATCGGGCGGGACTGATAGACGGGGCTGCCGATCTTTTCGACCACTTCCTTGGGGATTTCCACGAAGGTGGTCGGCATCATCGCCGCCAGGTCCCGAATCGCCGCCATGCCCAGGCCGGAGGACTGCAGGGTGGCGTCCAACTGACGGTTCTTGATCAGCTCGACGGATTCGGCGTACGGCAGGAACTCCACACGACCCATGTCTTCATAGCTCAAGCCGGCGGCCTTGAAGATGGCGCGGGCGTTCAGCTCGGTGCCGGACTTGGGCGCGCCCACGGAAATGCGCTTGCCCTTCAGGTCGGCCAGGGTCTTGATGCCGGATTCCTTGCTGGCCACGACCTGAATGTAGTTCGGGTAGATGGCGGCGATGGCGCGCAGGCGGCTCAGCGGAGCCTTGAAGCCGGCATCGGCGTTGCCTTTCCAGGCATCGTCCACCGAATCGCCCAGGGAAAAGGCCAGTTCGCCACGACCGGCCTGCAGCAGGTTGAGGTTTTCCACCGAGGCCTTGGTGGCCTGCACGGAGGTCTTGGCGCCGTCGATGCCGTTACCGTACAGCTGCGACAGGGCCACGCCGATCGGGTAGTACACACCGCTGGTACCGCCGGTGAGCACGTTGATGAAGGTGGGGGCGGCGACAGCCGCGGTGCTGGCAGTGAAGGCGACGGCGGCCGCGAACAGGCCGAAGCGTTTGCTCATGCGCATGGATTGACTCCTTTTTTATTGGGCAGTCCCCCGCGAGGGGGCGAAGCCATTCGTACCGGATGGCCGAGGGCTTCCCAGAACCCTAGCAGGAGCTGTGCCAGCGGCGGCCAAAGGCCTGTGAGTGCGCGCCCGCCGGGCCCGCCGGCTGCGCGGCGGGTTGCGCAAGGCGCATCGATCAGCAGAAATCCGCCGATGGCCGGCCGAACATCGGCAAGATTCCGCCTATTCGGCTTCTGTTTCGGTGACGCCCGCCGGGAGATAGCGGCCGCGCTGCAGGCCGTGGCGCTGCATTTTCTCGTTGAGGGTGCGGCGCGGCAGCTGCAGCAGCGCCATCACCTCGCTGATGTTGCCCTGGCAGCGCTGCAACGCCTGGTGCACACACTGCGCCTCGAAGGCTTCCATCTGCGCGGCCAGCGA
>DATJDB010000239.1:0-7364 GCA_035497635.1 Pseudomonas sp. | reverse complement strand
TTCTGACTGGCAAAATATGCCAGACCGAGGCTGGTCACGAAAAAAACCGCCGCGAGCATACCAGTAACGCGACTCAGAAAGGTAGCGGAACCCTGGCTTCCAAACACCGTGCCAGACGCTCCGGCACCAAAAGAAGCACCGGCTTCCGAACCCTTTCCCTGCTGAATCAGCACCAGACCAACCAGGCCAAGCGCCATCAGCAAATGAACTACGATCACGACAGTCTCAAGCATCTTCAGCTTCCCGCGGCACGACAGATCGCACCAAACTCATCCGCATTCAAAGAGGCCCCACCAATGAGACCACCGTCGATGTCCGGCATGGCAAACAGCTCAGCCGCGTTGGCAGCCTTTACGCTGCCGCCGTACAAAATTCTTACACCGCGCGCCACTTCGGCGCTCTCGGTTTTCAACTGCATCCTGATCGACGCATGTATCTCCTGAGCTTGCTCAGGGCTCGCCGTGAGGCCGGTACCAATCGCCCAGACCGGTTCATACGCAACCACGGCCCTGGCAAATGCACCCACACCCAACTGCTCGATCACGCTACCCAGCTGACGCTGCACGACCTCGAGAGTCTTGCCCGCTTCACGCTGTGCCAGCGTTTCACCAATGCACAGGATTGGAATCAATCCACACGCCTGAGCCGCGGCAAACTTGCGACTCAGCATTGCCTCGCTTTCACCAAGAATCTGGCGACGTTCCGAATGCCCGACCAGCACATAGGCACAACCGGAATCGGCTAGCTGACTCGCGGCGATCTCGCCGGTCAGCGCGCCCTGCATCGGCTCGACAGCACAATTCTGCGCACCTACGCCGATCGCCTTGCCTTCCAGCCCCGCCACCACCTGGGTGACATACAGCGCGGGCGGAATTACAGCAATCTCGACCCCTACCGGCAAAGCCAGCTGACGAAGACCCCTGATCAATTCAGCTACGCTGGCGCGGGTACCGTGCATCTTCCAGTTACCGGCTACCAGTGGTCGACGCATGCTTTACCTCGTCGCTCAAAGTGGGCGCAGATGTTACCCAAGAGTTTGAATACTGGCAAGCGAATCAAATACATAGATTCGCTTGCCCGAGAATTTCGGTCATGCACAGGCTTCTGCGACAACCTTTGCCAGCGCTTCGGCATACTCGCGGACCTGGACTGCGTCGTCCCCCTCGACCATGACACGAACCAATGGCTCGGTGCCGGACTTGCGCAGCAAGACCCGTCCGCGCCCGGCATCTTACGGGTAACCTCATCACATGCCTCCTGCACTGAGGGATTTTCGACGGGATCCATACCGCCCTTGAATCGTACGTTGACCAGCACCTGCGGACACATGCGCACACCGTCGCTTGCCTGCCGCAGATTTTCTCCGCGCCGCTTGAGAGACAGCAGAACCTGAAGGGCCGCTATTATGGCATCCCCCGTGGTGGTATGCCGGCAGCAGACGATATGCCCGGAATTCTCCCCACCCTGCTTCCAGCCGCGCTCCTGGAGCTCAGCCATCACATAACGGTCACCCACCTTAGCCCGGACAAACGGGATCTGCAGATCTGCCAGGGCTAATTCCAACCCCAGGTTGCTCATCAGCGTTCCCACGATCCCGCCATCACCCAGCAATCCGCGCTCCTTCAGGTCGCGGGCAATGATGAACAACAACTGGTCACCATCGACCAGTCGCCCAGCGTGGTCGACCATCAACACCCGATCTCCATCACCGTCGAAGGCGATGCCGAGATCGGCACCTTGACTGATTACTTCGGCCTGCAGAGCTTCCATATGGGTGGAGCCACACGCCTCGTTGATGTTCAGGCCATCGGGCTGCGCCGACAGCACACTGACCGTGGCGCCCAGTTCACGGAACACACTGGGCGCAACCTTGTAGGTGGCGCCATTCGCGCAGTCGACCACCAGTTTTAGCCCGGAAAAACGGGTACTGGTAGGCACACTGCTCTTGCAGAATTCGATGTAACGACCGGCTGCATCGTTGATCCGCGTGACCTTGCCGATTGATTCGGCGACCACCATCGGCTCATCCAACAACGCCTCGATCCTGGCCTCGATATCATCCGGCAACTTGGTGCCTTGATCCGAAAAGAACTTGATGCCGTTGTCGTAATAGGGATTGTGCGAGGCACTGATAACGATGCCCGCCTCGGCATGAAAGGTGCGGGTCAGATAAGCGATGGCCGGCGTCGGCATCGGCCCGAGCAGCATGACATCAGCTCCGGCAGCGACCAGCCCAGCCTGCAAGGCCGACTCGAACATGTAGCCGGAAACGCGCGTGTCCTTGCCGATCAACACACGACAGACGCCTTCTCGGCGAAACGCCACCCCAGCCGCCCAGCCCAGCTTGAGCACGAATTCAGGCGTGATGGGAAACTGACCAACCCGACCGCGAATGCCGTCGGTTCCGAAATACTTTCTAGACATACTCAACTACTCCATCAGCCTCAATCGGCAGCCTCGACTGCCGCAATCATCCTGACTACATCGACCGTTTCCGCCACGTCATGAACGCGGATTATCCGCGCCCCCTTGACCACAGCCAGCGCCGCAAGCGCCAAGCTGCCGTACAGTCGCTGGGAGACATCGCGCCCCAGTGCCTGACCGATCATGGTTTTGCGTGACACGCCGACCAGCAGTGGCCGACCCAGGCGCTGCAGCGCCTCAAGATGTTTGAACAGCACGAGATTGTGGTCCAGGTTCTTGGCAAAGCCAAATCCGGGATCAAGAATGATTCGGTCCGAGGCGATACCTGCCAACCGGCACGCCTCCATACGTTCACGCAGAAACTGTTCGACTTCCGCCGTGACGTTTCCGTAGGAGGGGCTTTCCTGCATGTTGCCGGGCTCGCCCAGCATATGCATGAGGCACACCGCCATGGCGGTGTCAGCCGCGGCATCCAGCGCACCGTCACGGCGCAGGGCGCGTACGTCATTGATCATGCCGGCACCCAGACGGCCACACTCGCGAATCACGGCCGGAGTGGACGTATCGACGGAGATCACCACGTCCAGTTCCTGAGCAATGGCTTCGACAACCGGCGCCACACGCTCCAGCTCCTCGCAGGGCGATACCGGACGGGCACCGGGGCGTGTGGATTCACCACCCACATCGATCAGGGTCGCACCCGCCTCGACCATCGCCGCAGCATGCCGGAGCGCCTTATCGCGCTCCGTGTAGCTGCCGCCATCGGAAAAGGAATCGGGAGTGACATTGAGGATGCCCATCACGTGCGGACGGGACAGATCGAGCACCCGACCGCCACAGGGCAGTCGGGTCGGAAGGCCTGTTTCACTCATGATCAGTGTTCGCCAGCCGGGCCTCCGATCGGCGATTCGGGGCGATCATCCTGAGGCGCGGAGTCGCCCGAAGCGCCGGCGCCGCCCTGCCAGTCGCGCGGTTCGCGCGGCGGACGCCCGGACATGATGTCGTTGATCTGCTCGGCATCGATGGTTTCGTACTTCATCAGCGCCTCGGCCATCGATTCCAGCTTGTCACGGTTATCGGCCAGCAACTGCTTGGCGGTTCCGTAGCAGGTATCGATGATGCTGCGCACTTCTTCGTCGATCAGCTTGGCCGTCTCGCCCGACACATTGGTGTGCTGGCTGCCGGCGCTGCGGCCCAGGAAGACTTCACCCTCTTCCTCGGCATACATCAGCGGACCCATCTTTTCGGACAGACCCCATTTGGTGACCATGTTCCGCGCCAGCTGGGTGGCACGCATGATGTCGTTGGAGGCACCGGTGGTGACGCCTTCGAAGCCCAGTGTCATTTCCTCGGCAATACGCCCACCAAACAACGAGCAGATCTGGCTGTTGAGCGCACGCTTGGACAGGCTGTAGCGATCTTCCTCGGGAAGGAACATGGTTACGCCCAGCGCGCGGCCACGGGGAATGATCGATACCTTGTAGACCGGGTCGTGCTCGGGCACCAGACGACCGACAATCGCGTGGCCCGCCTCGTGATAGGCCGTGTTGAGCTTTTCCTTTTCAGACATGACCATGGTCTTGCGCTCGGCGCCCATCATGATCTTGTCCTTGGCCAGCTCGAACTCCTTCATGTCCACCAGGCGCTTGTTGGAGCGCGCGGCGAACAGCGAGGCTTCGTTGACCAGGTTGGCCAGGTCGGCGCCGGAGAAACCAGGCGTACCGCGTGCAATGACGGCCGGATCGACATCGTCGCCCACCGGCACCTTGCGCATGTGCACCTTGAGGATCTGCTCGCGACCCCGGATATCCGGCAGGCTGACCACCACCTGGCGGTCGAAGCGGCCGGGACGCAGCAGCGCCGGGTCGAGCACGTCGGGACGGTTGGTCGCGGCGATGACGATGATCCCATCGTTCATCTCGAAGCCATCCATTTCCACCAGCAACTGGTTGAGGGTCTGCTCACGCTCGTCGTGACCGCCACCCAGGCCGGCACCACGATGGCGACCCACGGCGTCGATTTCATCGATGAAGATGATGCAGGGCGCGTGCTTCTTGGCCTGATCGAACATGTCGCGCACACGGCTGGCACCGACACCGACAAACATTTCCACGAAGTCGGAACCGGAGATGGTGAAGAACGGCACCTTGGCCTCACCGGCAACCGCTTTGGCCAGCAGGGTCTTGCCGGTACCCGGCGAGCCGACCATCAGCACCCCACGTGGAATGCGGCCACCCAGGCGCTGGAACTTGCCCGGATCGCGCAGGAATTCGACCAGCTCGGCGACTTCCTCCTTGGCCTCGTCACAGCCGGCGACGTCGGCGAAGGTGGTCTTTACCTGATCATCGGACAGCAGGCGTGCCTTGCTCTTGCCGAAGCTCATCGGCCCACCCTTGCCACCGGCGCCGCCCTGCATCTGGCGCATGAAGAACATGAACACCGCGATGATCACCAGGATCGGGAAGCTGGCAACCAGCAACTGGGTCCAGATGCTCTGCTGCTCGGGCTGCTTGCCTTCGATGACCACGCTGTTGTCGATCAGGTCACCGATCAGGCCGCTGTCCTGGATCGCCGGACGCACGGTCTTGAAGGTGCCGCCATCGGTACGCTTGCCGGTGATCACGAAGCCGTCGACGGTGACGCGCTCGACGCGACCGTCCTGAACCTGGCTCAGGAACTCGGAATAGTTGAGTGTCTGCGGCTCGCTGGGGCTGGAGAAATTGTTCATCACCGTCACCAGGACGGCGGCGATGATCAGCCACAGGATCAGATTTTTTGCCATATCGTTCAATTCGCTACCCTCTGAATCGCTCCGTTCGAGCGACTCCCGCACGCGGCTGGTTGATTACCCGGCCTAACTTACTACACAACCCCTGCCGGAGCAGGTGGCGTCTGTAACCCTTTATGAACCCTGGTCGGCCGGCTCGTTCGGCGCAACGCCTCGAAAACCGCGCGCCAGCAGATACTGCTCCCGGGAGCGATCCCGCGACGACGACGGTTTGCGGATCTGCACCTTTTCGAACATCACCCGCGCCTGCTTGTGGTAGGCATCGAAACCTTCGCCCTGGAAGATCTTGATCAGAAAATCGCCGCCCGGCCGGAGCACGCGACTGGCCAGATCCAGCGCCAGCTCGCACAGGTACATGGCGCGCGGCTGATCCGCAGCCCTTACCCCACTCATATTGGGGGCCATATCGGAAATCACAAGGTCGACCGGGTGATCGCCGATCGCTTCGAGCAGACGGGCGAACACCGCGTCGTCGGTGAAGTCGCCCTGAATGAAGGTCACGTCGGGGATGGAGTCCATCTCCAGAATGTCGGAGGCGATCAGTCGCCCCTTGTCGCCGATCACCCGACTGGTCACCTGCGACCAGCCGCCCGGAGCCGCGCCCAGATCGACAACCGTCATGCCGGGGCGCAGGATGCGATCCTTCTCCTGGACCTCCAGCAACTTGTAGCTAGCCCGCGAGCGATAGCCGTCCCGCTGCGCCATTTTCACGTAGGGGTCATCGAAATGTTCTTTCAGCCAGCGCTGGCTGGTCTTGGATCGGGCCACGAAATACCTCTTGGACGACGGCTCGGGTACACTAGCCGCCTTTTTCATACAGTGAATCGTCAGGGCTTGATTATGGCGCTCTCGCAAGAGCAGAAGAAACAATTCAAATCTATCGGCCATCATCTGAAGCCGGTATTGACCGTTGCCGACAATGGCCTCAGCGAAGGGGTCATGGCGGAGCTGGAGCGCGCCCTCGACGACCACGAGCTGATCAAGATTCAGCTACGCGTGGCCGAACGCGAGGATCGTCACGCCCTCATCGAGGAACTGTGCCGCAGCGCGCGCTGCGAGCTGGTGCAGAGCATCGGCAAGGTGGCCTTGGTGTATCGCAAGAACCCCAAGCCGAACCGGCATCTCTCCAACATCCTGCGCAACCAGGAATGATGCATTCCCCGTCCGGGGCGCGACCGCCTAGCGGCGCGCTGCGGGCGGGGCTTGCACCACCAGCAGCAGGCCACAACAGGCCATCGCCAGATAGCTGAACATCTGCCAGTAGTCGAACGCGAGCCAGCCGGCACGCGCGGTGAAATAGCTGAGCCCCAGCAGCAATACCGCCAGCAGCAACTGCCCCCGCACATCCCGCCACAGCGCCTGAATACCCAGAGCAACGACCAGGCTCATGCCCTGCAGCAGCACACAGGCCACTGAGAATCCCACCAGAAGCGGGCGCAAGCCGTTCGCCACGTCCTGAATCAACAGCGGCGCCAGGCCGATCTTGCCGAGCGCCGGCAGCAGCACGAAATGCAGCAACCACAGGCCGCCGACCCAGAAGGTCTGGGCCAGCTGCCAGGCGATTACCGGCGCGCGCAGGCGCGGCGGCTCAGGCGTGGCGGACGGCAACAATCTCGAACTCGACTACGCCGCTGGGGGTACGCACCGTTGCCACATCACCTTCGGACTTGCCGACCAGTGCGCGGGCGATGGGCGAGCTGACCGACAGCTTGCCGGCCTTGATATCCGCCTCGTCGTCGCCAACGATCTGGTAGGTCACTTCCTCGTCGGTTTCGACGTTCACGATGTCCACGGTGGTGCCGAAGATCACCTTGCCCGTATGCGGAATGGTGGAGACATCGATGATCTGGGCGTTCTGCAAACGCCCCTCGATGTCACGGATGCGCGCCTCGGCCAGCCCCTGCTGCTCGCGGGCGGCATGGTATTCAGCGTTTTCCTTGAGATCGCCCAGCTCACGTGCTTCGGCGATGGCCTGGCTGATCTTCGGACGCTCGATCTTGAGAATCTTTAGTTCTTCCTCCAGGGCGCGAGCGCCCTGGACGGTCATCGGGTATTTAGTCATGCCTTGATTCCTGCGTGAAGATCCTGCAGCCGACGCACGGTCCGCTCCGGACCGAATTTGATTGCTTCACACACCGCCTGGCCGCCGGCC
>DATJDB010000238.1:0-4159 GCA_035497635.1 Pseudomonas sp. | reverse complement strand
TGGACCGCATCCACCAGGACAGGCCCGAACAGGTCGACGTGGGCGACAACCTCAACCAGCACCCGGTCGTCCTGCCGCTGTACATCGGCAGCCCGCTGGGCTTTCTCGGCGTTTACCTGCTGACCGACTACGACATGCTGGCTCGCCGCGCCCTGCTGGCCCACCACACCGCGCTGATGGGTCAGCGGGAGATGGCGACCATTCTGGACAGTGGCGGCCACCAGCTACGCGGCCTGTTCGACCTGGCGCAGCGCTGCAAGCCATCGGGATTGTGCCGCGACGACTTTCGGGCCAACCATGCCGAGGCGCAGGCCGCCCGCGCACGCCTGGGTCCACTGCCGGACGATATCCTCAGCGGGGCGCAGCGCTCACAGTACGCACCGACGGTTTCTCAGCGTCGTGACGGCCCTGTTACAGCATCAACACTTCGGATACCTGATCAAGGATTTCCGGCCCCTCCTTGATCTCTGACGGTCGGTCAACTTGCCAGAAGAAAGTAAAGGGCGGTACCCAAGGCGGCTGCGCTGATGAGCCCAAGCGCATTCAGGAAAGCGACAGCTGCAACTACGGCCAGCGATACCGCCGCCGCCAGTGGCTCTCGCACCAGCTCGGAATAAGCGATATAGACGGCGAAGTTGATGAAGACAGCGGCTGGTAGAACCCGCTCGACGTACCGTCGACTCCCGGGCGCCATCCGAAACGAAACGAACGCCGGGAGGATCCGAACCAGGCAACTGGTGAGGAATAATGCCCCGATTGCGATGGCCACCGATTGATTCATATATCGGTCCTTCCGAGAATCACCGTGGCCGCCAACACACTCGGTATCCAGAAATAAAGCGGGCCCAAGAGGCTGATCAGCAAGAGCGATACCCCTGCACACAACCCCGCCGCCGCAAGGCCCCGGGTGCGACTGCTTCCTGGCACCTGCCAGAGCCGGGCGCGCAGCTGCAAGGCTGACAGGTGCATCAGCACCACGCTCGCGGGGAAGCCGAGATTGACGCCCTCACCGACCCAGGCCGCCGGAATGAATTGCCCCAGCACAGCGCCAAGCAGACCTGCGCCAACCCAGGCGCAGAATATCGTCCCTCGTATCAGCATGACGGCGCGCTTGCTGTCAGAGTCATGCTCGGTGGCGTAGGCCTCGTCACCCAGCATGTGTGCGACCACGGCTCGCTGGGTGAGCGATGTGGGTAGCCGTCCCGCCGAAGCATAGGCGATCGGCAAATAGCGGCTATTGATCGATGCCGTGACCATCAGCATGGTGAAGAAGCCGGCGTCGGCCTCTGCAAGTGGCAGCAAGGCGAATTGGCCGCTGCCGGAAAAGCCAAGCGCACCCACCGCCAGGATCTCGAGCCATGACCAGTCGGCACGTGCGGCAAGCGCGCCAAACAGCGCGCTGACCGGAACGATCGCAAGCGCAGTCGGGGCCACGCGACAAAGCGTGCGATGCAGCGTACCGGTTTGCAGCACAGCGGCAACCCAACTGCGTATTCGGGCGATGCACTCGGATTCGAATGAATTCAACTGGTTACCTCTCCGCAGTTGCATTGGCGACAGGCAATGAATGGCGGCATCAGGCCAGACGCAGCTATCTTCACTTACCTCGTCAGACGCTGGCTCAGCTTCACGCCACCGACTGCACAGGTGCCGCCCACGGCCCCACCGACAGTCGTTTGCCCTGATTAGGCACTCAGTGAATGCCTGCATGTCCCGGCCAGACGTGCCAGCCGGAACATGCGGTGGCATGCGAAGAGACGAATCTCCTCGGCCAGCCCAGCGCAAACGAGTCTAGAGAGGGGTGATTGGAAGGTATTGAACGATCGTGCAAGTTTTGCGGGTCAGCTTCGGCGCAGCATCTGCAGCCACCGAGCCGGTGATATCCCATAGGCCTTTTTGAAATGCCGCGCCATATGGCTCTGGTCTGCAAAGCCGGTATTCAGCGCGGCATCGATCAGCGATTGTCCCGAGAGGAGCTGCAATCTAACCTGGTCAAGCCGACGCATCGTCAGATATCGATAGGGGCTGGTTCCGTATAGCGCCCTGAAATCCCGGGACAGACTCCATCGGTCCCGGCCGCTGGCTCGCTCTAGCTCTTCAAGCGTGATGCTGCTGTCCAGGGCACAGTGGATGTAGTGGCGCGCGCGCTCAGCCGCAACGTAGTTGAGGGTGCGGCGTCGCTTGCGGACGCCAGAAACGGCGGCGAGGGCCTGTGCTAGATCATAGATGGCATCTTCTTCCTCGAGCGGATCGATCTGGCAGTCCATTCCCTGCATGAGCGTTTGGGTTGCAGCGAACAGACGCGGGTCGCGCGAAATGCCGTCCGGGACGAAGGGTAAAGTAGTACCGCCTAGCGTCTGCTGAAGCAGAGCGGGTTCGATATAAAGGATTCGGTAGTGGAACCCTTCGGCGCTTCCGGCTTCGCCATCATGCAGCTCATCCGGATGGATGACGATGGTCCCGCCGGGAAGGCTGTGCTTCATGCCGTCGCGATAGCGAAAGCTGTGCACGCCGGCAAGTGTGCGACCGACAGCGTAGGTATCGTGCCTATGGGGCTCGAATCCGAAGCCGCCAAAGTACGCTTCCATGCGTTCCAGCTTCGTTTTCGGGGCGCGTACCGCCCAATCCTTAAGATCCATGTGTCTTCCTTCTCAGCTGTAGCTCCTAGCTTACTTGCACTCCCATGCTGATGCGCCAGCAGCTCAACCCATCTGGTCGTGCTGCAATCGCCTGGTACGCAAGCAACACACCCAGCCACGGCAGCATTCAGCGTGATGGCGGTTGAAGAGCCGGACTGCAGCCCTGCACGACATGGGGCCCGAACGGACGAACGGAACATTAAAGATTTGGTGGAAACCGGCTCAGCCGGCAAAAACCAGTGCACCCAAGACAGCCCAGGCTTGCAGGGCAGATGACGCCCACGCGACGCCAGAGTGTGGGAACAAGTGTGGGAACAAACAAACGCCAAAAACGCGAAAGCCCCGTAGAACGGGGCTTTCGTGCTTGAAAGTGGCGGTGAGGGTGTCCTGTAGCTTTCTGCGTGATGCGCTGAGCGGATCACCCAGCTGCGGTGATTGTCGCCAGCGCCAGACCACAGTCATCTAGGGCGCCATCAATCGGCAGCAAGCCAGAGCTCTGGATGATCCAAAGTGTACACCAAGGTGTACCCTGGCCTACCCCAAGAAACGCAAAAGCCCCGTAGAACGGGGCTTTCAGCGATATAAATGGCGGAAGCGTAGAGATTCGAACTCTAGGACAGTTGCCCGTCGGCGGTTTTCAAGACCGCTGCCTTAAACCACTCGGCCACGCTTCCGAAAGAGAAACCGCGCAATCGGCGCGGGCGGCAATAGTACCGGATCGCAACACACTGTCAAACACCGTCGCTTCCTCTGGCTGGGGGTTTTGCTATGATCCCGGCCATCTCAAATGCCTTCCTCGACAGGAGAGCCTCATGCAAGAACGTAACTACGCACTGAATCATGCGCAGGTCGAACAGCGCGAAGTCAGCGGCGTGCTGCGCAACACCTACGGCCTGCTGGCGCTGACCCTGGCGTTCAGCGGCATCGTCGCTTATGTCTCCCAGCAGATGAACGTCGCCTACCCGAACATCTTCGTGGTGCTGATTGGCTTCTACGGCCTGTTCTTCCTGACCGTGAAACTGCGTGACTCCGGCTGGGGTCTGCTGTCCACCTTCGCCCTGACCGGCTTCATGGGCTACACCCTCGGTCCGATCCTCAACCGCTACCTGGGTATGGCCAACGGCGCCGAGGTGATCAGCTCCGCGTTCGCCATGACCGCGCTGGTGTTCTTCGGCCTGTCCGCCTACGTGCTGACGACCCGCAAGAACATGAGCTTCCTCAGCGGCTTCATCACCGCCGGTTTCTTCGTGCTGTTGGCGGCCGTGCTGGCCGGCATCTTCTTCGAGATCAGCGGCCTGCAACTGGCGATCAGCGCCGGTTTCGTGCTGTTCTCCTCGGCGGTGATCCTCTACCAGACCAGCGAGATCATCCATGGTGGTGAGCGCAACTACATCATGGCCACCATCAGTCTGTACGTGTCGATCTACAACCTGTTCATCAGCCTGCTGCAGATCTTCGGGATCATGAGCAGCGACGACTGATCGGTTGTTGCGTCAGGAAAGGCCCGCCTCGCGCGGGCC
>DATJDB010000237.1:0-9807 GCA_035497635.1 Pseudomonas sp. | reverse complement strand
TTCGCCGCCCGGGTGATGCAGGAGGCGGCGATGGAGAACCCGACCATCGTGGTGATCACCGACCGCAACGACCTGGACGGCCAGTTGTTCGGAGTGTTCTCGCTGTCCCAGGATCTGCTGCGCGAACAGCCAGTGCAGGCCGAGACGCGCGGCGATCTGCGCGAAAAACTAGGCAACCGCCCCAGCGGCGGCATCGTCTTCGCCACCATCCAGAAGTTCATGCCCGGCGCGGACGAGGACAGCTTTCCGGTGCTCTCGACCCGCTCGAACATCGTGGTGATCGCCGACGAGGCGCATCGCACCCAGTACGGCTTCAGCGCCGCGCTGAAGGCGCCCGACCTGCAGGTGGCCGAGGCCAGTGCGCGTTATCAGGTCGGCTATGCCCAGCACCTGCGCGACGCCTTGCCGAACGCCACCTTCGTGGCCTTTACCGGCACGCCGGTGTCCAGCGAGGACCGCGACACCCGGGCGGTGTTCGGTGACTACATCCACGTCTACGACATGCAGCAGGCCAAGGAGGATGGCGCCACGGTGGCCATCTACTACGAATCGCGCCTGGCCAAGCTGTCGCTCAAGGACAGCGAGCTGACGCATATCGACGCGGAAGTGGACGAGCTGGCCGAAGACGAGGAAGAGGATCAGCAAGCGCGCCTGAAGTCGCGCTGGGCGGCGCTGGAAAAGGTGGTGGGCGCGGAGCCGCGGATCAAGAGCGTGGCTGCCGATCTGGTGGCGCACTCCGAGGAGCGCAACCAAGCGCAGACCGGCAAGGCGATGATCGTGGCCATGAGTCGCGAGATCTGCGTGCATCTGTATGACGCGATCGTCGCGCTGCGCCCCGAGTGGCATGACGAGGACCCGGAGCAGGGTGCGATCAAGGTGGTGATGACTGGCAGCGCCTCGGACAAGGCGTTGCTGCGCCCGCACATCTATCCGAGTCAGGTGAAGAAGCGCCTGGAAAAGCGCTTCAAGGATCCGAAGGACCCGCTGCAGCTGGTCATCGTGCGTGACATGTGGCTGACCGGCTTCGATGCGCCCTGCGTGCATACCCTGTACGTGGACAAGCCCATGAAGGGCCACAACCTGATGCAGGCCATCGCCCGGGTGAACCGGGTGTTCAAGGACAAGCAGGGCGGCCTGGTGGTGGATTACATCGGTATCGCCAACGAACTGAAGGCGGCACTCAAGGAGTACACCGCCAGCAAGGGGCGCGGCCGGCCAACTGTGGATGCCCATGAAGCCTACGCGGTGCTGGAGGAGAAGCTCGACGTACTGCGCGGCCTGCTGCATGGCTTCGATTACAGCGACTACCTGACCGGCGGCCACAAGCTGCTGGCCGGTGCGGCCAACCATGTACTGGGTCTGGAGGATGGCAAGAAGCGCTTCGCCGACAACGCCCTGGCCATGAGCAAGGCCTTCACCCTGTGCTGCACGCTGGACGAGGCCAAGGCGGTGCGCGAGGAAGTAGCCTTTCTGCAGGCCATCAAGGTGCTGCTAACCAAGCGCGAGATCAGTGCCAAGAAGAAGACCGACGAAGAACGCGAGCTGGCCATCCGCCAGATCATCGGCAATGCCGTGGTCTCCGGCGAGGTGGTGGATGTGTTCGAGGCGGTGGGCCTGGACAAGCCCAACATTGGCCTGCTGGATGATGAATTCCTCGCCGAGGTGCGCAACCTGCCGGAAAGGAACTTGGCGGTGGAGCTGCTGGAGCGGCTGCTGGAAGGCGAGATCAAGAGCCGGTTCGCCAGCAACCTGGCCCAGGAAAAGAAGTTCTCCGAGCTACTGGATAACGTCATCAAGCGCTACCAGAACCGCTCGATTGAAACCGCCCAGGTCATCGAAGAGCTGATCGAAATGGCCAAGAAGTTCGCTGCCGCCAGCAAGCGTGGCGAGCAGCTTGGGCTGAATGATGACGAACTGGCCTTCTACGATGCCCTGGCCAACAACGAGGCCTCCGTGCGCGAACTGGGCGACGAGATCCTCGCCAAGATCGCTCACGAACTGACCGCCAGCCTGCGCCAGAACGTGACGGTGGACTGGAACAACCGCGAGAGTGTGCGCGCCAAGTTGCGGCTGATGGTCAAGCGCATCCTGCGCAAATACAAATACCCGCCGGATCAGCAGGAAGAAGCCGCGCAACTGGTGCTAGCGCAGGCGGAGACGTTGTGTGAGGCGTGGATGTAGCGAAGCGGTGTTATCGACGTTCGCTGGACCGGAACAGTGTTTGGTCGTGTCTGCCGCCGATGGCAAAACTTACCAGATCGAGTATTTCAACCGGCGCGGGCGAGCCGGTGAGCTGTTGATAGCGCTCGCAGGCGTAGGCGGCGCGCAGGTCGTGAAAGCCCTTCAGGCCATGCGCGTGCAGCAGCTCGCGCGCCGGGCGGATCTGCCGGTCGAGAAACCGCACGTAGCGCTCATCGGGGGCGAGCAGGTTGCGGCTGCCGGGGGGTGAGGTCTCCCTTGCCTGGCTCAGGCGGTTGAGTGACAGCCCGTTTTCGGCCGAACAGGGGCTGGCACACCGCTGGTTCGCCAATCTCCTGCCGGAGGCGGGTGCGCGGCAGGCCTTGGTGCGCCGGTTGGGTGTGGTGGATGAGGATATCGCGCTGTTGGCCGCGATTGGCGGCGACTGCGCGGGGGCCTTGAGTTTGCTGCCTGACGGATCTGGGACATCCTTAAAACCCGCATAAACCGGGCCTTTGCGGCGGGTCCGTTGCCGGCTGAAACACACTGTTTCACGGAAAACGGCCTTTTTGGTCAACGCTTAGCACTCGGGTTCGGAAGCTGGCTGGCGGCTTGGCTGGGTGCTTTTGCGGTGTATATCCCATTGACATATCCCGCGTGCTGGCTAGTATGGGGTATACCTTTTGTATATCCCGCGAGGTGTGTCATGGAACAGGGTTCAGTATTCCAGAACAACCGGAGTCAGGCGGTCCGCCTGCCAAAGGCGGTTGCGCTCCCGGATGATGTGAAGCGTGTCGATGTGGTTGCCGTCGGTAGGTCCAGGATCATCACGCCGGCTGGCGAGTCTTGGGATAGCTGGTTCGATGGCCCTGGTGTTACCGCCGACTTCATGTCCGAGCGGGAACAGCCGGATGAGCAAGAACGGGAAGGCTTCTGATGCTCAAGTTCATGCTCGATACGAATATTTGCATTTTCGCTATCAAGAATCGTCCGCAATCGGTACGCGAGGTTTTTACTCGGCATCATGGGCAAATGTGCATCAGCACTGTCACCCTAATGGAGCTGATATGTGGTGCTGAAAAGTCGTCTGATCCGGCTCGCAATCTTTTGAGTATCGAAGGCTTCGCCGCGCGGCTTGAGGTGCTGAATTACGATAAGGAAGCTGCCAGCCATACCGGCCAGCTTCGCGCTGAGCTGGCGAGAATCGGAAAGCCGATTGGCCCTTATGATCAAATGATCGCCGGGCATTCGCGCTCACAGGGGCTAATCCTGGTTACGAACAATCGGCGCGAATTTGATCGCGTGCCTGGCCTTCGGGTTGAGGATTGGGTTGGGGAGTAGTGCGAAGCGGTATTTTTGCTTCGTGTTTGCGGTGGATGGCAGGTGAAGTGCGTTGATGAGTCTCGGTTTCAGTTCTGTCTCGCATCGCCAGATGAGAGCACTGGGCCACGCGTGGGCAATTTGTGGGCTACGGCCCAAAACAAAAAGGGGTTAGCTTTCGCTAACCCCTTGATTTGTATGGTGGCTACACCGGGACTTGAACCTGGGACATCAGCATTATGAATGCTGCGCTCTAACCAACTGAGCTATGTAGCCGGAATGGCGCGCATTATTCCTATCGGGCGAAAGCCTGTCAACTCCTTTTCCTGAAAAAATATCGTTGCTTTCAAGTGCTTAGCGAGCAGTCAGCGCGCGCGGGTGCACATGCACGCAGCCTGACGCGCAGTGCCATTACTTTGATACCATTGCGCGCCACTCTTTGCTCCGCGCTCTGGTTCTACCTGTCGCCAGAGATGGCAAAGAGATGGCCTGACAGTGGTATATTTCGCGCATTTTCACCAGCGGGCCGGATCATGGATCTATTGGAAGTACATCATCTCGCGCGCAGCACCCATCAGGGAGCAAAGCTACAAGCCCAACTGGAAGGGCGGTTGTTCAGGGTCAGCGCCGGAGTCGTCACCGTGCACACCGAGCGGGGCATGTTGATCGTGCCGCCTGGCTACATGGCCTGGGTGCCGCCGATGCAGCTGCATTTGCCGGTCAGCTACGGCGACATGCGCGGGCTGCGCCTGAATTTTGCCGAGACCTGGAGTCGTGAGCAGATGCCCACGCAGCCGCGCGTGATTCGTCAGAGCGCGCTGCTGGTTTCGCTGCTGGACGAGATGCCGCTGGATCCGAGCCTCAATGCCATCTATCTGCAGGTATTCGCCGATGCCTTCGGGCGCAAGCCCGAGCAGGACCTGTTCCTGCCGGTGCCCCAGGACGAACGGCTGCAGAAAATCACCCAGGGCCTGTTCGATCAGCCGGACAGCGACGCCGACCTGGACGACTGGGTCGAGATCGTCGGCATGCCCCGGCGTACCCTGACCCGCCGTTTCCACAAGGAAACCGGCATGAGCTTCGCCCAGTGGCGTCAGCAGTTGCGCCTGATGCTGGCCATGGAACAACTGGCGGCCGGCGAGCCGATCGCCGAAGTGGCACCACGTGTCGGTTATCAGAGCGTCAGCGCCTTTATTCAGGTGTTCCGTCGCGCGCTGGGCGTCACGCCCAAGAGCATGTTCCCCGCCTGAGATCGGGGTCCGGCATCGCCGGGCTCAGCGGGTTGCGCTTCTCCTTTCTGCATCTAGGCTTAGCCGCTCTGCCAGGCCGACTCCAGCGAGTCGGCGGCGGAGCGGATGCCCGGCCTTTCTTCAATTTCGGCCGGGCGTCATCAGTCAGCTTGCGTAAGGAGACCACCATGACTGTCGTATTTCACAACATCGAAGAGCTACTGGCCGCCGAGGGCCGGGAACTCGGGCATACCGAGTGGCTGGACATGACCCAGGAGCGGGTCAACCTGTTCGCCGAGGCCACCGGTGACCACCAGTGGATTCATGTTGATCCCGAGCGCGCCGCCAGAACACCCTTCGGTGGCTGCATCGCTCATGGTTACCTGACCCTGTCCCTTGCCAGTCAGTTCATGGACCAGCTGATGCGCGTGGAAAATCTGGTGATGGGCGTCAACTATGGCTGCGACAAGGTGCGTTTCCCGGCGCCGGTGAAGGTGGGCAGCCGCGTGCGTGGCCAGGCCGTGGTGCTGACGGCCGAGCGCACCGGCGATGCCGTGCAGTTGGCGCTGCGTGTCGCCGTCGAAGTCGAAGGGCAGGAAAAGCCCGGTTGCGTGGCCGAGATCCTGGCGCGCATCGTGTTCATGCCGTCCCGCTGATTCCGGATAACCCGTCAAGCAGGCGGGTCGCTTCATCACCGCGCCGGGCAATCCGCAGGCGATCTTCCTCTTCCGTCAGGCATTGCCCCGCACGTCGGGCAATGCGTCGGGCATGTTCGGCCAGGCAGCTACGCATCGGCCCCAGCGGAAGGATCGGCGCAATCGTTTCTATCATTTCCAGCAGGCGCAGGCTTACCGTCATGCTCGCGCAGCCATATTCTATTCGCGAATCGGGTCGAAGGCCGCGTCGGCGAGCATCGCGTAGGTGAGCGGGGGCACCACCAGGTAAAGCTGGCCAGTCTCGTCGAACCGGTAGGGCGAGGGTGATTCCCGCTGGGCTGCGTGCGCCAGGGCGATGCCCAGACGATCGATGCAGGCCATCGCCGTGAAGGGATCGTTGATGCCCGGGGATAGGGCACGCACCGCAATTTCCACCAGTTGATCGACCGCCAGCCAGAGATTCTACGAAGCGATTCTCACCGCCCTGGAGATCCCCTTGGGCGGCACGGGCGAGAACTATTTCTCGCCTTCCACAAGGCGGCCCTGGCCAGCGGCGGCACCGACTACGGCGCACCCGGCGCGCGCAGCTATCATCCCGGCTACGCCGCCTTCGTCCTTGACCCCGACGGCAACAACATCGAGGCCGTGTATCACGGGCCGGCGCAGCGCAGCGCGCACTCGGTGCTGATCACTTTCTAGACGGCCATCGGCCGCCTCATTTCCGAGGAACGCACATGACTGAACGCACGCCCGGCCTGTCCACCCTGGCCGTCCAAAGCGGCAACGACATCGATCACGGCATGCTGACTCATGCCAAGAGCCTGCCGATCTACCAGAGTTCGGTGTTCGTCTACGACTCGCTGACTCAGCTGGACGAGGTCGCGGGTAGCCCCGACAACTATATGTACACCCGCTTCGGCAATCCCAATCCGGCGGCGCTGGAACGGCTGATTGGCGATCTGGAAGGTGGGGACGCCGCGCTGTTTTCCGCCACGGGCATGGCGGCGATCAGTGCCGCGCTGCTCGGCAACCTGAGCGCCGGTGATCACCTGGTGGCGAGTCGCGAACTCTACGGCACTACGCAGACGTTGATCGAAAATGACCTCGCCCGCTTCGGTATTCGCGCCACGCTGGTCGACATTCGCGATCTGGCGGCGGTCGATGCGGCGATCCAGCCGACGACCCGGCTGATCTACACCGAAACCGCCTCCAACCCGCTGGTGCGCGTCAGCGACATTCCTGCCTTGGCGAGCCTGGCGCATGCCCACGGCCTCAAACTGCTGGTGGACAACTCCTTCCTCTCGCCGGTGCTCTATCGGCCGCTCGCCGACGGCGCCGATCTGGTGCTGCACAGCACCACCAAGTACATCAGCGGTCACAGCGACGCGATGGGAGGCATTCTGGTCGGCGACCCGGACTGGGTTGCCCAGGCGCGACGCTATCAGATCACCTCGGGTGGCAGCGCCAGTCCCTTCGAGTCCTGGCTGACCTTTCGCGGAGCGAAGACCCTGGCCCTGCGCATGCGCGCCCATTCGGCCAATGCCCAGGCGCTGGCCGAAGCCATCGAGCGGCATCCCAAGGTGGCACGCGTGTATTACCCCGGCCTGGCGTCCCATCCAGATCATGCGCTGGCGTGCCGGCTGTTCCGCCACGGCTGCTCAGGGATGCTCAGCTTCACCCTCGACGGCGGCCTCGCGGCGGCGGACCAGCTGATTCGCGGCCTGCGGCACACCGTGTTTGCGCCGTCGCTGGCGGGTGTGGCGACCAGTGTGTCCCATCCCGCCAAGACCTCGCACCGGGAGCAGTCGGCGCAGGCGCTCGCCGCCCTGGACATCCACGACGGCACCGTGCGCGTGTCGGTGGGCATCGAGGATGTCGAAGACATCGTCGAAGACTTCCAGCAGGCGCTCGATCAGCTCTGAGCCGGCCGTGTTACCGGGAGGGCGGCGAACCGGTGAGGACAGCGCTCGCGCACCCGCTCGAACAGGCCGGGTCGACCCAGGGTCGATTCCAGCGCCTGGCGCAGTTCGCCGTTGTCCAGTCCGATGCAGAAGCAGCGGCTGTTGAGCGCTTCGATTGGCCAGTCGGCCAGCGCGGTGTTTGGAGCGGGAGGGGTGCTGTGCTCAGAAAGTGGCGGCGTGGCGGTCAGGAAACCAGCCCCGTCTCCGCTGCGGGTACGGGGCTTTTCGGCTCAGGTGGCGGAATCAGGCAGTTGGCGGAACGTGGCTCGCAGCATACGGTTTCGCCAGGCGCGCTTCATCCGCTTTTTGCTCAGGCCTGACGAACCTGATTCTCCAGCTCGTTCTTGAGTGCCGGATCGAGCCGAAGCTGCCTGGCCAGCTCATCGAGATAGGCGCGCTCCATGAAGTGTTCCTCATCCACCATCATGACGCTGGCGATGTACATCTCGGCCGCCATTTCCGGCGTGCTGGCGGCCCGCGCGACATCAGCCGGGTCGAGCGGCTTGTTCAGTTCGGTGTGCAGCCAGTGCTGCAGCTCCTGATCGTTGTCGAGCTTGAGGAACTCGCCCTCGATCAGCGCCTTCTCGCGCTCGTCCACATGCCCGTCGGCCTTGGCCGCCGACACCAGTGCCCTGAGGATGGCCTGGCTATGCAGCTCGGCCTGGGCCGGCGGCAGTCGGTCCAGGGTCTGCGGCTCGTGCTGTGCGGCGCTGCCCTGCTGGGCCTGCCAGTTGCCGTAGGCCTTGTAGGCCAGCACGCCGAGGGCGGCCAGGCCGCCATAGCTCAGCGCCTTGCCCCCGAGCTTGCGTGCTTTCTTGTTGCCCAGCAGCAGACCCATCGCCCCTCCCGCCAGCAGGCCTCCACCAGCGCCGGACAGCAGGCTGCCCAAGCCGCCGTTGCCAGACGGGCCGCTGCGCTGGCTGCTGGCGCCGGGCTGCTTCTGCAGCAGCTCCTGGCCGGACTTGAGTAGCTGGTCGAGTAACCCCCGGGTATTCATCATCGCTGTGTCCTCGAAAAATAGCGGCAGCCAGAGTAAGGCCTGCCCCGTGCCTCGATGCGTTGCATTTGCATCCGGATATGTAATGCACGACGGGCGGCGTGGCGGTGGCCGACAAAACCGGCCCGACGAACATTTCAGCAGGAAAAGCCGGTTCATTCCCCGTATCTTCATCCGCCGTGCCTGATTGGTAGTACGGAGCGAGCGGGATGGCCTCGGAAAGCAACGTTTCAAGTGAACGAACATCGACGGAAGGAGCGCTGCAAAGGTTGCGCTCATCCGCCGACTTCATGTCCGGCTATCAGGCCTTTCGTGAGGAGCACACGGCCTGGTTACGAAACCAGCCAAATGACTACAACCTGATTACCTCGATGCTGAAGGCCAATGACGAAGTCAGGCTGCATTCCCGAGTGATCCATTCCTGGCTCAACCCAATAGGCCTGCATCGTCAGGGCGATGTGTTCGCCCGAGACTTCATGGCCGCGCTCGGCGATGAACTGGCCGGCTGGCTGGATTTTTCCCGCCTGAAAGTCCTGCGCGAGAAGAATCACATCGACCTGTGCCTCACCGATGGCCGCCGCTACGTGATCATCGAGAACAAGCTGAATGCTGCGGACCAACGCCGGCAGGTTTGCGGTTACGTCGAATTCATTCAGGAAAAGCACGGGGCCTCTGCCACCGACATCCTGCTGGTGTTTCTGACCAAGGGGCGGCGCCAGCCGAGTTCCCTGAGCCTGGGGGACTGGCACATCGACTACGACGAGCCCGGACGCTGCGGGCGTCTGGTGGGCGCGGGGCAGGTGCAGGCCCATTACCGACACTGTAACTACGGCAGTGAGGTGCTGGATTGGCTGGCGCGCTGCGAGCAACGGCTAACCGACGGCGAGGATCGCGCGCAGCTGGATAACCTGCTGTTTGCCCTGCGCGAATATCGGCGCGTGGTCGAGAAAATTTCGGGAAAGACGAAGGAGACAAGAATGGCGCTGGAAGCCTGGTTACTCGAAGGTGGCACTGCGGCGAGCGTGCATGAGCGGATTGCCTGTGCGGCCTCAATCGCCAACGAAATGCCCAAGCTAAAGGCTCGCTGGCTGACCCAGGCGATAACCGACGGCATGGACGCATTGCTGGAGCCCTGGACGCAATGGTTGGCCCCGGTGCGGCCGGAAGACCTGGGGCTCTCCCTGACGTGGGAGTTCAAGGCGAACCACGCCACCGCATTCTTCACGCCAAACAAGCACTGGGAAGCAAACAAGGGGCGCTTCTGGAAGGTCGTGGCCGGCGAGTACCAGGACCGATTGGCGCTGGTGCTTTGTATCGGCAAGACCTGGCTGCATGTGGGGCTGCTGCCGCTGTGTGACGGCAAAGCGGCTGGAACCCAGGTCGCTGATCCGGACTTGGCCGGCCTGGGTCTGACATTGCACCCGATGGGGCAAAAGACCCTGCATGGCCTGCGCTCCTTCGGGGCT
>DATJDB010000236.1:0-10532 GCA_035497635.1 Pseudomonas sp. | reverse complement strand
CTGTGGGGCCGGGTTTATCCCGGCCAGCGGAGGTGGGATCACGACCTAGGTCAGGTTTGGCTCCGGGCCAAGCGCACCCCACGGCGGCCAGCTAAAGCGTTGATCGCCCTACGCCTGTCTCGCGGCGGATTTAGACCTTGAAGGCCAGCCCCACTGCGCAAACCACCAGGAAGCCGCAGAACAGCAACTTCAGTCGCCGCTCTGGTAGGCCGTAGGCCAGCTTCACACCCCAGCTGATGCTGAGCAGGCCGCCGATGGCCAGCGGGATGCCCATCGCCCAGTTCACCTGTTCGTGCCAGGCGTAGCTGACCAGCGTGACCGAGGTGCTGGGAATGGCCAGCGCCAGCGACAGACCTTGCGCCATGACCTGGGTGGTGCCGAACACACTGGTCAGCACTGGCGTGGCCACTACTGCACCGCCCACACCGAGCAAGCCACCAGCCACACCGGCCACCGCACCCAGCGGCGCCAGCCAGGGCCAGGGGTAACGCAACTCGGAGCTGCCCGCCTGCGGACGGTAGAAGAGGCGCAGCAGGTTGTAGGCGGCGAGCAGACACAGGAACACCACGAAGGCCTGGCGCATCAGGCCCGGGTCCTGGCTGACCGCCCACTTGGCGCCGAGAATCGCGAACAGGAAGCTGGTGACCCCAAGCGCCAGCGCGTAGCGCGTGTCGATGCGGTTGCGCTGATGATAGCGCCACACCGCCAGCAGCACGTTGGGCACCACCATCACCAGCGCGGTGCCCTGGGCCATCTGCTGGTCGAGGCCGAACAGGATGCCCAGTGCCGGAATGGCGATCAGCCCGCCGCCGATGCCGAACAGGCCACCAACCGTGCCGAGCAGCAGGCCAAGAACGAGGTTGAGAAAGAAATCGAGGAATTGCATGGTGCCTCCGGTCGCAGGGCCGCCATGCTAGCCACGTCGCGCTGGCCGGGAAACCGGATGCCGCGCACAATGGCTGTGCGTCATTCGCATAGGCAATCTGTCATGAACCCGGATCAACTCACCAACCAGCTGGCGATCTTCCTCGATGTTCTGGAATGCGGCAGCTTTTCCGCTGCCGCGCGCCGCCATCCGCTTACGCCTTCGGCCGTGGCGCGGCGCATCGACAGTCTGGAAAAAGCCCTGGGCAGCAGCCTGTTTCTGCGCAGCACCCACGCGGTGCGCCCGACTCCGGCGGGGCTGGCTTTTGCGCAACGAGCACAACGTATCCTCGACGAACTGCGCCAGGCCCGCGCCGAAGCGGTATCGCTAAGCAATGCCCCCGAGGGCCGTATCCGCATCGACGCGCCAGCGCCCTTCGGCCGTCGCCGGCTGGCGCCGGTAATTGCCGATTTCCTGGCTCTGTACCCCGGCCTGGATGTGCAACTGCGGCTGATCGACAGCTTCGTCGACCTGCGCGGCGATCATCTGGGCGAGGTGGACCTGGTGCTGCGCATCGGCCCGCTGGCCGACACCCGTCTGATCGCCACGCCACTGGCGCCGCTGGTGCGGGTGCTGTGCGCCAGTCCGGGGTATCTGGAACGGCGCGGCGCGCCCTCCTCGCCGCTGGAACTGGCGGACCACGACGGCCTGGACTGGGATGGCCTGACGCCGCAGTACGCCTGGCGCTTCGAGATCGACGGGCAGCTCCAGCTATGCCGGCCGCGCCGCCAGCGGATGACCACCAACAATGCCGAAACCCTGCTGTTCGGCGCGCTGGCCGGACTGGGTATCGCGCATCTGCCAACCTGGCTGGTCAGCGAGCACCTGTTGCGCGGCGAACTGGTGCCACTGCTCTGCCCGGACGGCCTGCCCCGGCCGGAACCGAGCAGCATCTATGCGCTGAACCTGAACCGTGAAACCCAGTCCCGCACGCGCCTGCTGCTGGCCTTCCTGCGCGAGCGTTTCGGTGAACTGCCGCCATGGGATCGGGTGCTGCGCGAACGCCTGCGCTCGGCGTCCGCCGCCGAAGATGCGTAACGAGACAGATCCCTGACGCCATATCTGTGACCGCCATCACACAAAGCGGAACGTCGGCTGCCGGTCGCGGATCCAAGAGAGCAGAATTGCGCGCCAATACGTGACCGAACGGTCGTCGCCATTTTTTTCAAGGATCATCCGTGGCCGGTTCCAGTCTGCTTGCCCTGCTCGACGATATCGCGACCCTGCTCGACGACGTGTCGGTCATGACCAAGGTGGCCGCCAAGAAAACCGCCGGGGTGCTGGGCGACGACCTGGCGCTCAATGCCCAGCAGGTGACCGGCGTGAAGGCCGATCGCGAGCTGCCGGTGGTCTGGGCGGTGTGCAAGGGCTCGCTGCTCAACAAACTGATTCTGGTACCGGCCGCCCTGCTGATCGCGGCCTTCGCGCCGTGGGCGATCACCCCGCTGCTGATGCTGGGTGGCGCCTTCCTCTGCTACGAAGGCTTTGAAAAGATCGCCCACCGCCTGCTGCACAGCCGTCACGAGGAAGCGCTCGAGCATCTGCAACGTCTGGAAGCGGTCGCCGATCCGGCGGTGGACATGAAGACGTTCGAGCGGGACAAGATTAATGGCGCGGTGCGCACCGATTTCATTCTCTCGGCGGAAATCATCGCCATCACCCTTGGCGCCGTGGCCGGCGCGCCCTTTGTGCAGCAGGTGCTGGTGCTGTCCGGCATCGCCCTGGCCATGACCATCGGCGTCTACGGCCTGGTGGCCGGCATCGTCAAGCTCGATGATTTGGGCCTGTATCTCAGCCAGCGCAGCGCCATGCTGGCCCAGCGCCTGGGACGCGGCATCCTCGCCGCCGCTCCCTGGCTGATGAAGGGCCTCTCGGTGGCCGGCACCGCCGCCATGTTCATGGTCGGCGGCTCGATTCTTGTGCATGGCCTGCCGCCCGTGCAGGCATTGATCGATCAGACCGTGCATTGGCTTGTCGATGCACAGGTGATGGCATTTCTGGCGCCAATCTTGCTTTCAGCCTTGTTCGGCATCCTGATCGGTGCCTTGACCGTCGGTCTGCTGGCGATCGGCAAGCGCTTTTACCGTCCGGCCGGCCATTGATGGCCGCCATGTTTCGTGGGTTCAGTGAAGAACAAGAACAGGAGTCCCCGATGCGTAGTTCCCTGCTTTTCGCCGTCAGCCTGATCGCCCTCGGCCTGCCCAACTTGTCACAGGCGGTCGAATTCTGGCACTCCAGCACCATCTGGGCCGGCCAGGGCCAATGTTCAGCCGTGTTTTCCTTCGACAGCGGCCTTCACGACATCACCGACCTGCGCGTGGCGGTGAAGGCCGTAAGCCCGGAAGGCGAGACCGTGCTGGAAGGCGAACTGGCCATCGATCAGTTTGGCCAGTCGTCCGCCGATCGTTATGCCGATGCTTTCCTGGAAGGCGAAGCCGTATGTGCCGAAAATCTGACCATTCAGATTGAAGAGGCCAGCGCTCGACTGGACGGCCGCATGATCGACCTGCTGGCCACCCACACCCTGACCCCGCGCGATTTTCGGCCGTTGCCGATTCGGTTCTGAATACACCCTACCCGTAGACGGTCAAGGGCCGCACGATTGCCGCTTCGGTTCAGCTCCCAACGGCGGCCGGAAAAGCGCCGACTGCCCTACGCCAGCCCCGTATCTCGCACGATGCGTCCGTCCACCAGCTCGATGCTGCGTCGGCAACTGGCCGACAGCCGTGGGTCATGGGTGACCACCAGCACGGCGCAGCCGAATTCCCGATTGATCTCGCGGAACAGATCGAACACCTGCTCCGCTGTGCGGGTATCCAGATTGCCGGTAGGCTCATCGGCCAGCAACAAGGCCGGGCGGGTCACCAGGGCGCGGGCGATGGCCACGCGCTGCTGTTGCCCCCCGGACAGCTGGCCGGCGCGCTTGCCGGCAAAGTCTTCCAGGCCCACCTGCGCCAACAGCTGCTCGGCCAGTTGCACATCGGCGGGACTCGGCTTGCCGTGGCGGATCATCAGCGGCATCAGCACGTTGTCCAGCACGCTGAACGCCGAAATCAGGTGGTGAAACTGAAACACGAAGCCGATGGCTTCGTTGCGCAGACGGGTGCGCGACTCATCGTCCAGCGTGCGGGTCGGCTGGCCGAGCAGGTACAGCTCGCCGGCGCTGGGCGAATCCAGAAGGCCGATGACATTCAGCAGCGTGCTCTTGCCCGAGCCGCTGGGGCCGATCAGCGCGGTCAACTCGCCACGCGTCAGGCGCATGTCCAGGCCGTGCAGCACCTCCTGTTCCTGCGGCGTGCCGGGGTTGTAGATCTTGCGCAGCCCTTCCAGGCGCAATACTTCCTGGACGTCAGACATAACGAATCGCCACCGCCGGATCGTAACGGGCCGCGCGCCGCGCCGGCGCCGCTGCGGCCAGCACACCAGTAAGGGTCGCTACCGCCATTGCCGACAGCACCAACCCGGTGGGCACCGCCACATAGAACAGCCCCGGCCCGAAGATATTGAACACCATGACCAGCGCCCAGCCGACCAGCCCGCCGAGCGCCGAGCCGGCCAGCCCGAGCAACCCGCCCTGCAGCAGGAACACACGCATCACCTGCCGACGCGGACTGCCCATGGCGCGCAGGATGCCGATCTCCCGAGTGCGCTGCACCACGCTGACCGCCAGTACGCTGGCGATGCCGAAGGCCACCGACAGGCCGACGAAGACGCGGATCATTTCCGTGGTCATGCTCTGCGAGCTAAGCGCATTGAGCAGTTGGCCGTTGGTGGCCATCCAGCTTTCCGCCTGCATGCCGGTGAGCCGGCCGAGGCGCTCGGCAATCGTTTCGGCGGCGAAGATGTCCTGCACGGTCAGGTCGATCTGCGTCACCCCGCCAGGCAAGTCGAGCAAAATCTGCGCCTGGCGCAGATCGAGGTAGACGTAGCGCGAATCCAGCTCGCGTACGCCCAGCTCGAAGATGCCGGCGACCCGCATGACCAGCTCGCGGCCCTGGCCACCGTCCAGACGCAGCTTGTCGCCGACGCCCAGTCCCAAGTCCTTGGCCAGCTCGCTACCGATGGCTACCTGATCGCCTTCAACCAGGAAACGCCCGGCCACCAGATCGCGGGCGACGGGCACGATGCGCAGGTAGCGTTCCGGGTCGATGCCCATCAGTGCCACCGAGGCGCGCGCCAGGCCACGCCGGGCGATGGCCGGGCCGGTGGCTAGCGGCGACACCGCCAGCACCTGGGGCTGGCCATCCAGCAGGTCGCGCACGCTCTGCCAGTTGCTCAGCGAGCGCAGGCGCTGAGCCCGCGGACTTTCCAGCACCAAGGCCACGGCGCCGTCCGGCGCGGGCAGCAGCCGGTTGGCGTCATCGGGCATCTGCACCTTCAGGTGCGCCTGGGTGCCCAGGGTGCGCTCGATGACGTTGGCCTGCAGGCCGCTGATCAGCGCGGTGATAAAGACGATCACCGCTGAGCCCACGGCGATGCCCACCATGATCAGCAGAGTCTGCAGTTTGTTGTCGAACAGGAAAGCCAGCGCAATCTTCCATTCGAGCCACAGCGCGTCCAGCCAGCCCACGGCCTACTCCGCGCCCGGCAGTGGCAGCAGGTTGAGACGCACCTGCTGGCCCGGTTCGGCGCTATCGTTAAGTACCCGATCCCCCGCCTGCAGCCCTTCCAGCACCTCGCTGAGCGCCATGCTGCGCAGGCCCAGACGCACCGCAACGCGCTCGATGGTGCCATCGGCGCCGACCCGCAATACGTGCGCCCGCCCGCCTTCGCGGCCCAGCAGCGCATCGTTGCTGATGACCAGGGCCCGCTCGCGGCGCGCGGTCTCGATGTTCACCGACACGCTCATGCCCTGGCGCAGGAAATCGGCCTCATCGAGCAGTTCCAGGTGGATGTCAAGGGTGCCCTGGTTGGGATCGACGGCGGGCGCCAGGTAACTGACCCGCGCATTGAGCACGCGCTCGGGCCAGGCATCGGGAATCACCCAGGCCGGCTGACCGAGGGCCACCGGGCCCAGGTTCTTTTCGTCTAGCGGCAGCAGGATCTCGCGGCTGTCGGCGCGGGCGATTTGCAGCAGCAGATCGCCGGGGCGCACCAGATCGCCGGGTTCGACGTTGCGAGTCTGCACCGTGCCGGCGTGGGTGGCATGGATGCGCGTGCGCGCCACGGCGACCTGCGCCTGAGCCAGCCGCTGACGCAGCTGCTGCTCCTCGCTGCCGCCCTCGGCCAGCGCGTCGCGCTGCAGACGGGTGCGGTCGCGGGCCACCCGGCTGGTCAGCTCGGCACGCCGCGCCAGCTCACGGGCCTCGGCGGAAAGCAGGCCGCGTTCGAACAGCGTTTCGCGGCGCTCGCGTTCACGACTGGCCTGCGCCAGCTGGCTTTCGGCATCGCGCAACTGTGCCTCGGCCTGCGGGCGGCTGGAATCGATCAACTGGCGCAGCGCCGCTTCGGCTTCGCGCAACCGCGACTGTTGTTCGTCATCGCGCAATTCGATGAGCAGATCGCCCGCTTCGACGCGGTCGCCTTCGCGCACATGGCGCGCCTTGACCACCCCGGTCAGCTCGCTGCCGATGCGCGCCAGGGATTTGCTGGACACCTCGCCACTGGCCACCACTCGCTGCACCAGCGGGCGTTCCTCGACTTGATAGCCGGTGACCAGCGGTCCCTGCCAGGGGCGCCAGAACCAGAGCAGAAGCACCAACAGAACCAGGGCAAACAGCAGTCGCAGCAGGGTCTTGGAGGCAATGCGCACGAGCAGAAACTCCCAGCTCTCGGCACAAAGCGCGCCGACCAGCGGCTAGCCTACACAGCCGCCCGGGGGATTGCACGGCTGCGCCCGCCCTCTGCTTTTGTGAGACACCGCGCTCCGTGGGGACGTTGCCAGAGCCTACAGATTCTCACGCGCCCTGTAAGGCCGCCTTTATGCCGGCCGACGGCGTTGGGACGGTGCTGCGGCACGGGCCCGCAACTCCGCTGGCCGGCATAAAGCCGGCCCTACAGGTTCTCATCCTCCGCATCGAACGAGGCCACATCTGTAGGGCCGGGTTGACCCCGGCCGATGGCGGTGGGGGCGACGCTGCGGACTCCACTGGCCGGCGTAAAGCCGGCCCTACAGGGTCGTTCAGGGTGTGCCCGCTGGCGGCTGGGTAAACATCTGCGCGGCGCGGCGCTCGAGTTCTTCAGGAGACACATCCTCGATATGGCTGGCCAGGCTCCACATGAAGCCGTAGGGGTCACGCAGCATACCGCTGCGGTCGCCGTAGAACATGTCCTGCGGCGCCATGACCTGCTCGGCTCCGGCGGCCAGCGCCTGGGCGAAGCAGGCGTCGACGTCCTCCACATACAGATAAAGGCTGATGGCGCTGGAATGCTCCGGTGACGCAGCCATCGGGCTATTGCCCTCGCACGGGTCGGCGAGCATGAAGCAGGCCTTGCCGACCCGCAGTTCGGCATGCCCGAGTCGGCCTTGCGGGCCATTGATACGGTAGGCGACCTGGGCGCCAAAGGCCTTCTGATAGAACTCCAGCGCCTGCGCCGCCCCGCGAATGCTCATGTAGGGAATCAGGCCGGGATAGTCGTTGGGAATTGCCTGGGTCATGGCTGAGCCCTCATTCGGGTTGAAGAGCGAAATGGGTTTGGCCGCTTTGCGGATCGAACGGGGCGGACCAGTGCTCATGAATGATTCGCCACTGCTCGCTGCTACGGCGCATCAGCTGGGTGAAACGCATCCAGGCGCCTTCCATCTCGCCCTGCTCGTTCTCGCAGCCGCAATGGCAGAGGCCGAAGGCACAGGCCAGCGAGCCATCCTGTTCGATGTGCAGGTCCTGCAACTGAAAAAGCACTTCACCCTTGGTCTGCTCAAGACAACGCCGCCAATGCTCGCGGTAGCTCGGCAGGCCACTGAAGCGCAGCGCGCCGATGGCGTCGAAGGCCACGATGTCTTCGGTGTAGATCGCGGCGATGCCGTCCAGGTCGCGCTCGCGCACGCTGTTGGCCCACCGATCAAGCAGCGCCCGGATATCGGAATGATCGGTTGTCATGGTTGACCTCCAGGCGACACGGGGTCGCCAGTGTGTGAGGCCTATTGGATTGCCCGACAAGTCGCACATTCCGGCGCAAGGACGGACGGAAACAAGAAACCGCAGCCTGGGCTGCGGTTTCTTGTGGAGCGGCTGAAATCAGTGTGCGAACAGCGATCCGCCTTCCTTGCCCGCCAGACGCTGTGGGGAAATCAGGAAGCGCGCCAGCGCCGGCAACAGCCACAGGGCACCGAACATGTTGACGATGAACATGAAGGTCAGCATCAGGCCCATGTCGGCCTGGAACTTGATGGCCGAGAACATCCAGGTCGCCACGCCCACCGCCAGGCACAGGCCGGTGAACAGCACGGCCTTGCCGGTGGACTTCAGCGTCTCGTAGTAGGCCTCCTGCAGGGTCAGGCCGGCACGCAGGAAGCTTTCCAGGCGGCTGTAGATGTAGATGCCGTAGTCCACGCCGATGCCCACGCCCAGCGCGATCACCGGCAGGGTCGCCACCTTCATGCCGATGCCGAGGGAGGCCATCAGCGCGTTGCCGAGAATTGAGGTGAGGATCAGCGGCAGCACGATGCAGATGGTCGCGGCGATCGAGCGGAAGGTGATCAGGCACATGCCCGCCACACACAGGTAGACGAGGGTCAGGATGGTCAGTTCGGAACTGGCGATCACCTCGTTGGTGGCCGCCTCGATGCCGGCGTTGCCGGAAGCCAGCAGGAATTCCAGGCCGTCACGGTTGTACTGCGCGGCGAAGGTTTCCACCTCGGCGGTGACGCGCTTGAGGGTGTCGGCCTTGTGGTCTTCCAGGAAGATCAGTACCGGAGCCAGCGAACAGGCGTTGTTGTACAGGCCTTCGGCGCGGGCGATGGAGCTGTTGAGGATCTGCTGGTTGCGCGACAGCGCCTCCCACTTGAGGCTGCCCTCGTTCAGGCCCTTGATGACCTGCTTGGACACGCTGACCAGCGACACGGCGGACTGCACGCCGGGGGTGTTGTCCATCTTCCACATCAGCTCGTCGATGGCCGACAGGGTCTGGTGGCTGGAACAACCTTCAACGCCGGTCTTGACCATCACCACCAGCACATCGGAGCTGGTCGAGTAATGGCGGATGATGTAGTCGTTGTCCTGGTTGTAGCGCGAGTCCGGACGTAATTCCGGCGCGCCCTGATCCAGATCGCCAATCTGCAGGTTTTCCTTCTGGTACCAGAAGGCGCCTACTGCCAGCGCCAGCGCCAGCGCCACGGAAATCGGCGCCACCACCGGGTTGGCGAAGTTCGACAGCAGACGCCAGAACGGATGGTTGCTGCTGGCGTACTGCTTGCTGCGCTGCACGGCCTTCCTGCTGATGCCCAGGTAGGAAATCGCCACCGGTAGCAGGATCAGGTTGGTGAACACGATGACCGCCACACCGATGGAAGCGCCGATGGCCAGTTCGTGGATCACGCCGATATCGAGGATCAGCAGGGTAATGAAGCCCACCGCGTCGGCCAGGATGGCGATCATGCCGGGCAGGAACAGCTGGCGGAAGGTCAGGCGCGCGGCGATCAGCGGGCTGTCGGTGCCGCTGGACTGCTGGGCGATGCCGTTGATCTTCTGCACGCCGTGGGAGATGCCGATGGCGAAGATCAGAAACGGTACCAGCATCGAATAGGGGTCGATGCCGAAGCCGACCAGATTCATCAGGCCCAGCTGCCAGATCACCGCGATCAGGGTGGTACTCAGCACCGCCGCCGTGCTGCGCGAGCAGTGGGTGAACCAGTACAGCAGCACCATGGTGATCAGGAAGGCGGCGCCGAAGAACAGCACCACCGCCACCAGGCCATCGATCAGGTCACCGACCTTCTTGGCGAAGCCGACGATGTGGATTTCCACATTCGGGTCCAGGGCCTGGTATTTGTCGCGGATCTTTTCTTCCAGTGCGTGGGAGAACTCGCGGTAATCCAGGTTGAGCAGACGGCTCTGGTCTTGCGGATCGGCGAATACTTCCAGCAGTGGCACATCGATGATGCTGGAGCGAAAATCGTTGGCCACCAGGCGGCCGACCTGGCCGGACTTGAGGATATTCGAGCGCAGCTCGTCGAGGCTGGCCTGGGAACCGTCATAGCTCTGCGGAATTACTTCGCCGCCGTCGAAGCCTTCCTCGGTCACCTCGGTCCAGCGCACGCTGGGACTCCACAGCGATTTCAGCGAGGAACGGTCGACGCCGTTGATATAGAAGACTTCGTCATGGATCTGACGCAGCGTCTCCATGTACTGAGCGTCGAAGATATCGCCCTGCTTCGCCGCGACGGCGATACGCACCGTGTTGCCCAGGTTGGCCAGGTCGTCACGGTATTCGAGCATGTTCTGGATGTAGGGGTGTTCCAGCGGGATCATCTTCTCGAAGCTGGTCGAGGGACGAATCTGGCTGGCCTGCCAGCCAAGGAGCAGCGTGACCAGCAAGCAGAGCAGGATGACCACGGGGCGGTTGTTGAAGATCAGCCGTTCAAGCAAGCCGGCGTGAGTCTGGCGATGATTCGACATAGGGGTACCCGCTCTTATTGTTGTTCGGCGATTTGCGCGGCGGTGAGTCC
>DATJDB010000235.1:0-2864 GCA_035497635.1 Pseudomonas sp. | reverse complement strand
TTGAGTCTTCAACATTCATTCCTAGAACTAGATCGGTGATCCATATGCGTCCCATGAAACAGGCCATCTATTCCAGCCGTACCGCTGACAAGTTCGTCGTGCGTTTGCCCGACGGGATGCGTGATCGCATCGCCGAAGTGGCCCGCAATCATCACCGCAGCATGAACTCCGAGATCATCGCCCGGCTTGAGCAGAGCATGCAGCAGGAAGCCTCGCTGGGCGACGATCTGGCGCTGCGCCTGGACAGTCCCGAGCTGACCCTGAGCGAGCGTGAACTGCTGCAGTGTTTCCGCCAGCTGACCCGTCGCCAGCAGAACGCACTGGTTGCGCTGATTGCCAACGATATGGAAATGGCCGGTTCGCAAACGCATTGAGCGGCAAACTTTCCTCCAATAAAAAACCGGCCCCATGGCCGGTTTTTTATTGCCTGTCCGCTACATGAGGAACAGCGTCGCCAGACCAAGGAAGATGAAGAAACCGCCACTGTCGGTCACCGCGGTAATCATCACGCTGGCCCCCATCGCCGGGTCGCGCCCCATGCGCGCCAGGGTGATCGGGATCAGCACACCCATCAATGCCGCCAGCAGCAGGTTGAGGGTCATCGCCGCCGTCATCACCAAGCCCAGCGACCAGCTGTCGTACAGCAGCCAGGCCACCGCACCGATCACTCCGCCCCAGAGCAGGCCGTTGACTAGGCCGACGCCCAGCTCCTTGCGCAATAGCCAGGTGGCGTTGCCGGAACCGAGCTGATCGAGGGCCATGGCCCGCACGATCATGGTGATGGTCTGGTTGCCCGAATTGCCGCCGATGCCGGCCACGATGGGCATCAGGGCCGCCAGGGCCACCAGCTTCTCGATGGAACCATCGAACAGACCGATGACCCGCGAGGCGATGAAGGCGGTCACCAGGTTCACCGCCAGCCAGGCCCAGCGGTTGCCCATCGATTTCCACACCGAGGCGAAGATGTCCTCCTCCTCACGCAGACCGGCCATGTTGAGGACTTCGTTCTCGCTTTCCTCACGAATCAGGTCAACCATCTCGTCGATGGTCAGGCGACCAATCAGCTTGCCAGCCTTGTCCACCACCGGGGCCGTCACCAGGTCATAGCGCTCGAATGCCTGGGCGGCATCGTAGGCGTCCTCGTCCGGATTGAAGGTCACCGGATCATCGGACATTACCTCGCCCACCTGGCGCTCCGGGTCGCTGACCAGCAGGCGCTTGAGCGGCAATACGCCCGTCAGCACGCCGTCCTGATCGAGCACGAAGAGCTTGTCGGTATGTCCGGGCAGCTCCTTGAGGCGGCGCAGATAGCGCAGCACCACTTCCAGACTGACGTCCTCACGGATGGTGACCATCTCGAAGTCCATCAGCGCGCCGACCTGGTCCTCCTCGTACGAGAGCACCGAGCGCATACGCTCGCGCTGCTGGGCGTCGAGGTTCTCCATCAGCTCGTAGACCACGTCGCGCGGCAATTCCGGCGCCAGATCGGCCAGCTCGTCGACGTCCATTTCCTTGGCGGCGGCGAGCAGCTCGTGGTCTTCCATGTCGGCGATCAGGGTTTCCCGGACCGCATCGGACACTTCGAGGAGAATGTCGCCGTCGCGCTCGGCCTTGACCAGTTGCCAGACGGTCAGGCGCTCATCGAGCGGCAGGGCTTCGAGGATGTAGGCGATATCCGCCGGGTGCAGCTCATCGAGCTTGCGTTGCAGATCCGTCAGGTTCTGACGGCGCACCAGATCGTCGATGACCTCCTGATTGGAGGCCTCCTGACGATGGGCCAGATTTTCGACCAGACGGTGGCGGTGCAGCAGGTCGACCACCTGTGCGAGGCGGTCCTGCAGGCTTTCCTGGGTTTTCTTGACTTCTACTTCGGTCATTGACGCACTCCACCCCCACTGGCGGAGCACGCCGAAGGGGCCTTAGTCCATACGCGACAGGGCAAACGAGCTTACGAATAAGTGACTACTGGGTAAGTCCATGGTGGGTCGATTCCAGAACCCCTTTGGGGCGGAGCCGGGGATGATAGCACTGCCTCAGGCCGCTGCGCTCCACGGAAGTTCGACCGAGCCAGCAAAAAGTCAGGTCATTCACCGGATGCGTTTTGCGACGCGCCAATTGTGCAGCAGGACACATGCCGCGCTGCAAGAATCCACCTGCCAGCTACACTCGGCTCGCCAAAAATGCAAAGGAGCAGGCGCCATGCAGGGATTGCAGGCATTGATCTGGACAGGGGTGCTGGTGATCGGCCTGCCCCTGATCAGCCAGGGTGCAGACTATTACCGCTGCCTCGATGACCAGGGCCAGGTGAGCTTCTCGGATCAGCGCTGCCCGAACGGCGAAAGGTTGCGCCTGGAGCCGGCAAACAGCCTGCCGGCCCCGTCTATCCAATACCAGGCCGCAGGACGGGTGAGCGGCCAGCAGCGGACATTACCCTGCGGCGGCCTGCTGGACCCACGGGAGCGCCGCACCGCACAGATTCGCCGGGAAGTTCGTGCCGGTATGAGCCGCGGCGAGATCGAAAGCGCGCTCGGCAAGCCCGAGAAGATCAGCCACCGCAACGGCCAGACGCGCTATCAATACCGCGACGAGCAAGGCGGTCTGCGCACCGTGCGCTTCGATGAGCAGGGCTGCGTGAAGTCAGGAAGCTGAAAAAGAAAAAGCCCGCATCGCTGCGGGCTTTTTCAATGTGGCGGACTCAGGAGGATTCGAACCTCCGACCGCTCGGTTCGTAGCCGAGTACTCTATCCAGCTGAGCTATGAGTCCACTAAGGGTGCGCATTATAGATTCGTGATTATTCCGGTCAAGCTCTTTGATTCAATGAATCATCAAATCCGAACAGAAAATCCAACCATAACCCGACTAT
>DATJDB010000234.1:0-19684 GCA_035497635.1 Pseudomonas sp. | reverse complement strand
CTCGTAGGCGCGCTGGGTGGTGATCATGTTCACCAGCTCTTCCACGGTGCTGACGTTGGAGTTTTCCAGGGTTTCCTGCAGCACGGTGCCCAGGCCGTTCATGCCCGGCTGGCCGACCTGCGGCGCACCGCTGGCGGCGGTTTCCAGGAACAGGTTGCCGCCCACGGCCTGCAGGCCAGCGGGGTTGATGAAATCGGCGGTCTGCAGGTTGCCGATCACCTGCGAGGCGGGATCACCGAACACGGTGACCGACACGGTGCCGTCCTGGCCCACGGTGAAGGTCTGGGTTTCCGGCGGCACGACAATCGCCGGCTCCAGCGCATAACCGTTGGCGGTGACCACCTGACCCTCGGAGTTGAGGTGGAAGGTACCGTCGCGGGTGTAGGCCACGGTGCCGTCCGGGGTGAGGATCTGGAAGAAGCCCCGGCCGTTGATGGCCATATCCAGCGGCTGGTCGGTGGTCTGCAGGCTGCCGCCGCTGAAGTTCTTCTGGGTGCCAACGATACGCACCCCGGTACCCAGTTGCAGGCCGGTGGGCAGCTCGGAATCCTGGGTGGAGTTGGCACCCGGCTGACGGCGAACCTGATAGAGCAGGTCCTGGAACTCGGCACGGTCTTTCTTGAAACCGGTGGTCGAGACGTTGGCCAGGTTGTTGGAAATGGTGGTCAGGTTCATGTCCTGGGCGGACAGACCGGTCTTGCTTACCCACAGGGCCTGAAGCATTGGAAATCTCCTTCATGCGACGCCGCCTGGCGCCGTCTCGAATCAACCGATTTGCATGACCTTGGTCATCGCCGCGGCATCATCCTCGGCGGTGCGCATCAACTTCACTTGCAGTTCGAACTGGCGGGACAGGGCCAGGATGGACGTCATCTCGGCCACGGCATTCACGTTGCTGGTTTCCACGAAACCGGAAATCAGCTGGACATTGGCGTCGGCCTCGATGGGGCCGCCCTTGTGGTGGATCAGGCCATCGAGGCCTTTTTCCAGATTTGCGGGGTCCGGGTTGACCAGCTTGATGCGGTCCACAACAGCCATCACGTTAGGGTTCTCGCCGAGTGCGCGGACGCTGATGGTGCCGTCGCTGCCGATCTCGACCTTCTGCTCCGGCGGAATCACCACCGGGCCGGCATTGCCCATCACCGGCAAATCGTTGCCGGCGCGCAGGATGCCTACGGAATCGATTTTCAGGCTGGCGGTACGCACATAGGCTTCGCCGCCCAGCGGAGTCTGCACGGCGATCCAGCCATCGCCCTCGATGGCGATGTCCAGCTCGCGGCCGGTTTCCTGCAACGCGCCGGGAGTGAAGTCGGTGCCCGGTCGTTCGCTCATGGCATAGGCGCGGGCCGGCAGGCTGTCGCCAAACACCGGCATGGAGCGCGCCTGCTCGAAGTCGCGACGAAAACCACTGGTGGAAATGTTGGCCAGATTGTTGGCATGCGACTGCAGCGCCAGAGTGTTCTGGCTGGCACCGGTCATTGCCACATACAGCATCTTGTCCACTTCAATCCTCCGGCAGGTTCTTGCCGCCCTTGCGGGCCTTGCCAGAGGAGGAGCAAGCATCGTGCCAGATACTGCGGGAGCGAACTCGTTCTCGAGTTTTTTGGGGCGCCCGGCTAGGGGCGCCCCTGGCCAGGCGCTCGGCCAGGTACGGCGAAGGGCCGCCAGCCGGGTGTCGCCGGCACGAAAGAACTCGCGGACAAGTCCGCTCCCACGGGTCCGCAATCGAGTTGGAGGCGGGCTCGGCTCGGCCGGCCTGCATAAAGCCGGCCCTACAAGAGACCGCAACCTCCCCTCCATTTTTCGAAATCCGCGAACAAAAACGGGAGCCCAAAGGCTCCCGTTCGTTTCACTCGCCCGCCATCAGGTCATGTTGATGGTGGTCTGCATGACGGTGGTTTGCGTGGTCACCGTCTTGGCGTTGGCCTGGTAGTTGCTCTGCGCCTTGATCAGCTGCACCAGCTGCGCGGTCAGGTCGACGTTGGATTCTTCCAGCGCGCCGGCCTGGATGGCACCGAAGGTACCGCTCTTGGCCATGCCCTCGATCGGCACGCCCGAGGCGTAGGTTTCCACCCAGGCGGTGCCGCCGACCGGCTTGAGGCCCTGCGGGTTGGAGAAGTTCACCAGCATCACCTGGCCGATCAGCTTGGACTGGCCGTTGGTGAAGGCGGCAAACATGTTGCCGTTCTCGTCGATGTTCAGTCCGGACAACTGGCCGGTGGCGTAACCGTCCTGCTTCTGGCTGGTGACGGCTGAGACGGCGTTGAACTGGGTCATGTCGGCAAAGCTGACGGTGACACCGGTCGGGTTGGCCACGGCACCGTTGGCCACGGCGGTCGGCGGATTGGTAGTAGCATCGGTGATCTGCTGCGGCACCCACGCAGGCGGACTCGTAGGATCTCCGTTGATGGTGAACTCACCCGCAGCCGGCATGGTCAGGCGGCCGGAGGTATCGAATTCCAAACGCTCCGGCGTCGGCACGTTGCTGGTCGGGTCCAACGGATCGAGCCCATCGATCAGCGTGTACATCTCCCAATAGGTTCCCGTGGCCGGCAATACCTCCTGCCGCCTCGAGAAGTAGTGGGTCATGGTGTGCGAGTTGCCCAGCGAGTCGTACACCGGCACCGAGGTCGACCAATTGAAGGTCTCCGGGTCGCTGGAATCGAAAACTGGGGCCGCCGGAATGATCGACGCAGTCGAGTCCAGGTTGATGGTCTCGTTGATCAGGCTGGTAGCCTTGGGTGACACGCTGGAGGTGTCCACCTGCAGGTCGACCTTCTTGCCCTGCAGAATCTGCCCGCCCGCACCCACCGGGAAGCCCTGCAGACGGAAGCCGGAACTGTTCTGGATATAGCCGTCCTTGTCGGTACCAAACTCGCCGGCACGGGTGTACATCATCTGGCCCTGCGCGCTCATCGCAAAGAAACCGTTGCCGTTGATCGCCAGGTCCAGGCTGTTGCCGGTGTGGTTGATGTTGCCCTGGGTGAACTGCTGGGAGATGGCGGCGGTGCGCACGCCGGCGCCGGCGACCTTGCCGCCGGTGCCGAGGATCGAGGCCGAGTAGACGTCGGCGAATTCGGCGCGCGAACCCTTGAAGCCGGTGGTGGCGACGTTGGCGATGTTGTTGCCGGTAACGGCGAGGTCCTTGTTGGCCGCAGCCAGACCGCTCAGAGCGACGTTGAACGACATGGTGAAACTCCTTTCAGAAACCGGTTATTGGCCGATGGTCAGTACGCTGGAGAGCGGCAGACGCCCCATGCCAGCCAGGTTCAGATGCATTTCGCCACCCGCCAGGGTGACGCTGTTGACGGTGGCGGGCAGGTAGGTGGGCAGCGCGACCGCCTCACCATCGATCTGCGCTTCGGCGACGAAGGTGTAGTTGCCGGACTCGACCTTCTCGTTCTTGTCGTTGACGCCATCCCAGATGAAGTCGACGGTACCGGCGCTCCAGTCCCCCATGGGCATGGTCTTCACCAGAGCACCCTTGTCGTCGTAGATCTTCACGTTCAGGTTGCTGCCATCGGCCGGCATCATCACGTTGCCGGTCATGCTCTTGCTGGTGTCCACCAGCGCCTTGCCGGTCTGCACGATGACCGAGCGACCGACCAGCGAGGAGGCCTGCAGCGCCTGGGACGACTGGTAGCTGCCCATGAAGGACTCCACCGTCGAGTTCAGGTTGTTCATGCTTTCCAGGCTGGAGAATTGCGCGAGCTGGGCAACGAACTGGGTGTTGTCCTGCGGGTCCAGCGGGTTCTGGTTTTCCATCTGGGCAACCAGCAGCTGCAGGAAGGAATCCTTGCCCAGGGCGGCGTCGCCCGTGGTGTTCGGCTTCTGCTTGACCTGGTACTGGTCAAGAATCGACTGGGATGTATTGGTATTGATCGTGCTCATGATCCTTCACCTTTACTGACCGAGGGTCAGCACCTTCTGCAGCATGGTTTTGGCGGTATTCATCATTTCGGTGTTGGTCTGGAAGGCGCGACTGGCGGCGATCATGTCGGCCATTTCCTCGACCACGTTGACGTTCGGGTAGTAGACGTAGCCGTCCTTGTCCGCCGTCGGATGGGTCGGCTCGTAGCGGGCCTGCAGCTCGGCCTGGTCTTCGACGATGCCGGCGACGCGCACGCCGTAACCGGCGGCGTCCTGCTCGGCGAACAGCGACTGACCGGCCGGATTGACCTGCTGCTGCAGCATGGTGGCGAACACCGGCTTGCGGGCGCGGTAGGTCTCTTCCAGGCTGGAAGACACGGTTTCGGCGTTGGCGATGTTGCTCGCCACGGTGTTCAGGCGGGTGCTCTGGGCGCTCATGCCGCTACCGGCGATGTTGAATACGTTGGTCAGCGACATGGCTTATTCCCCCCTGAGGGCCGACATCAGGCCTTTGAATTTGTTGTTGAGGAAGGTGAAGCTGGCCTGGAAGTCCACCGCATTCTTGGTGTAGGCAGCCTGCTCGACCTGGGCGTCCACGGTGTTGCCATCGATGGACGGGTGATGCGGGGTGCGGTATTGCAGCGACTCAGTACTGAACGACACGCCCTCGCCCTCGATGTGGCGGGCGCTGGTGCGGTTCAGGTTGAAGCTGCCGCTCGTGTTGGTCTGGCTGGCCAGCACGCTGGAGAACTCCAGGTCGCGCGCCTTGTAGTGCGGCGTGTCGGCGTTGGCGATATTGTTCGCCAGCACCTCGGCACGCTGCGCGCGGAAGTTCAGAGCCTTCTCGTGGATTCCCAGCGCCTTGTCGAAACTGATAGCCATGTGCCTTTCCCTCGAATCGTTTGCCGGGCGCCGTTGCCGGTCGCCTTGCCTGCCAGAAGGAAAGCAAGCACTGTGCCATGTAGCAAAAGGCTTGTTTTTCAAGGGGTTGAGGCGAGGTAGACGTCGGCCGGAAGGGTGGCAAGCGGCAACGGCATGCCGCCGGCGGCAAGGGGCTGAAGAGAAATCTGGAACATTGGCAGCAGGCTCAATACTCGAGGGCCGCAAATTGTGGGGCCGGGTTTATCCCGGCCAAGGCCGGCGCCAGCCGGCCCTTGGGTACTCCCCCATGGCTCCGCCGGCCGGCATAAAGCCGGCCCCACAGAAGCAGCACCCTACAAATCCGGCGAAACCACCTCGTCCAGTTCGATACGCTTCCAGCTCGGCTCGGCGCCCAGGCGGGCGTTGAAGCGGGTATTGAATGTGAACTCGTCCTCGCTGCGCTGACTCAGCGAGGCGCCGTAAGTCGCCCGTATCGCCTCGCGTTGGTAGCCAAGCAGCTCCAGCAAGGTCGGGAACAGGTTGTAGTGGCTGGACTTGTTGCGATTGGCCTCCAGCTCGGTTTGCCAGTCTAGGGTCGTCAGGTTGCCGCCCTGCAGGACGAGCAGCGGCACCAGCCCCTCCTCCACCACCGGATCGCCACCGCAGTGTGTGTTCAGCCCGGGATTGCCGCGTTCATGCAGGTCCTGACCATGGTCCGAGGTGTACAGCACCACGGCGCGACTCAGGTCGGCGCGTGCCAGCAGGCGGGTGAAGAATTCCCCGACATTCCATAACAGGGTGTTGCGATAGGAGTTGCGGTAACGGATCCAGTCCTCGGCGGTGCCATCGAAGCCGGCCCGCTCGCCGGTATCGCCGACGTTCAGGTAGCGGCCGCGCGGCAGCGCCGGCTGGTAGCGCAGAAATTCGTCCGGGAACTTGTCGTGCACCGGGAAGTGCGCGCCCATCTTGTTGACCAGGATCAGCTCGGCCCGATCGTTGCCGAGCAGCTCGGCCAGGCTATCCGCCACCGCCATGTCGCGGTCGCGCACCGGCACATCGTCGTACTGGATGAAGGCGTCCAACTCCAGCACCTCATCCTTGGTCATCAGGTTCTGCAAGGCGCCATGGGTGCGCTGGGCATCGATGTATACGGTGCGCAACCCGGCCTGCCGGGCGTACTGCCAGATGGACGGCATGGTGGAGTTGATGCGCAGGTAATCGTCACGCGTACCGCCATGGCGCAGGGTGACGTTGGTGTCGGCGCTGCAGTTGGCGATCGAGGCGGCGTAACCGTAGTTGAACAGGCTCACCCCGACCGGCAAGGCGGCCAGGCCGCTGGGTACGCCTTGCGGGTGGTTGATGTCCAGATAATGCCCGGACACGCTTTCATCGACGATCAGCACGATGTCGTGATCGATGACCCGCTCGCCGCGTGGCAGCGCGACCGGCTGACGCTCGCCAACGGTGTCGCTCAGCGCTTCGTAGCCATACAGGCCCAAGTAGGCTAGCGGCGTGTACATCACCGGCAGCCCGCGCGCGCCCGCGCCGGCGCGCACGAACAGCACACTGGCCAGCAGTACCAGGCCGACCCAGGGCGCAGCGCCAGCCACCCAGCCCGGCACGGGCGCGGACGCTGGCTTCAGACCGATGCCGAACAGCAGCAGCAGACCGGTCGCCGTGGCGTACAGGATGCTGTCGCGAAACTGCTGGTACGCCTCGTCGATGAAGGCATGGGAATGCAGCAGCGACACGAACTGCGGGTAGGTCAGGTAATCGACCGTGACGCGATGGTAGGTGTCGAAGAACACCGCGGCGCCGAACAGCGCCAGCGCGTAACTCCAGCGCAGGAGCGCCTGCCGACTAAAGGCCGCCAGGAACAGGCAGACGACCAGAACGGTAAAGAGCCCGAGAAACAGGAGGGTGGCAGCGGTGCCTTCCAGTTCGGCCAGGCGTGCCGTGTAGTAGCCGTGACCGGACATGAGATAGGCGAGCAGCAGGAAAGGCTTGAGAGCGGGCATACGGGTTTCCAGGCAACGCGGGCGATCCCGCAAGCAGAAAATCCCGGTGCGGCACTCACGCCTCCGGCTTGCCGGCACGACCTCCCTCCCGCACATGACAACCCGAGCGCTTCCATGCGACCAGCGGACCTGCGTCGTAACCGTTTCGTCACGATAGCCGTGTACGGCGCAGCGGCAAGTCAGCCGGCCCGGAGAAGCGCTTTGCCTTCCGCATGCAACAGCGCTTCGATGCGATCACAGTCCTGTTCCCGGCGAATCCGCTCGAACAGGGTGATCGCTTCCGGGTAGCCACGGCTCAACATGCCCAGCCATTGCTTGAGACGACCCGGCGCATAGCGTGGTGCCAGGCGGCTGCGCGAGCGCTGCCAGAACTCACGCAACAGCGGTTGCAGCTCAACCCAGTTCATGGGTTCGACGGCGTTGCCGGCACGGGCGGCAGCGATTTGCCGCGCCAGGTCGGGACGCGCCACCAGACCGCGACCGAGCATCACATCCTGCACGCCGCTGACTTCGCGACAGCGCCGCCAGTCGTCCAGCGTCCAGATTTCGCCGTTGGCGAACACCGGCACGCGCACCACTTCCTGCACCCGCGCGACCCATTCCCAGTGCGCCGGCGGCCGGTAACCCTGCGCCTTGGTCCGCGCGTGCACCACCAACTGCCCCGCACCACCCTCAACCAGCGCCCGGGCGCAGTCCAGGGCGCGATCCGGGCTGTCGACACCCAGACGCATCTTGGCGGTAACCGGAATCGCGGCCGGCACCGCGCGGCGCACTTCCTCGAGAATGCGATTGAGCAGCTCCGGCTCCCTGAGCAATACCGCCCCGCCGCGCGACTTGTTCACCGTCTTGGCCGGGCAGCCGAAGTTCAGGTCGATGACCGGCGCACCCAGCTCGCAGACGTAAGCGGCATTGTCAGCCAGACAGACGGGATCGGAACCCAGCAACTGCACGCGCATCGGCGTACCGCCGGCGGTACGCGAACCGCGCGCCAGTTCCGGCGCCAGTTTGAGGAAATGGCTCTCCGGCAGCAGGCGATCACAGACGCGAATGAATTCGGTGACGCACCAGTCGACGCCGCCCACGCGGGTGAGCAGGTCGCGCATCAGTTCGTCGACCAGCCCCTCCATGGGAGCCAGGGCGATTTGCATGGGGAAAACTCGTGTAGCGCAAAGGGCGCGTAGTGTACGGGGATGATTGCGCAGGTGGGAGCTGGCGCGGGTCCAGCACCGCGACCGGCTCTGTGGGGGCGGACTCGTCCGCGAGCTCGTCGGCGGCTGCCTACGGCTGTGTCATCACCAGCGCCTTGCCATAACCTTCGACAAACTCGACCGGCATGCGCCGTGGGCGACCGCTGGACAGCTCGATGCAGGCAAAGGTGGTCTGGGCGCGCAGCAGGGTGGCGCCGTCGGCCGGGCGAATCAGCTGAAAGCGCCGCAGCATGCGCAGCTTGTGGTCGGACTCAACGATCCAGGTGCCCATGCACAGGCGTTCGCCCTGATAGGCGCTGACCAGGTAATTCACCTCGTGGCGCACCACCGCCATGGCCCGATCCAGCCGCCGGTAGGCGGCCAGGTCCAGGCCAAGGTGCTGCGAATGGCTCCAGGCGCAGCGCTCCATCCACCTGACATAGACGGCGTTGTTGGCATGGCCCAGCTCGTCGATATCATTCGACGCCACATCCAGCTCGAGCACGAAGGGATCGGGCAGATCCCACTTCATCGTGGCGCATCCAGGCTGGCGGCCAGGGAACAGGCCTCGCTGGCCAACTGGGTGATCTGGTCCCAGGCGCGCGCCTTGACCAGATCGGCCGGGGCAATCCAGGTGCCGCCGACGCAAGCCACGTTGGGCAGGCGCAGGAAGGTCAGCAGATTGTCGACATTGACGCCACCGGTAGGACAGAAGCGGATGCCGGTGAACGGCCCCTTGAGGCTTTTGAGCATCTTCAGGCTGCTGGTGCCGTTGGCCGGAAACAGTTTCAGCGAGCGGTAACCGAATTCCAGCGCCATCAGCACTTCCGACGGCGTGAGCACACCCGGCAAATACGGCATTTGCAGATCTTCCGCGGCCAGCGCCAGACGTTCGGTGCAGCCGGGACTGACGGCGAACTGCGCGCCGGCGTCGCGGGCTTCGAGGAATTGCTCGGCATGGATCAACGTGCCGGCGCCGACGATCAGGTCCGGCAGTTCGCGACGGATGATCGACACGGCCTCCAGCGCGCGCGGCGTGCGCAGGGTCACTTCCAGCACACGAGTGCCACCAGCATGCAGTGCCTGCGCCAGATCCAGCGCGTGGCCCACATCCTCGATCACCAGCACCGGCAGAACCGGACGGGCCTGCTGCAAAATCGCTTCCATCGTCAGGCTCATGGCTCGCACTCCCACGCTGCAAATAGGAAAAATCACCCAGCATCTAGCTGTGCGACCCGCGCATGATCGCAAATACTTCCCGAGCAAGGCCAGCGGATAGAGGTGCAACCCCCGGCGGGGGCGAATTCATTCGCGAGCCTTTAGCTCGCGGACAAGCCCGCTCCCACAGAGTTGAGGCAGCCGTGACCAAGGGTACTTTTTCACGGACAAAACAAAAGGGCCGCCACATGGGCGACCCTTGATCCCCGCAAAATGCACGGGCAAGAAAATGGCGTCCCCTAGGGGACTCGAACCCCTGTTACCGCCGTGAAAGGGCGGTGTCCTAGGCCACTAGACGAAGGGGACGAAACCTTCGAAGAACAAGGCCAGCTTGCGCTGGCCTGTCGTGGAATTTGGTGGAGCTAGACGGGATCGAACCGTCGACCTCTTGCATGCCATGCAAGCGCTCTCCCAGCTGAGCTATAGCCCCGGATTTTGCGTCTCTCGACGTGTGTACCGCATTGCTGCGATACCGCTGGAATATGGCGTCCCCTAGGGGACTCGAACCCCTGTTACCGCCGTGAAAGGGCGGTGTCCTAGGCCACTAGACGAAGGGGACGAAACCTTCAGTACCGAATCTCAAAAGAGATTTGGTGGAGCTAGACGGGATCGAACCGTCGACCTCTTGCATGCCATGCAAGCGCTCTCCCAGCTGAGCTATAGCCCCGTGTCAGGACGGGGCGCATATTAGGTTCGACCCGAAACCCTGTCAACAATATTTTTCCCCGAAGGCGATTTTTTTTTGCCAGTAGAACAAACACTTAGAGAAACCCGCCGTTGGTCGGAGCTTTCGTTGGGGCGGCTTCGGGCCGGGGCGGATGCAACCGCATTTCTATGGCGGCGGCTTTGGTTGCGATTGTGCTCGCGCGCAAGCATCGCGGCTGAAGCCGCTCCAACGGGGCGGTGAGTTAGCGGCTCCGCACGCGCACCGACTCCGCGCAAGCTCTTGTATTCCTTGCACTTGCGGGCCAGCGGCAGGCTAGAATCGCGGCCTCGTGCGCACGGATGCGCTCTCAGTCATGTTGTCGAGAGTTTCCATGCGCCTGCTGTTCGCCCTGCTGTTCATCGCCCTGCCCGTTCATTTCGTCCAGGCCGATGCTCCCCGCACCTTTTCCGAAGCCAAGAAGATTGCCTGGAAGCTTTATGCGGAACGGCCGGTAGAGTTCTATTGCGGCTGCAATTACAAGGGCAAGCGCGTCGACCTGGACAGCTGTGGCTATGAACCGCGCAAGAATGCCCAGCGCGCCGGCCGGATCGAGTGGGAGCATGTGGTGCCGGCCTGGGTGATCGGTCATCAGCGCCAATGCTGGCAGGATGGCGGGCGCAAGAACTGCACGGCCAACGACCCGGTGTTCAGCCGCGCGGAAGCGGACCTGCACAATCTGGTGCCATCCATTGGCGAGGTGAATGGCGACCGCAGCAATTACGGCTTCGGCATGCTCACCCAGAAGCCTTATCAGTACGGCGCCTGCCCGTTCGTGGTGGACTTCAAACAGCGTACCGCCATGCCGCCGGACTACACCCGGGGCGCCATCGCGCGTATCTACCTGTACATGAGCGACCGCTACCGCCTGCGCCTGTCGCGCCAGGACCAGCGCCTGTACGACATCTGGAACCGCCAGTACCCGGTCAGCGAATGGGAGCAATGGCGCAACCGCAAGATCGCCTGCGTGCAGGGCAATGCCAATTCCTACGTGGGCGAGGTGGATCTGAGCCAGTGCGACCCGCTCGCACGCCGCTAGCCAGGGAAAGGATCCGGCCCGGACGGGCGATTGTGCTGGCTGCGCACTCTGCGTAATGTCGGCGCTCTTGTCAGGAGCACCTCATGCATTACCTCCTCATCGTCACGCTTCTCTGGGCGGTTTCCTTCAACCTGATCGGCGCCTTCCTGGCCGGTCAGGTGGACAGTTATTTCGCGGTGCTTACCCGGGTGGTGCTGGCCGCCCTGGTGTTCATGCCCTTCACCCTGTGGCGCGGTGTGGCGCCGCGCTTCATCGGCGGCGTGATGCTGGTCGGCGCGCTGCAGTTCGGCATCACTTACCTCTGCCTGTACCTGAGCTTCAATGTGCTGACGGTGCCGGAGGTGCTGCTGTTTACCGTGCTGACGCCGCTGCACGTCACGCTGATCGACGATGCCCTGAATCGCCGTTTCAATGGCTGGGCGCTGCTGGCCGCCGCCCTGGCGGTGTTCGGCGCGGCGCTGATTCGTTATGACCAGATCGGCGGCGACTTCCTGCTCGGCTTCGTCCTGCTGCAGATCGCCAACTTCACCTTTGCCGCCGGCCAGGTGCTGTACAAGCGGCTGGTGGTTCGTCATCCGAGCGATATCCCGCTGTTCCGCCGCTTCGGCTATTTCTTCCTCGGCGCTCTGCTGGTGGTGCTGCCGGCCTGGCTGCTGCTGGGCAACCCGCAGCGCCTGCCGAACACCGACCTGCAGTGGGGCGTGCTGGTATGGATGGGCCTGCTGGCCACGGCCCTCGGACAGTTCTGGTGGAACAAGGGTGCCACCCTGGTGGATGCCGGCACCCTGGCGGTGATGAACAACCTCAGCGTGCCGATGGGGCTGCTGATCAACCTACTGTTCTGGAATACCGAGGAAGACCTGTTGCGCCTGACCGTAGGCGGCCTGATCATCATTGGTTCGCTGTGGGTGAATCGGTTGGGCCGCAAGCCCGGATTTGGAACACCGGCCCGATCGTAGGGCGGGTGCAACCCGCCGTGTCTTCAGCGCGGGTGGCCCTGGCGGGTTTCACCCGCCCTACGGGCCAGGCTCATGCCTTTAATGCAAACCCGTCCGCATCCCGCCACGCCGGAAAGCGTTCGCGGAAGCGCGCCAGCTTCTCGGCATTCAGGCTGACCTGGAACACGCCGTCGCCCTCCCCCGCATCCAGCAGGCTGTCGCCAAGGAAATCCAGCACCTGGCTGTCGCCGCTGTAGGGATAACCCTGGCCATCGACGCCAACCCGGTTGATGCCCGCCACGTAGCAGAGGTTCTCGATGGCCCGCGCCGGCAGCAGGCGGTTCCAGGCATTGCGCCGGGCCGCCGGCCAGTTGGCGGTGTAGAACAGCAGATCGGTGCTTTCCGGGTCGCGGCTCCAGACCGGGAAGCGCAGGTCGTAGCAAATCAGCGGGCGCACGCGCCAGCCCTTGATCTCGAACAGCGCCTGCTCGTCGCCGGCGGTGAAGTGCTCGTGTTCACCCGCCATGCGAAACAGATGGCGCTTGTCGTAGTGCAACACCTGTCCATCTGGCTGCGCCCACAACAGACGGTTGCGGTAGCTGCCATCCGCCGCCTGAACGATCAGCGTGCCGGTGACCACCGCCTGCAACCGCTCGGCCTGTTCGCGCAACCAAACTTGGCTGGCGCCCTCCTCCGGCTCGGCCAATGTCGCCGACTGCATGGAAAAGCCGGTGGTGAACATCTCCGGGAGGATGATCAGATCGGCGCCGCGCGCCTGGTCCAGCAACTGCGCGAACCGCGCACGGTTGGCCTGCGCGTCGTGCCAGGCCAGATCGGTCTGCACCAGGGCCAGACGCAGGTCGGGTTTATCGCTCATTTGCATTCCTCGCAGCCAATCGGCATCACAGGGCGCACAACTTTTCGGCCGCCTGACGCAGGGTATCCTCGCGCTTGGCAAAGCAGAACCGTACCAGGCGAAGGTCTTCCGGCGGCGTCTGGTAGAACACCGACACCGGAATGCAGGCCACACCGTGTTCACGAGTCAGCCACTCACTCATGGCCACATCATCCAGATCCGGGCGAATCGCCGAATAATCGGCAAGCTGGAAATAGGTGCTCGGCGTTGGCGTGAAGCGGAAGCGCGACTCGGCTAGCAGGCCGCAGAACAGGTCACGCTTGGCCTGGTAAAAGTCCGGCAGTTCATCGACATGTTGCGGATAGGCGGCCATGTAGTCGGCCAGCGCCCATTGCAGCGGCGTGACGCCGGTGAAGCTCACGTACTGGTGCACCTTGCGCAGCTCGGCGGTGAGCGCCGGCGGCGCCACCACGTAGCCGGTCTTCCAGCCGGTGACGTGGTAGGTCTTGCCGAACGAGCTGACCACAAAGGCGCGCGCGTACAGCTCATCGTGGCGCAGCAGGCTGGCATGTTCGCGGCCGTCGAACACCAGGTGCTCGTAGACCTCATCGCTGAGCAGGTAAATGTCCTCGCGACCCCGCAACAGGCTGGCCAGGCGCTCCAGATCGGCGCGTTCCAGCAATGCGCCACTGGGGTTGTGCGGGCTGTTGAGGATGACCAGCCGGGTGCGCGGGCTCAGCGCATCCTGCAGGCGCTGCCAGTCGATACCAAAAGCCGGCTGGCTCAGCGGCAGATGAATGCAGCGACCCCCAGCCAGTTGCACCGCGGGTTCGTAGCTGTCGTAGCAGGGATCGAAGACGATCACCTCATCGCCACTGCGCACCACCGCCTGGATGGCGCAGAAGATCGCCTGGGTAGCGCCGGGGGTGATGGTGATCTCGCTGTCCGGACTGGCCTGACGCCCGTACAGCCGTGCGACCTTGGCCGCCACCTGCTCGCGCAGCGCCGGCAGCCCGGTCATCGGTGCGTACTGATTATGCCCGGCCATCACGTGCCGACCGGCCGCCTCACGCAAGGCATCGGGACCGTCGAAATCGGGGAAGCCCTGGGACAGGTTGATCGCCCCGACCTGCGCGGCCAGCTGGGACATGGTGGTGAAGATGGTGGTGCCGACGTGGGGCAGCTTGCTGTGGATCATGGGCTTCGACGCCAGGGAAACGGGGCATCGAGCATAGAAGCGGGAAGCGGGAAGGTGCAAGCGGGAGACGGTCTGCGGGGAACCTGTGGGAGCGAATTCATTCGCGAGCTTCTGGGATCAGCCAGGGAAAGCTCGCGGACGAGTCCGCTCCCACAGTGGAGCCGGCGCCGGTTACTTCTTCTTGCGCTTCTTCTCGGCCTTCTTGTGGTGGGCCATGAGGCGGCGCTTCTTGTTCACCTGGCGGTCGGAGAGCGAGTTCTTCTTGCCCTCGTAGGGGTTCTCGCCGCCCTTGAATTCGATGCGGATCGGCGTACCCACCAGCTTGAGCACCTTGCGGAAGGTGTTCTCCAGGTAGCGGATGTACGACTTGGGCACCGATTCCACCTGGTTGCCGTGGATGATGATCAGCGGCGGGTTGGCACCGCCCAGGTGCGCGTAGCGCAGCTTGATGCGGTGGCCGTTGACCAGCGGCGGCTGGTGAACCTGCACGGCGTCTTCGAGGACGCGGGTCAGGCGGCTGGTGGGCCAGCGGGTGACCGCCGAGGTGAATGCGGCCTGCACTGATTTGTACAGATTCCCCACGCCCGTGCCATGCAGCGCGGAGATGAAATGGATGTCGGCGAAGTCGACGAAGAACAGCCGGCGCTCCAGCTCCTTCTTCACATAATCGCGTTCGGACGGTTCCATGCCGTCCCACTTGTTCAACGCGATGACCAGTGCGCGGCCGGTCTCCAACACGAAGCCGAGCAGGTTGAGGTCATGGTCGACCACACCCTCGCGAGCATCCATGACGAACACCACCACGTTGGCGTCCTGGATGGCCTGCAGAGTCTTCACGACCGAGAACTTCTCGACGGCCTCGAAGATCTTGCCGCGCCGGCGCACACCGGCGGTGTCGATTAGCGTGTACTTTTCCTCGTCGCGCTGGAACGGGATGTAGATGCTGTCGCGCGTGGTGCCCGCCTGGTCGTAGACCACCACGCGATCCTCACCAAGCATGCGGTTGACCAGCGTGGATTTGCCAACGTTGGGGCGACCGATGATGGCGATCTTGATGCCGTCCTTCTCGCTCGGGCCGGGAATCCGCGCGGCCTCCTCGCCTTCGGCGACGTTTTCCCGCGCCGCGGCTTCCAGCGCTTCGGCCTCGTCGTCCCGGGGGAACACGCCCAGCACTTCTTCCAGCATCGGCTGGATGCCACGGCCATGGGCGGCGGCGATGGGCAGCGCATCGCCCAGGCCCAGCGGGCTAAACTCGGCACGCGCCAGGTCCGGATCGACGGTATCCACCTTGTTGGCAATCAGGAAGTAGCGCTTGTTGCGCTTGCGCAGGTGCTCGGCAATCAGCTCGTCGCCGGCAGTCAGGCCGGCGCGCGAGTCAACGATAAACAGCACCGCATCGGCTTCCTCGATGGCCAGCAAGGATTGCTCGGCCATCTTGGCGTCAATGCCTTCCTCGTCACCGGTGATGCCGCCGGTGTCGACGACGATGTAGGTGCGCCCCTGCCACTTGGCTTCGCCATACTGGCGGTCACGGGTCAGGCCGGCGAATTCGGCGACGATGGCGTTGCGGGAACGGGTCAGGCGGTTGAACAGAGTCGATTTGCCCACGTTGGGACGGCCGACCAGGGCAATTACGGGAACCATGCGGCTCTCCACTTTAAAAATCGGAAAACACGAAGGCCGCTGCCAGGGCAGCGGCCGATCATTCAGAGCGGCGACACGCGGGTGCGCGCCAGTCCGCTATTTGATGGTCAGCGCCATCAGCTTGCCGCCGTCGCCGTAAACATACAGCCAGCCACCCACGGCGATCGGCCGGGCGCGCAGGCCGTCACTGTCGACACGAGTACGGGCGACGAAGCGGCCATCCACCTGGCTGACCAGGTGCAGATAACCCTCGTAGTCACCCAGCGCCACATAGCTGGAAAACACTTCCGGCGCGGACAGCTGGCGACGCGCCAGTTGATCGTTGCTCCACAGCGCGGTGGTGGAGCGCTCGTCGATGCCCTCCAGCGTGCCGTTGGCCAGGCTGACATACACACTGCCGAAGCCCTGGGCGACACCGACCGAACTGGAGGCCTCGCGCTGCCAGAGCACTCGGCCGCTGTTCAGATCCAGCGCCGCCAGGCGGCCCTGATAACTGACCACATAGACGGTGCTGCCCGACAGCAGCAGGCCGCCGTCGATATCGATGATGCGTTCCAGCTCGGAGCGCCCCTGAGGCACCGCGACGCGCTGCTCCCAGACCGGCAGACCGCGCCGTGCATCGACGGCAATCACCTTGCCGCTGGACAGGCCGGCAATGGCCAGATCGTTGGTCAGCAGCGGCGCGCCGGTGCCACGCAGGGTCAGCACCGCCGGCGAACTTTCATGAATCCAGCGCTGTGCGCCGCTGGCGGCATCCAGGCCGATCAGACGGTCGTCCTGGGTCTGCACCACCACCACATCACCGTTGGTGACCGGCGCGGACAGCACTTCGCTGGTGGCCTTGGCCTGCCAGCGCTGTTCGCCGCTTTCAGCATCCAGGGCAATCACTTCGCCTTTCAGCGTACCGACCAGCACCAGGCCGTGACCGGCGCCCACGCCGCCGGAAACCGGCAGCTTGAGCTTCGTCTTCCACAGCACCTTGCCGGTCAGGCGATCCATGGCCTGCACGCGACCGTCGGCATCGGCGGCGAAGATGCGCTCGCCATCCACCGCCGGCGCCAGGCGATTGAACAGATCCCCCTGGCCGTCGCCGATCGAGCGACTCCATTCCTTGCGCAGCGTCAGCTCCGCCTCGAAGTCGGGCAGATCGGCCGGCGGCAGTTCCTTCTTGCTCGAACTGCCGCAACCGGCCACAACGGCAAGGCTGAACAGCAGCGCCCAGGTCCAGGGGGTTCTCACGTCAGGCGTCTCCGTTGGCCAGGTCGTCCAGCTTGAGCTGCAGGGTGCCGGCGGCACCGTTGACCGGCAGCGCGTCCTTGGCCTTGCTGTAGGCGGCGAATGCCTCCTGCTTGCGGCCCAGTTGCAGCAGCAGGTCGCCACGCAGTTCCTCGCGGCCGGCCAGGTAGGCCGTGTTGACCTCGCCATTCAGCAGGGCCAGGCCTTCCTCGCCCTTGCCCTGGGCGCTCAGCACGCGGGCCAGGCGCTGGCGGGCCAGCTCTTCCAGGTCGGCGCTGGCCGGCTTGTCCAGCACGGCACGCAGCTCGGCGGCGGCTTCGTCCAGCTGACCGGCATTGACCGCCACCTTGGCGACGAACAGGCTGCCGAACTGGGCGTAATGAGTACCGCCGAATTCCTTCTTCAGTTGCGCAGACAGCTCGGCGACCTGTGCGGTGTCCGGCTGTTCACTGCCCAGCGCGGTTTCCACCAGCTGCTGGTAAACCAGCGACGCGCCGTGCGCCTTGTTGGTCTGATGGTTCTGCCAGGCCTGCCAGCCGAATACCACGGCCACGGCCAGCAGCCCACCGGTGACCAGCGGCATGCCGTTGCGGCTCCACCATTCCTTCAGGCTGGAGATCTGTTCGTCTTCAGTCATGTTCACCCGGATTCTCCTTATGCGTTTCAGGCGCGCAGCAACGCGGCCAGATGGCCGGCCAGTGCATCCCAGCCAATATTCTGTTGTTCGCTGTCGTCGCGCAGCGGCTTGACGCCGACCATGCGCTGCGCCAGTTCGTCCTCGCCCATGATCAGGGCGTAGTAAGCACCGCTCTTGTCGGCCTTCTTGAACTGGCTCTTGAAGCTGCCGGCGCCGGCATTCACCAGTACGCGCAGGCCGGGCAGATTATCACGCAACCGCTCGGCGAGCTGCAGCGCGGCAAGCTCCGCCGCTTCACCGAAAGCGCAGATATAGGCATGGGGCGCGCGCGACAGTTCAGCCGGCACCAGACCGAGGGTTTCCAGCAGCAACACCAGGCGCTCCACACCCATGGCGAACCCGACGCCCGGGGTCGGCTTGCCGCCGAACTGGGTCACCAGGCCGTCGTAGCGGCCACCGGCACACACGGTACCCTGGGAACCCAGCTTGTCGGTGACCCACTCGAAGACGGTACGGCCGTAATAGTCCAGGCCACGCACCAGCTTCGGATTGATCTGATAGGCGATGCCGACGGCATCCAGACGGGCCCGCAAACCATCGAAATGCACTTTCGATTCGTCGTCCAGGTAGTCGATCAGCGTCGGCGCATCGGCCAGCAGCGCCTGGGTCTGGGCGTTCTTGCTGTCCAGAATACGCAGCGGATTGGTGGTCAGGCGGCGCTGGCTGTCCTCGTCCAGCTGCTCGAAGCGCGCCCTGAGGTACTCCACCAGCGCGTCGCGGTAGCGGGCGCGAGCCTCGCTGGAACCCAGACTGTTGAGTTGCAGGGTCACGGCGTCGGCCATGCCCAGCTGTTTCCACAGACGGGCGGTGAGAATGATCAGCTCGGCGTCGATGTCCGGACCGGGCTGGTTGAAAACCTCCACGCCGATCTGGTGGAACTGGCGGTAACGGCCCTTCTGCGGCTTCTCGTAGCGGAACATCGGCCCCATGTACCAGAGCTTCTGCACCTGGCCACCGCCGGACAGCCCATGCTCCAGCACGGCGCGCACACAGCCGGCGGTACCCTCCGGACGCAGGGTGAGGGATTCCTCGTTGCGGTCCAGGAAGGTGTACATCTCCTTGTCCACCACGTCGGTGCCTTCGCCAATGCCGCGGGCGAACAGCTCGGTGTACTCGACGATGGGCAGGCGGATTTCGTTGTAGCCGTAGCTGTCCAGCAGCTCGGCAAAGGTGCCTTCCAGGTAGCGCCAGGCCGGCGTCTGTGCCGGCAGGATGTCGTTCATGCCACGGATGGCTTGCAGGGTCTTGCTCACGAAAATTCCTTAACTTCAGCTGCGCGCGATCAGCGCGGCGTCGGCCGCCACTTTTTCGGCTGCCTTGCGGCGGATCAGCTGTTCCAGCTCATCCACCAGATTGTCATTGGTCAGCTTCTGGGCCGGCTTGCCGTCGATGTAGATCAGGTTGGGCGTACCGCCGGTCAGGCCGATGTGGGCCTCCTTGGCTTCGCCCGGCCCATTCACCACGCAGCCGATTACCGCCACATCCAGCGGCACCAGCAGGTCCTCGACGCGCTGTTCCAGCTCGTTCATGGTCTTGACCACATCGAAGTTCTGCCGCGAGCAGCTCGGGCAGGCGATGAAGTTGATGCCACGCGAGCGCAGGCGCAGGGACTTGAGGATGTCGAAACCGACCTTGATCTCCTCCACCGGATCGGCGGCCAGGGAGATGCGGATGGTGTCGCCAATGCCTTCGGCCAGCAGCATGCCCAGGCCGACCGCCGACTTGACGGTGCCGGAGCGCAGGCCGCCGGCTTCGGTGATGCCCAGGTGCAGGGGCTGCACGATCTGCTTGGCGAGCAGGCGGTAGGCTTCCACGGCCATGAACACGTCGGAGGCCTTGACGCTGACCTTGAAGTCCTGGAAGTCCAGACGATCCAGGTGCTCGACATGGCGCAGCGCGGACTCCAGCAGGGCCTGCGGGGTCGGCTCGCCGTATTTCTTCTGCAGGTCCTTCTCCAGCGAACCGGCGTTGACGCCGATACGGATCGGGATGCCCTTGTCGCGGGCGGCATCCACCACCGCACGCACGCGATCTTCACGGCCGATGTTGCCCGGGTTGATGCGCAGGCAGTCGACGCCCAGTTCGGCGACGCGCAGGGCGATCAGGTAGTCGAAGTGGATGTCCGCCACCAGCGGCACATTCACCTGCTGCTTGATGCGACCGAAGGCTTCGGCGGCGTCCATGTCCGGCACCGAAACGCGCACGATGTCCGCGCCGGC
>DATJDB010000233.1:0-9179 GCA_035497635.1 Pseudomonas sp. | reverse complement strand
CAGGTCTTCGCGAAAACGCCCCTCATCGACCAGGGCCCGCAGGTTGCGGTGTGTGGCGGCGATGAGTCGCACATCCACCTTGTGGGTTTCGGTACTCCCGAGGGGGCGGACTTCGCCTTCCTGCAGCACCCGCAGCAGCTTGGCCTGCAGGGGCAGCGGCATGTCGCCGATCTCGTCGAGAAACAGCGTGCCGGTGTCGGCGGCATCGAACAGCCCCTTGCGGTCCGAGTTTGCTCCCGTGAAGGCGCCCTTGCGGTAGCCGAACAGTTCGCTTTCCAGCAGGTTTTCCGGGAGCGAGGCGCAGTTCTGTACCACGAAGGGGCGGCTGCGGCGGAAACCCGAATCGTGGATGGCGCGTGCCACCAGCTCCTTGCCGGTTCCTGTTTCGCCGGTAATCAGAACGCTGACCGGGTTGTGCAGAACCTTGCCGATCAACTGGTACAGCGAGCGCATGCTGGGGCTGTCGCCGATCAGGCCGTAGCCACTGGCGATGGGGGCGGGCTGGTCTTTGGGCTGGCTTTCGCTCGTCCGTGCATACAGGCGCTGCAGGAGGTTCAGATGCCCCAGTGCGCACGCGCCGAGGCTCCCCAGCAAACTGCTCCAGGGCTCCAGATCGTTTGGCTGGCGGGACGCAAGCAACAGCAGTCCCCCCACCTGTTCGTTGCGCTTCTTGAGAGGGACGCAAAGCAGGCTACGCCACGCGGTGCGGCTTTCGGGAAGAAATGCGGTGTTGTACAGGCTGCCGGTCAGCTCGCTGATATAAAGCGGGCGGTTCTGGCACAGGGCGTACTGCAGCAATTGCTCGTCGTTGTAATCGCTTGGCAGGCTGGCGATCTCGCGCGGAAGCAGAATCCCGTCTTGCCACTCGCCACAGAGCCACAGATCCGTGTGGCTGCTGTCCAGCAGATACAGCTGGCACAGCTCGCACTGCGTCAGGTCTGCGGCGCTGTGCACGAGCCGCTGCAGCAGCACTTCCCGCGAAGTCGCGTTTGCCAGCTGGGTGAAGTGGGCAAGCAACGTCTCGATGGGCAGCTTCTGCCGGCCCTTGAAGAATGCCGGCGGCATTTCAAACGAACTCACAAGTCAGCGCTCCTTCTTCATCGCAGGTGGCATGGATACGTTGAAGGGTTTCGCCTTGAGCCATGGCGTCCAGCAGGCGATCGACGACCAGGGGCTGCAGATGCAGATCAATGAGATGGTCGATCAGGCGTGCGCCGCTGTCGTTGTGGGTACAGCGCTCGGTAAGGTTGTCCACCAGCTTCTGGCAATGGGTAAACTGCAGTTGGCGCCTGTGCAGTCGCTCACCGAAACGCGCGAGCTTGAGTTCGACCAGCTCGCGCAGGGTGTCTCCCGATACGGGGTAGTAGGGCACCACGCGCATACGGGCGAGCAGCGCCGGCTTGAAGTGCTGGCTCAGAATGGGGCGAATGGCGTGCTCGAGCTCCTCGGCAGCGGGGCGTTGCGCGCCACTGCACAAGCTGGCGATGCGCTCGCTGGCCAGGTTGGAGGTCATCAGAATCAGGGTGTTGCGGAAGTTGATCTCGCGCCCTTCGCCGTCGTTGGCCACGCCTTTATCGAAGATCTGATAGAAGACGTTCAGCACTTCGGGGTCGGCCTTCTCGACCTCATCGAGCAGGATCACCGAGTACGGTTTCTGCCTGACCGCCTCGGTCAGCATGCCGCCTTCGCCGTAGCCGACGTAGCCGGGCGGCGCACCGATCAGGCGCGATACCGTGTGCTTCTCCTGGAACTCGGACATGTTGATGGTGGTGAGGAAGCGCTCGCCGCCGTAGAGGAGATCGGCCAGCGCCAGCGCGGTTTCGGTCTTGCCCACTCCGCTGGGCCCCACCAGCAGGAACACGCCCACAGGCGCATCGGGTTTGTTCAGCCCGGCGGCGCTGGCGCGCATGGCGCGGTCCAGCGCCACAACGGCCTGTTCCTGCCCGCGTACCCGGCCGCGCAGGTCGCTGGCGAAGCTGGCGATCTTGCTGCAGTGCTCCCGGGCCAGCTGAGACAGCGGGACGCCTGTCCAGTGGCTGATGACTTCCGCCACCAGGCGCGGACTGACTTCATGGCTGACCAGAGGCTCCAGGCTTTGGGCCGCTTCCAGGCGTGCCAGTGTGTCGCAGAGTTGAGCATCCAATGCGGCTTGTTCGGCGGCGTCTGCGCCTGCTTGACGTGCCTCGGCACATCGCTTGCGTTGCTCAATCAACTGCTCGGCGAGTTCACGCTGCTGGGACCAGCGCCCTTCCAGTTGGCGACACTCATCGACGGCCTCGCGCAAGCGCTCTTCCAGACGCGCGAGGACTTCGGTGTCGATCGGCAGTCCGGCTTCGAGGTCCCGGCGTTGCGCCTGAGATTGCCGCTCACCCTCGGCGATTTCGCTGCGCAGGCGTTCGAGCGCCTCGGGTGCCGCAGCCAGGCTGATGCGTACCCGGGCGCAGGCGGTGTCCAGCACGTCCACGGCTTTGTCCGGTAGCTGCCGGCCGGTGAGGTAGCGCGCCGACAGTTCAGCCGCCGCAACCACGGCATCATCGCGCAAATAGACGCCATGGCTTCTTTCGTAAACGGATGCGAGGCCGCGCAGGATGGTCACCGCCTCGGCCACGGTGGGTTCATGCAATTGCACGGGCTGGAAGCGTCGGGCGAGGGCGGGGTCTTTCTCGAAGTACTTCTTGTATTCGCTCCAGGTGGTGGCGGCGATGGTGCGCAACTCGCCACGCGCCAAGGCTGGCTTGAGCAGGTTCGCGGCGTCACCGCTGCCGGCCTGTCCGCCAGCGCCGATCAGGGTATGGGCTTCATCAATGAACAGAATGATCGGCTTGGGAGAGGCCTTCACTTCATCGATGACGCCTTGCAAGCGGCGCTCGAACTCGCCTTTGACACTGGCTCCCGCTTGGAGAAGACCCAGATCCAGCACCAGCAGCTCGACGCCGCTTAACGCCTCGGGTACGTCGCCTTGAGCAATACGCAACGCCAGACCTTCGACGATGGCAGTCTTCCCGACACCGGCCTCGCCCACCACGATGGGGTTGTTTTTCCGGCGGCGGGCCAGAATGTCGATCATCTGGCGGATCGCGCCGTCACGACAGAGCACGGGGTCGAGTTTTCCGTCCCGTGCTTGCTGGGTGAAGTTGTGGGTGAAACGTTGCAGGGGCGACTCACCTGGGTTGGCAGCTTTGCCGGGTTCGGTTTTCCCGGATGCCATGGCGAACTCGCGCAAACGTTCAGCATTGAGGCGGGCGAGGAGCGGTTGATAGTGGCTGCCCGCATAGCGCAGCGGATTACGCAGCAGGGCCAGGATCAACGCCGCTTCGTCGATATGGCTCTGGCCAAGTTCGAGGCTCGCCACCAGCAGTGCGTCCTGCAGCCATTGAACCAGGGCGGTGGAGAACACGGGATTTCGCGATGCACTGTGCTCGCCGTGAGGCTGCAGCGTTTTGCTCAGTTCGCCAGGGTCTACTTCGGCATCCTGAAGCGCGCGTACCAACAGGCTGGTGGAGCGCTCGAGTAGGCACAGCAGTAAGTCTTCGACCAGAATTTTGCTGCCGCCACGACCGACGCAGCGTTCGGCGGCCGCTTCAAGATCGCGGCGGCTCGCTGCGTCCAGTGCCTGAACCAATTGTTGCAAATCGACATTGATCATTTTTGTCGTTCCTTCTTATCTACTGCTGAGCGTGACCACGGGCTCTGCGCGGTGGCTGCCGAGCCAACTGGTCCAGCCGAGACGGCACGGGTTGCCGGCGCCCACGCAGAGGTCTCGGATGTCCTCTTGGCGAAGCTCCAGGCAAATGTCGTAATCCAACGGATCGCGTAAGGTGAAGCGCACCAGTGCACGGAGCGACTGGTGACCGGGGTTGATGGGCAGGAATTCGTGGAAGCGTTCCCAGGAAAGCTGGCGGACATGGATGCGGAACTTGCCGCCCAGGTCCCGTACTCGTTCACCCAGCACCAGGTCGGTGCCCAGTTGGCTGTTGGCCCGCCCCAGTCTGTTTTGTTGATCCTCGAGAATGACGACCGAGCGCTCCAGGCATTGCTCCAGATGCAGGTCGGCATGTTTGAAGTAGTAACGCAGCACTGACTCGATTAATGCCGCCGAGTGGGCGCGCAGACTGAGCAGGCCGAGGTAGGGCAATAGCCGCTTCCAATTGAGCTCCCGCGCTTGGCGGATGCTTTCGTCGCCGAGTCCGACCAGCGCGAAGAGTTGCTCTGAAAAGGAATCCCGAGCTCCGCTCTTGAAACGGGCGTGGTATCGGTATTTGCGCCAGATCGGCAACAGCATTCGCTGTAGGCGGTTGTTGAACAGATCGAGGAAGTCACGCGTCGTGTTGGCCTCGTTCTCTTCGGCGAAGGCTTGCTCGCTATAGAACGCTGGCAGCGGGGAACTGCCGCCGAACAGTCCGAGCAGGTTGAGACGGATGCATGCACGCAGCTCTCCGTGCTCTTCGAAGAACTGGACACGATCGATATCACTCCCGGGGAACCCTAGGCTCGGGTTGGCCTGAAATTCGATGCGTTCGTACAGCGTCTCTTCATCACAGTCGGGGTGTGCTTCCTGCAAGCGCTTGAGAACCAGCTGTACCGCCTGGTACAGGCTGTATTCGCGAATACCCTGAGCCAGGTGATTCAAAGCAGGGGTTGTTGGCCCATGCGTGGAGTCCATTGGTACTTCTCTCCCTTGGTGCTCTGTACATGCAACTCGTGGTAGGAGTTGAGGCTGGCGTACAAAGCGAAAAACTCGTTAAGAATGGTCGCGAACAAGAACATGTCGCCTTCCCCCAGATAACCCTCCGGGTCCATGACCAATTCGGTGCGAAGTCCGCGAATGGGCAGGCCTCGGTACAGGCGATCGACATGGCGGTGGCTGATGGCCTTGAGGCCTTCCAGCTTGCGACGGCTGACCCGCTCGGCTTGTTGGTCGTAATACCGCGGCAGGTCATAGGTTTCGAGGATCACCTTCAGGGCCTCGACGTTGGCCAGTGAGAGGTAATTCAGGGACATGTTGGAAATCAGCTTCCACAGGAAGTCCCGGTGCAGGGGCGGAGGGAAGCTGGATGTCACCGAGCCGATGTTGCGGAAACTGACAAACGCAGGCGTGCCCTCACAGGGAACGCAGATGTCTCCCTGGTTCAGCTCGCGAGGAAGGTTCTGGTTGGTGCAGGTCAGGTCGATGGACAGTGTTTCCTGCCGGTCCAGATCGCGTAGCCCAAAACTCAGCCAGGTCTCCAGTCCTTCATGCAGCGTCGAAGGTTGCTGTCGCACGCTGTAATAAGGCCGCGCTTCGGGAACATCGAAACTGGGGTCGTGCTCGAAGGATTCGAATGGCACGTACGGTAGATGCCCCTGGCGGCCGGCTTTGAGGCCGACGACCCGGTCGACCGAGAACACTCCGCAATGTCGAGCATCGTATTCGGCGGGCTGCAAGCGGTATTGATCCTGTTTACCGTCCAGGCGAATGGGTATCGCATCGTGGGGGAACAGGTTGACAACGGGGGTGCAATACAGGCGCACGTTGTCCAGGGTGGGGCGGATATGTTGCGCTCCCGCCTTGTGAATATCGAAACGCAGCTCCAGGCCCCTGGCCTGCTGAAGGATGTCTTCCGAGACCTGACGGATTACATCCAGACTCAGGATGTCGACGAACAGGAATTTCTCCGGAAAGGCGAAATACTCCTGTAGATAGCGATAGCCACGGAAGGTGTTAAGCGGGTAGGGAATCAGTGCTTCGTTTTCGGCGAAGCCAATGGGCTGAATACAGTCACTCTTCAGCTGCAAGGTGGCCGCGAGCTGCCCATGCTCGTCTGTTAGCGGCTTGCCGTCACCGTCAAGGAGCACGAGTTCGATACCTGCCAGGTTGCGCAGCAGGGACAAGTACAGCATCTGGCTGATGTAGGGCTCGCCGGACAAGTGCAGGCGTAACTGATTGAGCCCGATTTCACCCAGATGACCATCGACGCTCATCGCCAGCCGCATGCTGAGGAGTGCTCCGTCACCCTTGACAGAATAGTCCAGCCCGCGAAGAGCCAGCGGCAGTACTTCGGTGGGAAAGCAGGTTTGGAAACGGCAGGCCACGCCTTGAACCGGACGAGCCTGCACAGGGGTTCCGCGCTCGACCAGCAGACCTGGCCCTGGGCGCTTGAGTTCATCGAACTGAAGCATGCTGAACGCTGGCAAGGGGCGCATGTAGTTGGGCCAAAGCAGGTGCATCAGCGAGTGCGTGAGCTCGGGCAGCTCATCGTCGAGCTTTTGCCTCAATCGACCAGTGAGGAAGGCGAAGCCCTCCAGCAGTCTCTCGACGTCGGGGTCTCGTCCACTCTGCCCCAGAAACGGCGCCAGGGCAGGGTTGCGCTCAGCGAACCGCTTGCCAAGCCGGCGCAGTGCTGTGAGCTCGCTCTGGTAATGGTGATTGAATGACATGGCAAATCCCTGCGTGGCTGTTAAAGCCCGTTCTTATCCAATCAGTACCGTTCCTGCGCCTGCGGTCACGGTATTGCCGTGGCTGCCGGTAGAGCCTTGCACCGCTGCCGGCTTGCCGTTGATCAGAACGGTCGCGGAGAGCGCGCCCGCCAGGGTCGCGCCGCATGCAGTGGGATCTCCCTGGCGGGCGGCTGCCATGTTTTCGATCAGTACGTCGGGGGAGCCCGCCGTAATGGGGCTGTTTCCGTGGCCGGGTAGCGGGCAGGCGGTAGGGTCGTTGACGCGCGCGGCGGGTTTGCCGGACATACAGTTGCTCCTTGTTATTGCACGGTGACTTGTCCGCTGCCATGCAGGTCTGCGGCAAAGCTCACGGGGCGGTTGACGCCGTCCACAGACAACTGACCTTCGATGGCGAAGGCCAGTCGTAGTGGATCCTTGTCGCGAGGCAAGGCAACGACACGTACCTGGCTCAGGCGTGGTTCATAGGCTTCGATAAAGCGCTCGATGGCCAGACGGGCTTTCTGCAATGAATCGTGCAGCGACAAGCGCATGTCGTTGAGATCGGGCAAACCGTAGTCGGGCAGCGTCTGCACGCTGCCCGCACGGGTGCTCAGCATCTTCGATAGGTGCCGTGCCACGGATGCCGTGACGGCGACTTCGGTGGCTTGGCCGGCGCGCGGGCTGGCCTCGCCACTGAGGCGTTCGAAGAGACTGCCGTAGCTCATGGACTGCTTATTCCTTGTCCAGCTTGCCGACCAGCGAGAGCGTGAATTCCGCACCCATGTACTTGAAGTGCGGCCGCACGCTGAGGCCGACGCGATACCAGCCAGGTTCGCCTTCGACATCACTGACCGTGATCTGGGCGGCGCGCAGCGGGCGGCGGCTGCGTACGTCTGCGCTCGGGTTTTCCTGGTCGGCGATGTACTGGCGAATCCACTTGTTAAGCTCGTTTTCCAGATCGGTACGTTCCTTCCAGGAACCGATCTGTTCACGTTGCAGAACCTTCAGGTAGTGGGCCAGTCGGTTGACGATGAACATGTACGGCAATTGCGTACCGAGCTTGTAATTCAGCTCGGCGTTCTTGCCTTCTTCGCTGTTGCCGAAGAACTTCGGCTTCTGGGCGGAGCTGGCGGAGAAGAACGCGGCGTTGTCACTGCCCTTGCGCATGGTGAGGGCGATGAAGCCCTCTTCGGCCAGTTCGTACTCACGGCGATCGGAAACCAGAACCTCGGTGGGGATCTTGGTTTCGATTTCGCCCATGCTTTCGAAATGGTGCAGGGGCAGATCGTCCACTGTGCCACCGCTTTGCGGACCGATGATGTTCGGGCACCAGCGGAACTTGGCGAAGCTGTCGGTCAGCCGGGTGGCAAACGCATAGGCAGTGTTGCCCCACAGGTAATGCTCGTGGCTACCCGCTACGGTTTCCTTGTACACGAAGGTTTTCACCGGATTGTTTTCCGGGTCGTAGGGATTGCGCAGCAGGAAGCGTGGAACGGTCAGGCCGATGTAGCGGGAATCCTCGCTTTCACGGAAGCCTTGCCACTTGGCGAACTGGGGGCTCTCGAAATGGTCCTTCAGGTCCTTCAGGTTCGGTAGGCCGGTAAAACTTTCCAGGCCGAAGAACTTCGGGCCCGCCGAGGCAATGAAGGGTGCATGAGACATGCACGCCACGCTCGACACGTACTGCAGGGTCTTGATGTCCGGGGCGGTGGGGTCAAAGAAATAGTTGGCGATGAGCGCGCCGACGGGCTGACCGCCGAACTGGCCGTATTCTGCGGTGTAAACGTGCTTGTACAAGCCCGACTGCACGACCTCCGGACTGTCCTCGAAGTCATCAAGCAAGTCCTGCTTGGAGGCGTTGAGGATCTCCAGCTTGATGTTTTCGCGGAAGTTGGTGCGATCCACCAACAGTTTGAGGCCGCGCCAGGACGACTCCAGGGACTGGAATTGCGGATGGTGAAGAATCTCGTCGACCTGCCGGCTCAGCTTGGCGTCGATTTCCGCGATCATGCGATCGACCAGCGCCTTCTTTACCGGCTCGTTCTGATTCTGCGGTTTTAGCAGTTCTTCGATGAACGCCGCGATGCCGCGCTTGGCGATGCCGTAGGTCTCGTCCTCGGGCGTCAAGCGGGTCTCTGCAATGATGCGATCCAGGATGCTGCCTTCTGCGAGGTCCTGGGAAGCTTCTACTGCTGCATTGGTACTCATGAAAGCGCGTCCTTGTCAGGCATCCGGTTGGTCAGTGGTCAGGCCCAGTTCGCCCAGTACTCGCTCGCGCGAGGCTTCGTCAGCGAGCACGCCTTCGATGGCTTTGCGGAAGGCCGGGGCGTTGCCCAGCGGACCCTTCAGCGCGACCAGTGCGTCACGCAGGTCCATCAGTTTTTTCAGCTCGGGCACCTGTTCGACCAGGCTGGCCGGGTTGAAATCGCTCATCGAGTTGATGCGCAGCGCGACGGCCAGATCATCCTCGGAATCTTCCTGGAGACGGTTCGGGACTGCGAAGGACAAGCTCAGTTCCTGCTTGCCCAACACCTCGTCGAAGCTGTTCTTGTCAATACTGATGGGCTTGCGATCTTCGATTTTTCGCTCGTCTACGCGCTGCGTGAAATCGCCCAGCACCATCAATTTCAGGGGCAGCTCGATTTCCTGCTGGGCATTGCCGGTTGCAGGTTTGAACGTGACGTTGATGCGTTCCTTGGGGGCTACCGAGCCTTCTTTGGCCATGTAGGGTCTCCTTTTGAGTTGTGGGCCTTCGGCCTCAT
>DATJDB010000232.1:0-2668 GCA_035497635.1 Pseudomonas sp. | reverse complement strand
GCAACAACAATTCCCCGGAAAGAACACCCCAGAACAACTAGGAATTTTTCCGATACCACAATAGTGAAAGGCTCGTTAGCATCCTTCCATCGATGTGGGGGAGCCACCGTCGCAAGATGGTGGATCAGGGTCTCCGTGGGGACGGTGACCCTGAAACAACGGCAGGATGCCGTTTCGCCGCTACCTGGCGAGCAACACCGGTGTTTGCGAGCCACTCGCGCACCGACTGACAGGTAGCGGAGCAGCCGCGGGCGGACAGGAGTCCTCCCCGCGGCTTTTTTATGCCAGTCATTCGAGAAGCGGCTCGCCCCCTCTGCCAGCGCCAGGATCAGGCGCCGCGGCGGCTCAGCCTTTGCGCGAGTGGGATTTGGGTCTCACGTACAGCACCAGACTGTGATCCTCGATCACGTACCCATGCCGCGCGGCAATTTCGTGCTGGAGGCGCTCGATCTCCTCGCTCACGAACTCGATCACCTTTCCGCTGTCCACATCAATCATGTGGTCGTGGTGCTTCCCGCGATCAAGTTCGTAGACAGCCTGGCCACCCTCGAAATTATGTTTAACGATGATGCCCGCTGCCTCGAACTGGGTCAGGACCCGATAGACCGTCGCCAGGCCGATGTCTTCCTGGTGGGCCAGCAGTTTCTTGTAAACATCTTCGGCGGTAAGGTGCCGGGCACCCTCCTCATCGAAGATTTGCAGGATGCGCATGCGCGGGTGCGTCACCTTGAGACCGACCCTGCGCAGTTCGTTGGTTTCCTGTTCCATGACCATTCTCCGCACACGGTGCTACCGAGCCTGTAGTGTATCATCCGACACCTTTACGATCCGGACGCAACACGCATGCAAAAGCTGATCAACCTGCTGGTTTTCGCCATGCTGGCGCTTTCCATCGCCGGCTGCCATATCGTCTATACGCCCGACGTGCAGCAAGGCAACCTGCTCGACAAGAAAACCGTGGATCAGCTCAAGCCAGGCATGACCAAACATCAGGTGCTGGTGCTGATGGGCACGCCTTCGATCAGCACGCCGTTCGACCAGAGCCGCTGGGATTACGTCTCCACCCTGTCGCGCCGTGGCGGTCCGATCAAGGTGCGTTCACTTACCCTGACCTTCAACAACGACACGCTGGTGCGCACCGAGGGCGACTTCTTCGCGCAGGACGCCCAGCAATTGGTCAAGGACAGCAAGAAATACAACGCCGGTTACCCGGTCAACGAGACCCAGGGTGACAAAAGCAAGTCGCCGAACGACAGCAAGAATGACGGCGGCTTCGGTCAGGGCAACAGCAACGATGGCGGCAACGACGGCCACTGATCGGCCTACGGCCACCGGCGGATGAGTTTCAGCGGGCGCGCCGACGACGCGCCTCCTTCGGATCAAGGATGAGCGGACGGTAGATCTCTATCCGGTCGCCATCCTGCACGGCGCAATCCGGTGCCACCTTGCGAGAAAAGATGCCCAGCCGATCGGGATCGATCGAGCCCGCCGGGAGCAGCCCTGCTATCCCGCTGGCTTGAATCGCCTGCATCACCGTGCTGCCAGCGGCCATTTCGACCCGGAACATGAGCGGCAGCCCCGTCCCCGCATGAACCACCTCGACGTGGATCGTGCGCTCAGCCATAAACGCGCTCCGCCTCGCGACAGAAATCATCCACCATCCGTCCAGCCAGCCCCTGGAAACCCAACTTCAACGCACCGCCACCGAGTCGTCCGGCGTAATCGAAGTCCAGCGCAAACGCGATCTTGCAGCCGGCGTCGCCAAGGGCGATGAAATCCCAGACCCCGTCGAGGCTGCGAAACGGGCCATCAACCAAGTCCATGCGCAGGCGCCTCGGCGGATCGATCGTGTTGCGCGTGGTGAAGCTCTGGTGGAACCCGGCGAACTTGAGATCCAGCCGCGCCACCAGCACATCATCCTTGCACTCCAGAACTTCGGCGCTGGCACACCAGGAGAAGCGCTTTGGGTATGCTTCAACCTCATTGACCAGGTCGAACATTTGCGTCGGCGAGTATTTCACCAGCGCACTGCGGCGGATTTCGATCACGACAACCTCTTTACATCACGCTTGGTCCGGCCCGTTACGCGCCGGACTGGCATCAGGGCAACAAGGCCCGAGTTTAACGGACATGGCCAAGGCAAAGGACAAGGACAACAAGGGCGGCGGCACCATCGCGCTCAACAAACGCGCCCGCTTCGAATATCACATCGACGAGCGTTTCGAGGCAGGCGTTGCTCTTCAGGGTTGGGAGCTGAAAGCCTTGCGCGCGGGCCGGATCAACTTCGGCGACAGCTATGCGGTCGTGTTGAAGAACGAAATCTTCCTGGTCGGCGCATCGATACCGCCACTGATCAGCGCCTCCACCCACGTGATCGCCGAGGATCGACGTACCCGCAAGCTGCTCCTGCATCGCAAGGAAATCGACCAGCTGGTCGGCGCCGTCGAACGCAAGGGCTACACCCTGGTGCCCACGGCGATGTACTGGAAAGGCAACAAGGTGAAAGTGGAGATCGGTCTCGCCCGTGGCAAGCAGGAGCACGACAAGCGCGACACCGAAAAGCAGCGGGACTGGCAGATCGAGAAACAGCGCACCATGCGCTCGCACAATCGCGCAGCCTGAAACTGCTGCGGAAGTCCAAAAGAAAACCCCCGGGCAAGCCGGGGGT
>DATJDB010000231.1:0-10677 GCA_035497635.1 Pseudomonas sp. | reverse complement strand
AGCGGAAGGCATCGAGATGGCGGGTAACATCGTCCTCGCAGCGTTGCAGCGCGGAGATGATCCAGCGGTCCACCGCCGATTGCTCCAGCTCGCCGCCGTCCTGGCCGCAATCCTTGCCGTCGGTGTTTTCCAGCACGAAGTTGGTGGCGTTCCACAGCTTGTTGCAGAAGTTGCGGTAACCCTCGACCCGGCCCATATCGAACTTGATGTCACGGCCGGTGGAGGCCAGCGAGCAGAACGTGAAGCGCAGGGCGTCGGTGCCGTAGCTGGCGATACCGTCGGGGAACTCGGCGCGGGTTTGCTTGGCGATCTTCTCGGCCAGCTTGGGCTGCATCATGCCGCTGGTGCGCTTTTCCAGCAGGGCGTCGAGGGTGATACCGTCGACGATGTCCAGCGGGTCGAGCACGTTACCCTTGGACTTGGACATCTTCTGGCCCTGGCCATCGCGCACCAGGCCATGCACATAAACGGTCTTGAACGGAATCTGTCCGGTCAGGTGGGTGCTCATCATGATCATCCGGGCGACCCAGAAGAAGATGATGTCGAAGCCGGTGACCAGCACATCGGTGGGGTGGAAGGTCTTCAGGAACTCGGTCTGCTGCGGCCAGCCGAGGGTCGAGAAGGTCCACAGGCCGGAGCTGAACCAGGTGTCCAGCACGTCCTCGTCCTGACGCAGGGCTTCATCGTTGCGGATGCCATGCTTGGTGCGCACTTCCGCTTCGTCGCGGCCGACGTAGACGTTCCCGGCCTCGTCGTACCAGGCCGGGATGCGGTGGCCCCACCACAGCTGGCGGCTGATGCACCAGTCCTGGATGTCGCGCATCCAGCTGAAGTACATGTTCTCGTACTGCTTGGGCACGAACTCGATTTCACCACTTTCCACCGCGGCGATGGCCTTCTCGGCCAACGGCTTGGTGGACACGTACCACTGGTCGGTCAGCCACGGCTCGATGATGGTGCCGGAGCGGTCGCCCTTGGGTACCTTCAGCGCGTGGTCGTCGATCTTTTCCAGCAGGCTCATCGCTTCGAACTCGGCGACGATGGCCTTGCGGGCAGCGAAGCGGTCCATGCCGGCGTAGGCGGCCGGCAGGCCGGCTTCCACATGCTCGTTGACGCTGCCGTCCAGGTTGAACACCTGGGCGCGGGCCAGCACGGCGGCGTCCTTGTCGAAGATGTTGATCAGCGGCAGGTTGTGACGCTTGCCGACTTCATAGTCGTTGAAGTCGTGGGCGGGAGTGATCTTCACGCAACCGGTGCCGAACTCGCGGTCAACGTAATCGTCGGCGACAATCGGGATCAGGCGATTGACCAGCGGTAGCAGCACGTGGCGGCCGATCAGGTCCTTGTAGCGTTCGTCTTCCGGATGCACGGCCACTGCGGCGTCGCCGAGCATGGTTTCCGGGCGGGTAGTGGCAACCACCAGATGGGTCAGCCCTTCGGCGGTCGTCGCGCCTTCGGCCAGCGGGTAGCGCAGGTGCCAGAGATGGCCCTTCTCGTCGTGGCTTTCCACTTCAAGGTCGGAAATCGCCGTGTGCAGCTTGGTGTCCCAGTTGACCAGACGCTTGCCGCGGTAGATCAGACCGTCTTCGTGCAGGCGCACGAAGGCCTCCTTGACCGCGTCGGACAGGCCGTCGTCCATGGTGAAGCGCTCGCGGGACCAGTCCACCGAGCTGCCCAGGCGCCGAATCTGCCGGGTGATGGTGCCGCCGGACTGTTCCTTCCATTCCCAGACCTTTTCCAGAAACTGCTCGCGGCCCAGGTCGTGGCGCGACAGGTTCTGCGCGGCCAGCTGGCGCTCCACCACCATCTGGGTGGCGATGCCGGCGTGGTCGGTGCCCGGCTGCCACAGCGTGTTGCGGCCCTGCATGCGGCGGAAGCGGATCAGCGCATCCATGATCGCGTTGTTGAAACCGTGGCCCATGTGCAGGCTGCCGGTCACGTTCGGTGGCGGCAGGGCAATGGTGTAGGACTCGCCGGACCCTTGCGGGGCGAAATAGTTGTTCGCTTCCCATTCGGCGTACCAACGGGATTCAATGGCGTGCGGCTGGTAGGTCTTGTCCATGCGGCGGGACCCTTAACGGCTGGTCGGAAAAAGCCGGTGAGTATAAGGCAAAGCCGGGATGCCCGGGGCGTCGTGATGGAGTGGTGCCAGCACGTGGCGAGGCTACGACTTCCCGGCGCGGATCAGGTTGCCCATGCGCTCGCGTAGCCGCTTGCGGATCTCGTCCTCGATGCGCGGCACGTATTCCTCCAGCACTTCCTGCAGTACCAGCTCGGCGGCATCACGCAAATCGTCGTTGCTGCGGCGCTCGGCGGGCGGTGCCGGCGGTACGGCCAGTTTCGGCGGCGTGCCGGGCTCGAGCACATCGCTGAGCACGGGAATGCCATCGGCATCCAGTGCATCGGTGAGCAGTGGCGGTTCGGGGGCGACGCGCGGGCGTTCCGCGTTCGGGCGCGGCGGCGGAGCGGGGCGGGGTGGCGGTTTGCGTTCCATGGCGGCTGGCGGGTTCAGAGTTCGACACGCTGGGGAGCATAGCCGCGCTGGCGGTACTGGCGGAAATGTTCCCGGCAGATGGTCAGCAGCTCCGGCGCCTGGTTGACGATCTCGATCACCCGGCTGAAGCACTCGGGATGGGCGGGCAGTTCGGGATGTAGATTGATCAGCAACCCCTGGGCATGAGCGGGCTGTTGGTCGATGCCGATCACCACCGGGGCATCCGCGCCGTCTTCGTGGCGGTTGTGGGGGATGAAGCTGGCGCTGCGGTAGCTCCACAGCAGGTCGTCCAGCGCTGCGCAGTCGGCCTCGTCGGCACCGCGCAGGAACACGGTCAGGCCGGCGCGCCAGGCCTTGCCCGCCAGCTGGCAGGCGACCTTGAGTCGCTGGCGCGAGTCGCTATCGGGCAGGACGTAGAACTCGACGCGTGGCATGCGGCTTCCGGATCAGGTGAGGCGGGCGCCGGTTCTGGCGCCCGCGATGGGGTGTCAGGCCCCGCTGCGGTCCAGCAGGTACTGGGTCAGCAGCGGTACCGGACGGCCGGTGGCGCCCTTTTCCTTGCCGCCGCTGATCCAGGCGGTGCCGGCGACATCCAGATGCGCCCAGGCATACGGCTTGGTGAAGCGCGACAGGAAACAGGCGGCGGTGATGGTGCCGGCCTTCGGTCCGCCGATGTTGGCGATGTCGGCGAACGGGCTGTCCAGCTGTTCCTGGTAGTCATCGAACAGCGGCAGTTGCCAGGCGCGGTCGTCGGCGGCGACGCCGGCATTCAGCAATTGTTGCGCCAGCGCGTCATCATTGCCCAGCAGGCCGGAGGTCTGGCTGCCCAGCGCGACGATGCAGGCGCCGGTCAGGGTGGCGATGTCCACCACGGCCTTGGGCTTGAAGCGCTCGGCGTAGGTCAGGGTGTCGCACAGCACCAGGCGGCCTTCGGCATCGGTGTTGAGGATCTCGACGGTCTGGCCGCTCATGGTGGTGACGATGTCGCCGGGGCGGGTGGCGCGCCCGCTGGGCATGTTCTCCGCGCAGGCCAGCAGGCCGACCAGATTGATCGGCAGGCCGAGTTCCAGCACGGTCTTGAACGTACCCAGCACGCTGGCGGCGCCGCACATGTCGTACTTCATTTCGTCCATGCCCGGGCCGGGCTTGAGGCTGATCCCACCGGTGTCGAAGGTGATGCCCTTGCCGACCAGCACGTAGGGCTGCTCGCTCTTCTTCTTTGCGCCCTGGTAGTGCAGGACGATCAGTCGCGGCGGCTGCTCGCTGCCCTGGGCCACGGCGAGGAAGGCGCCCATGCCCAGCTCGCGCAGCTTCTTCTCGCTGAGGATCTCGACCTTGAGGTTCTTTTGCTCGACGGCCAGCGCCTCGGCCTGTTCGGCGAGGAAGCTGGGATGGCACAGATTCGGCGGCAGGTTGCCGAGATCGCGGGCCAATGCCATGCCGGCGGCAATCGCGCGGGCCTGGCGGGTGGCGCGCTCGGCGTCAGCGGTGGCGGCGGTCAGCAGGGTGATCTTCTTCAATTTGCGCGGCTGGGCCTTTTCGCTCTTGAAGCGGTCGAACACATAGTTGCCATCGGCCAGGCACTCGGCAATCAGGCGGGCGCGGCCGTAAGCGTCGCGGTCCTTGACCTGCACGTCATCGAAGGCCAGCGCGGCGTCGCCACCGGCCAGTTCCTTGAGCACGCCGAAGGTGGCGCCGAGTACCTTGCGGAACTGCTTGGCCGACAGGGAGTCTTCCTTGCCGCGGCCGACCAGCAGGATGCGCTCGGCCTTGATGTTCTGCAGACCCTGCAGTAGCAGGGTCTGGCCGGTCTTGCCGGCCAGATCGCCACGCTTGAGCAGCGCACTCAGCGCGCCCTGGCTGGCGGTATCCACGGCGCGGGCCTGTTCGCCCAGTTGCTGGTCTTCGCCAATCGCCAGCACCAGCGTGGCGGTTTTCAGAGTTTCCGGACGCGTTTGTTTGACAAGGAATTCCATTGCGGTGTGTCCCCAAGACAAAGGGTCGGCTTTGCAGGATAATCGCCGGCTGTTTTCAGTGGCTCGCCGGACGGTGGGCCGGCCCGAGAATGCGGCTAGTGTGAGCGTTGCCGCCCGCGGCTGACAACCCTGGAGTGCCTGTTGTGATCATCTTCCGCTACCTGTTCCGCGAGCTGCTGATAACCGCTACGGCGGTCAGCGCCGTGCTGCTGGTGATCATCATGAGCGGGCGCTTCATCAAATACTTGGCCCAGGCGGCACGGGGGGTGCTCGACCCCAGCGTGCTGATGTGGGTGATGCTCTACCGTATGCCGGGGTTCCTGCAGTTGATCCTGCCGCTGGGTCTGTTCCTCGCCATCATGCTCAGCTACGGGCGCATGTACCTGGAAAGCGAAATGGCCGCCCTGTCGGCCTCCGGCATGAGCCAGCAACGCCTGCTGGCATACACCCTCGGGCCGGCCGCGCTCATGGCGCTGGTGGTGGGCTGGCTGGCGTTGTCGCTGGCGCCGAACAGCGCCTACTCCTCCTGGGAGCTGCTGGCTTCGCAGGACAACCTCAGTGAATTCGAAACCCTGTCGGCGGGACGCTTCCAGGAGCTGGGTTCCGGCAGCCGGGTCACCTACACCGAATCCCTGAATGGCGATCGCAGCGTGTTACGCGGCGTGTTCATCACCGAGCGTGGCAAGAACGGGCAGATCACCAATCTGGTGGCCGAATCCGGCCGGCAGTTGCTAGAAGACGATGGTCGACGCTACCTGGTGCTGGAGAACGGCTACCGCTATGACGGCGTGCCTGGCCAGGCGGACTACCGGGTGCTGCGTTACGACCGCTACGGCGTGCTGCTACCCAGCCCGGAAGGCAGTCTTGCGCCCAACCGGAGTCTGGATGACGACCCCACCTCCAGCTTGTGGGGGCACAAGGGTCGAGCTCAGCAGGCGGAGCTGCAGTGGCGGCTGTCGCTGCCGCTCATCGTGCTGATCATGACGCTGTTCGCCGTGCCGATGGCCAAGGCCAACCCGCGCCAGGGCCGCTATCTCAAGCTGCTGCCGGCGTTGTTCCTGTACATGAGTTACCTCGGCCTGCTGATTGCCATGCGTAGCCAGGTGGAAAAAGGCGGGATTCCTCCCGAGATCGGCCTCTGGTGGGTGCACCTACTGTTCCTTTGCATTGGCGCGCTGATCTTCTTCTGGGAGCCTCTGACGTTGAAATGGGCCGCGTTGCGCGCCAGAGGGGAGGTTCGCCCATGAACCAGCTGGATCGCTACATCGGGCGTCAGGTGCTCATGTCCATCCTCGCGGTGCAGGGCGTGCTGTGGGGTCTGTCGCTGCTGTTCGCCCTGATTGACGAACTCGCCTTCATGCGCGCCGCCTATGGCGTGCCCGAAGTGCTCGAATACGTGCTGCTCACCTCGCCGCGCCGTCTCTATGAATTGCTGCCGATGGGCGCGCTGATCGGTTGCCTGATCGGCCTGGGCACTTTGGCCAGCAGCAGCGAGCTCACGGTGATGCGTGCCTCCGGCGTGCCGCTGGTGCGCATCGTTGGCGCAACGATGGCGCCCATGCTGCTGCTGATGGCGCTGGGCCTGGCGCTTTCCGAATTCGTCATGCCGAAAACCGAAGTACTGGCCGACTTCAAGCGCGACATCGCGCGCAACGGCGGCCAGGCGCTGAGTTCAAAAGGCCTCTGGCACCGGGAAGGCAACCAGTATGTGCACATCAACGCCGCGCGCAGCGATGGCGTGATGCTCGGCATTACGCGCTTCACCTTCGATGACGCCCGTGTGCTGCAGGAATCCAGTTTTGCCGAGCGCGCCGAATTCGCCGGCGACCACTGGATGCTGCATGACGTGGTCATCACGCAGCTGACCGAGCAGACCAGTGAAGTGGTCCATCAGTCCACCCAGACCTGGCGGGTCGAATTGACACCGCAGCTGGTCAGTACCCTGATCACCGAGCCGGATGCCCTGTCCATCAGCGGCCTGTGGCAGTACGCGCGCTTCCTCGGCGGCCAGGGGTTGGATAGCGACCCCTACTGGCTGGCGTTCTGGTCCAAGGTGCTGCAGCCGCTGATCACCGCCTCGCTGGTGATCCTGGCCATCTCGTTCATCTTCGGTCCGCTGCGCTCGGTGACCCTGGGCCAGCGCATCTTCACCGGTGTGCTGGTGGGCTTTGTGTTCCGCATCATCCAGGACCTGCTCGGCCCAGCTAGCCAGGTGTTCGGCTTCTCGCCGCTGCTGGCCGTGGCATTGCCTAGCGTGTTCTGTGCGCTGATCGGTCTGCGCCTGTTGCAGCGCGCAGGCTGATCATGGCGTTCAGCGCTGATGGCGCCAGGCGTTGCCGGCAATCACCAGCAGCGTCACGGCGGTCAGCGGCAATGCATAGCCGAGCAGTGCGTTGCCGAGCATGCCGGCCTGCGGCAGGCCCACGCTGAACAGCACCAGGTAGCCGGTGTAGGCGAGGTAGTAGGCCAGAAACAGCAGGCCTTCCCAGCGGTTGATGCAATAGCCGGCGAAGAACACCGGCAGGCAGGCCATCGCCACGGCGATCATCACCGGGAAGTCGAAGGCCAGCGCGTTGGGGGAGACCGAGATCGCCGCCGGCGACACCAGCGCGGACAAGCCGAGCACACACAGCAGATTGAAGATGTTGCTGCCGACGATGTTGCCCACGGCAATGTCGCGCTGACCCTTGATCGCGGCGATCAGCGAGGTGGCCAGCTCTGGCAGCGAGGTGCCGACCGCGACGACGGTCAGTCCGATGACCAGCTCCGAAAAGCCCAGCGCCCGCGCCAGCGCCACCGCGCCTTCCACCAGCAGGCTGGCACCACCTACCAGCAATACCAGTCCGCCGAGCAGCAACAGTGCATCCCTGGCCCAGGCGTAGGGCTTGGGTGTCTCCTGCAGGCCGAACTCGGTGCCGAACTCGTCGCTGGCGCTGCCCGGATCCTTGCGGCTCTGCACGATCAGGAACAGCGTGTAGATCACCACAGCGGCAAACAGCAGGGCGCCATCCAGACGGCTCAGCGTGCCATCCCAGGCCAGGGCGAACACGACCAGGCTGGCGCCGATCATGATCGGCACGTCCAGGCGGATCAGTTGGCGCGATACGGTGAGCGGCGCGATCAATGCGGTGAAGCCAAGGATCAGCAGCACGTTGGCGATGTTGCTGCCCACCACATTGCCGATCGCCAGGTCGCCGCTGCCGGCCATTGCCGACTGCACGCTGACGGCGGTTTCCGGCGCGCTGGTGCCGAAGGCCACCACGGTCAGGCCGATCACCAGAGGTGAGATGCCGAAGCGCGCCGCCAAGCGCACAGCGCCGCGCACCAGCAGTTCGGCGCCCATCACCAATAGGACCAATCCGGCGATCAGATAGACGAAAGTCATCAGACTCATGAAGCGTGTATCCCAGAAAAGGGCCGGTCGGCCCATGTGGATATCGTTCGGCGTGCGGTGCTCGCGCAGGCAATGCCATCACGATAAAAAAGAAAAGGTCAGTTGCGACTGGCCAGCCGCTCGACGCGTACCCGGGCCACGCCGCTGCGCAGCATGTCGAGACGCTTGGCGGCGGCATGGGACAGATCGATCAGGCGGCCCTTGGCGTAGGGGCCGCGGTCGTTGATGCGCACCACCACCGACTTGCCGTTCTTCAGGTTGGTGACCTTCACGCGTGTGCCGAACGGCAAGCTGCGATGGGCGGCGGTCAGGTCATGCTGGTCGAAGGCCTCGCCGCTGGCGGTCTTGCGGCCATGGAAACGACCGCCATACCAGGATGCCTTGCCTTCCAGGGTCTTGTGCGGGCTGGCCTCGATGGGCGCCGGCAGGAATGCGGTGTGCTGATTGCCGGGGTTGCTGCAGGCGAACAGGAGCACGGCGCTGAGCAGGATGAACAGATAACGCATGCGGGGACCGGATGGGTTAGGCGCCCAGGATGGGCAGGATAACGACATGCCGATGATCCACCCGGATACGGCATGCCCCGGTGCCGGCCCTCCAGATGGCCGGCGTGTAATCAGCCTTCGAGTTTCTTCTTGAGCAATTGGTTCACCTGGCCGGGGTTGGCCTTGCCCTTCGAGGCCTTCATGGCCTGGCCGACGAAGAAGCCGAACATCTTGCCGCGCTTGGCCTCATCGCTGGCGCGGTATTGCTGGACCTGTTCGGCGTTGGCCGCCAGCACGTCATCGAGCATGGCTTCGATGGCGCCGCTGTCGGTGACCTGTTTGAGGCCCTTGCTTTCGATGACGGCATCGGCCGAGTCGCCTTCGGCGGCGGCCAGGGCTTCGAAGACCATCTTGGCCAGCTTGCCGCTGATGGTGTTGTCCTGCAGGCGCTGGATCAGTCCGCCCAGTTGCGCGGCGGAGACCGGCGATTGCTCGATGTCCAGGCCTTCCTTGTTGAGCAGGCTGGAGAGCTCGCCCATCACCCAGTTGGCCGCCAGCTTGGCATCGCCGCAGACCTGCTGTACGGCCTCGAAGTAGTCGGCCATCTCACGGCTGGCGCTCAATACGCTGGCGTCATAGGTCGACAGGCCGAACTGGCTCTCGAAGCGCGCGCGCTTTTCAGGCGGCAGCTCCGGCAGTTCGCCGCGCAGCTGTTCGATGAAGCTGTCTTCCAGCACCACCGGCAGCAGGTCGGGGCAGGGGAAGTAACGGTAGTCGTTGGCTTCTTCCTTGCTGCGCATCGAACGGGTTTCGTCCTTGTTCGGGTCGTACAGGCGGGTTTCCTGCACCACCTTGCCGCCGTCCTCGATCAGCTCGATCTGGCGCTGCACTTCGTGATTGATGGCTTTTTCGATGAAGCGGAACGAGTTGACGTTCTTGATCTCGGCGCGGGTGCCGAACTCGGCCTGGCCCTTGGGGCGCACCGAGACGTTGCAGTCGCAGCGCAGCGAGCCTTCGGCCATGTTGCCGTCGCAGATGCCCAGGTAACGCACCAGTGCATGGATGGCCTTGACATAGGCCACGGCTTCCTTGGCGCTGCGGATATCCGGTTCGGAGACGATTTCCAAGAGCGGCGTGCCGGCGCGGTTCAGGTCGATGCCGCTCATGCCGTGGAAGTCTTCGTGCAGGCTCTTGCCTGCGTCCTCTTCCAGGTGGGCACGAGTGATGCCGATGCGCTTGACGGTGCCGTCATCCAGGGTGATGTCCAGATGACCCTTGCCGACCACCGGATGATCCATCTGGCTGGTCTGGTAGCCCTTGGGCAGGTCCGGGTAGAAGTAGTTCTTGCGCGCGAAGACATTGGTGCGGCCCAGCTCGGCGTCGATCGCCAGGCCGAACTTGACCGCCATGCGCACGGCCTGCTCATTGAGCACCGGCAGCGTGCCGGGCATGCCCAGGTCGATCAGGCTGGCCTGGGTGTTGGGCTCGGCACCGAAGGTGGTGGCGCTGGCCGAGAAGATCTTCGAGCGGGTGGAGAGCTGGGCGTGGACTTCCAGCCCGATCACGGTTTCCCATTGCATCTGCGTATTCCTCAAAACCCTTCCGGCGCGCGAGTGTGCCAGTCGCTGACCTGCTGGTACTGGTGCGCCACATTGAGCAGCCGGCCTTCCTGAAAATAGGGTGCCAGCAGCTGTACGCCCACCGGCAGACCGTCGACGAAACCGGCCGGCATGGACAGGCCCGGGATGCCGGCCAGGTTGGCGGTGATGGTGTAGATGTCTTCCAGGTAGGCGGCGACCGGGTCGTTGGTCTTCTCGCCGAGCTTCCAGGCCGGGTTCGGCGTGGTCGGGCCGAGGATCAGGTCCACCTCGTTGAAGGCGGCGACGAAGTCGTTCTTGATCAGTCGGCGAATCTTCTGCGCCTTGAGGTAATAGGCGTCGTAATAGCCAGCCGACAGCGCGTAGGTGCCGACCATGATGCGACGCTTCACTTCGGCGCCGAAGCCTTCGCCACGGCTGCGCTTGTACAGGTCTTCGAGATTGACCGGGTTTTCGCAGCGGTAACCGAAACGCACGCCGTCGAAGCGCGACAGGTTGGAGCTGGCCTCGGCCGGGGCGATCACGTAGTACGCCGGAATGGCGTGCTGCATGTTTGGCAGGCTGATGTCCTTCACGCTGGCGCCGAGCTTCTTCAGCTCTTCGACGACGGCGAGTACGCGTTCGGCGATGCGGCTGTCGAGGCCGTCACCGAAGTATTCCTTCGGCAGGCCGATGCGCAGGCCGGCCAGCGGCTGGTTCAGCGCAGCCAGATAGTCGTCCACCGGCTGGT
>DATJDB010000230.1:0-8515 GCA_035497635.1 Pseudomonas sp. | reverse complement strand
CGCACCCTGGCTGATGACCAGCGAGCTGCGCAGCGGACGCTCCGATCGGGCATCCAGCGTAGCCAGGTACTCCAGCGCGGCCACCAGGGTCTGCATGGCCGGGGCCGGCAACTGCAGGCGCTCGATCAGCGCCCGGTAAGTGAGCAGGTGACGCTGGCGGCTGGCGTCGTTCAGTTCCGCGAGCAGGGCTTCCCAATGCTGTCGACTGATGCGCATCTCAGACCCCCTCGGCGGCGACACCCAGCAGCCGGGCCAGGGAGCGGCGGATGGCATCGTCGGGCTCGCGCTCACCCTGCTCGATCATCGCCAGATAGGACGGGCTGATACCCACACCGCGCGCCAGATCCGCCTGGCTCATGCCCCGCGCCTCGCGCAACTCGGCGAGCCGTTGCAGGCTGAATCCGCCCGCCTGCGGGCTGCTGGCCACCTCCGTCTGAGGCTCGGCGCCAAGACCGGCGGCACGCAGCAGCGTCTGGTATTCGTCCCAAGGCAGCACGGCATACTCCGGCTGACCCTCACGTGTTATCACTTGCACATTCATGGATACGTCTCCTGGAAGCACGACCACCGATCCCTCGGCGACCACATCTTAACAAGCACAACCGTCTTCATTCGTTCGCCGAGCGCACATCAGGGCGAGAGCGGGAGCGAATTTCCGCCGCGTCCGGCAGGCGCTCCAATTGCTGACGCCGCGTCGCGGACTGCGCCTCCCGCCAGGCGACGAAGGCATCCAGCTCGCCGCTCCAGGTGCGCATGATCCAGGCCAGCACGGCCACATCGTCGAGCAGCCCCAGGCCCGGCAGGAAATCGGGGATCAGGTCCAGCGGCGAGAGGAAATACACCAGTCCCGCCACCACGCTGACCAGCGCCTTACCGCTGATCGCCCGATACTCGCCACGCCACCAGGCCAGACACAGCGCCTGTAGCAGCGCCAGATTCTCGCCCAACCCACGTTTACCACCTCGCCTGGCCGCCTTGCCGGATACCGCCAGCAACAACGCCGGCAAGCGTTTGCGACGCAGGATACGCGCCGCGATGGGCAGAAAACGGGCCAGATGCAACGGCATATTCATGCTGGTCTCCAGGCGGGACGTGGATTACCGGCGCCCCGCTCCGCTGCGCAACAAAAACTGTCCCTGAAAGGGTACACAGGAGTCGAGCGGGCTGCCGGTCTTTCATGCGCAGTCCATCACCCGACTTCTAGCTATGACCTGCCGCTGCCGCCGCCGGTTTCCAGCGGCAGAAACGACAGCGCCCCGTCAAGACGGGGCGCCTGGCCTGACGCGCAATTACTTGGCGTTCTTGTCCTTGATACCCAGCAATTCCAGCTCGAACACCAGCACCGAGCTCGGCGGAATCAACGGACTCGGGCTCTGGTCGCCGTAAGCCAGTTCGCTAGGGAGGTACAGCTTGTACTTCTCACCGACGCTCATGAGCTGCAGGCCTTCGACCCAACCCTGAATCACGCTGCCCACTGGCAGATCGACCGGCGCGCCGCGCTCGACCGAGCTGTCGAACACGCTGCCATCGGTGAGGGTGCCCACATAGTGCACGGTCACCACGTCGTCGGCCTTCGGCTTGGCGCCGCTGGCCTTCTTCAGTACTTCGTACTGCAGCCCGCTGGCGGTGGTGACCACCCCATCGCGCTTGCCGTTTTCGTCGAGGAATTTCTTGCCGGCGGCAATGCTTTCCGCCTGCTGAGCCGCCAGACGCTCATCTACACGGGTTTGCAGGGCGGTGAAGGCCTCGATCAGCTCTTCATCCTTTATCCGCGGCTCGCGATCGGCCAGCGCATCCTCGATGCCCAGAGCAACCGCCTGGGGATCCAAGTCGTCCATACCATCACGCGCCAGGCTCTGACCCATGTTCAGGCCGATGCCATAGGAGGCTTTCTGCGCCGGGGTAGTAAGTTCTGCACTGGTTTGCGCATCGCAACCAGAGAGAACCAGACCCACCAGCGCCATGGACGCCGCCAACCGATGTTGTCTCATGCTGTTTCCTTCTTCCGCCTTGCGGGGGGTTTCGAACAAGCGGCGAGCTTAGCAGTCCGCCGCAAAAACTGGCTACCGCGATAGGAGCAGCACGAGACCGGCATGGTTCCCCCGGACAGGATTCGCCGACGGCCGCACGGAATTGACGACAGTCATTCAAACCAACGCAACGCGGGCCGAGAATGCCCCCGCCTGTTCCTTCCGCTCGTTCCCCTCGCAGGCCTCTGGCCGCGAACGGGAGGAACAGGCGACTCCTCGCGCCGACACTTGTAGGACATCGCTTACAACCCCTGTAAGCGGCCCGCCAGAAATACTCCCCGCCGCACCCGATATCCGCGCATAACGCTTTGTTTTTTATGAAATTACTAAATGATGCTGGCTGGTCGACAGACCATCACCTGGCGTTTCGGCCGATTGCCGTGTCCGGCCGGGGCACTAGAATTCGCAGCGTGTCGAGGGATCGACCGGGTTGCCAGGACGGTGGCCCGAAAGGATCCGATGCAGGATGCATCGTCGTCAGGAAGACGGCGGGGAGTAAAGGGATCGGGACGAAAGGGGCGGGGTAATCCCCCGTCCCTTTTTTATTTCCGCTGTTTGCCGAGCAGCCGAATGCCGGAGGGACTCAACTCGGCTCCGTGCTCACGCGCCGCAAGTTGATCACCGACTCCAGCGCCCGGTCGAAGATCAGCGCATCGTCCAGCAGGCGCACCGCACCCGCCGCGAAGTCGGCCGCCAGCTCGGCCCGGGTTCGCTCCAGCACCTTGGCGCCACTGCGATTGACGAAGATGTAGCGGCCAGTCGGTTTGACGAAGGCGGCCAGCTTGCAGCGGAGCTTCTGTACTTCGTCCACATCCACACGGATTTCCAGCCAGCTACCGACCCGCAACTGATCGACCTGCGCGTCTCCGGCTGCATCCTCAGCAGCAGCCATGACCGGCGACTCCGACTCTTCGCCGGGCTGCGGCCGCACCGCGACCAGCCCGCCAAGCTCCCGACTGACTTCGTCGCACAACGCACCCAGCCGCCCCAGACAGTGCCGCTCGAACAGCTTGAGCACAATCAGCTTGATGCGAATCGGCATCTCCGCCTCGCTGCACGCCTCAGCGAAGCAGTCGCAGAGCGCGCGGGGTCCGAGGGGATTATCCGAACCGGCGAGCGGGCGTCCGCTCACCGCGGCGAAGCCCGCGCCGAGCTGGGCGAGCCGCTCACCCAAATGACCCAGGCTTTTGCCGACCATCGCGTCGTCGGCTACTCGTGCCTCGTGCTCGGCATGTCCCGGCTGGCGCGGCTGCGCTTCGTCGCGCAGAAGGCCGTCGAAGCCACCCGCGAAACGGTCTGCGAAGGTCCGCTCGATGCCTTGTCGCTTGAGGCGCAGATCGCGCATGGCCTCGAAGTACAGGCTCTGTTCCTGGTTGCTCTCGGCACGCTCGGCCATATCGAACAGCGCGTCATCGACTTCGTCGAACAGGGTTTGCAGGCCTTGGCACAACTGCGCCAGAGCCTGCTCGCGAACGCCTTCCAGCGGCGCGGGCAATGGCTGACCGCTGCGGCGACGTGATAACGGCAGGCCGAAGGCAACCACTTTGGCTTCATTATTCATCCGGGCTCCTCGGAGTGCAGGCGCCAGACGCCGGAGCCGGCGCCTGAAAAAACGAACTGGCCGAATTATTGGTCAGCCCGCCGGATGCTCAAGCCCTGCACCCTGCAGACATGACGTGCTTCACAGGACGAACCGCCCGGCCGACGAACGCAACCCGGGCACACCGGCCTCCAGCCTCGTATAATCGCCGCCCTCCCCCCTCCGCAGGAGCCCGCCATGGCCAACCTCACCCTTGCCGAGCTGAGCGCCGACATTGAAGCCAACGTCCGTCTGGCGCTGGCCGAAGACCTCGGCAGCGGCGACATCACCGCGCAACTGATCCCCGCCGCACGCCTGGCGCAGGCCAGCGTGATCACCCGCGAAGCGGCCGTGATCTGCGGTACGGCCTGGGTCGATGCGGTGTTCCGCCAACTGGATGCGCGCGTGGCGGTGCACTGGTGTGTGCAGGATGGCGAGCGGGTCGAAGCCAACCAGGTGCTGTTTCGCGTCGAAGGCCCGGCCCGCACATTGCTCAGCGGCGAGCGCAGCGCCCTGAACTTCCTGCAGACCCTCTCGGCGGTGGCCACGCGCTGCCGGTATTACGCCGACCTGGTCGAAGGCACCGCCGTGAAGCTGCTGGACACGCGCAAGACCCTGCCCGGCCTGCGCCTGGCGCAGAAGTACGCGGTGACCTGCGGCGGCTGCCACAACCATCGCATCGGTCTGTACGACGCCTTTCTGATCAAGGAAAACCATATCGCCGCCTGCGGCGGTATCGCAGCCGCAATCACCACGGCACGCGGCATCGCCCCTGGCAAGCCGGTGGAAGTGGAAGTGGAAAGCCTCGACGAGTTGCGTCAGGCGCTGGATGCCGGCGCCGACATCGTCATGCTCGACGAGCTGAGCCTGGACGACATGCGCGAGGCGGTACGCCTGACCGCCGGCCGCGCCAAGCTGGAAGCTTCGGGCGGCATCAACGAGCGCACCCTGCGCATCGTGGGCGAGACTGGCGTGGACTTCATTTCCCTGGGCACGCTGACCAAGGACATCAAGGCCGTCGACCTGTCGATGCGCCTGAGTCTCTGATCGCGCCCGGCCGCATCGGCCGGGCAACACCGAAGCCCTGTAGGGCCGGTTTTACGCCGGCCGGCGGAGTCGGAGGCCACCTTCAGGCCTCCGGGATAACCCGGCCCCCCCGCCGCAAGGCTGCTTGGTGGAGTTACCGGTCCCGCCCGAACGCACGCTCCAGCGCATCGTTGATGGTGCGCAACACCTTGACCCGGGCGAAGCGCTTGTCGTTGGCTTCCACCAGGGTCCAGGGCGCCAGGCCAGTGCTGGTGCGGTCGACCATGTCTTCCACCGCGTCCACGTACTGGTCCCACTTCTCGCGGTTGCGCCAGTCGTCTTCGGTGATCTTGAAGCGCTTGTGCGGCGTGGCCTCGCGCTCCTTGAAGCGCGCATGCTGGGTGTCCTTGTCGATGGCCAGCCAGAACTTCACCATCACCACGCCGTGCTCCGCCAGGCTCTCCTCGAAATCGTTGATTTCCCCATAGGCACGCAGCCAGTCGGCCTGCGAGCAGTAACCCTCGATGCGCTCCACCAGCACGCGGCCGTACCAGGAGCGGTCGAAGATGGTGAACTGTCCACGCGCGGGAATGTGCCGCCAGAAACGCCACAGGTAGGGGTGAGCCAGCTCCTCCTCGGTCGGCGCGGCGATGGGAATGATGCGGTACTCGCGCGGATCCAGCGCCTCGGTGACCCGGCGGATGGCGCCGCCCTTGCCCGCCGCGTCGTTACCTTCGAACACCGCCACCAGCGAGTGGCGGCGCATGCGCTTGTCATGCATCAGCGCCGACAGGCGTGCCTGTTCGTGCGCCAGTTGCTCCTTGTAAGTGTCCTTCTCCAGCGCCTGGCTCAGATCCAGACTTTCCAGCAGACGGCGGGTGCCCAGGTGGGCGGCCACCGGCACGGCATGCGGCGCCGGGCGCGGTCCGCGTGCCGCCTCCAGGGCGGCGCGCAGGCCCTGTAGAAGAATCCTGCCCACGGTCAGGTTGCGGTAGTTGCGGTCGCTGCTGTCCACCACATACCAGGGCGCATAATCCCGGCTGCTGCGGCGAATGATGTGCTCGGCATGCCGCACCACCTGGTCGTAGGTCTTGCTCTGCTGCCAGTCCAGCGGGCTGAGTTTCCAGCTGTGCAGCGGATCGTCGGCCAGGCTTTGCAGGCGCGCCTCCATCTGCTCGCGGGACAGGTGAAACCAGAACTTGAAGATCAGCGCACCCTCGTCGCAGAGCATGCGCTCCAGGCGCTGCGCGCCTTCGATCGACTGATCAAGCTGCGGGTCATCGATCTTGTCCTTGACCCGCGCCTGCAGCATCTGGCTGTACCAGTTGCCGAAGAAGATGCCGGTGCGCCCCTTGGCCGGTAGCTGGCGCCAGTAGCGCCAGGCCGGTGGCCGGGCCAGCTCTTCGTCGGTCTGCAGGTCGAAGGTGGATACCTGAATGAGCCGGGGATCCATCCATTCGGTGAGCCGCTTGACCGTATCCCCCTTGCCGGCACCTTCGATGCCATTGATCAGGATGATCACCGGGAAATTCGCCTGCTCGCGCAGCTGGTACTGGACTTCCAGCAGGGCCTGGCGCAACGCGGGCAAATCGGCTTCGTAGGTTTTCTTGTCGATGGCGTGGCCGATTTCGGCGGATTCGAACATGGGGGAGCACTTCCTGACTGCAAGGCGGCCAGACTACCCAAATGTGCGCGAGTCGACAAAGTCGTAATGCCATCACGCGAGCTACAATGCCGCACCTTTTGCGGAGCCAGATCCATGTCCGAGAGTTCCCGGGCCCAGCTCGACTGGGACGAGCACGGCCAGCCCCTTTCCCGCCAGTTCGGCGACGTGTATTTCTCCCGCGCCAGCGGCCTGGAAGAAACCCGCCACGTGTTCCTGCACCACAACCGGATTGTCGAGCGCTGCGCCGCCCTGAACGATGACGGCCGCTTGGTCATCGGCGAGACGGGCTTCGGCACCGGCCTCAATTTCCTGTGCGCCTGGCAGGCCTTCGCCGAGCATGCGCCGGCCGCTGCACGCCTGCACTTCATCAGCGTGGAGAAGTATCCGCTCAGCCTGGAAGACCTACGCCGCGCCCTGGCGCTGTGGCCGGAACTCACGCCGTTCAGCACGCCGCTGATCGAGCAGTACACCGGCATCCAGCCGGGCTTCCAGCGGCTGCTGTTCGACGGCGGCCGGGTGATCCTCACCCTGCTGATCGGCGATGCGCTGGAATGCCTGCCGCGACTGGACGCCCAGGTGAACGCCTGGTTCCTTGATGGCTTCGCCCCGGCCAAGAATCCACAGATGTGGACGCCCGAGCTGTTCACCCAATTGGCGCGACTGTCCGCTCCCGACGCCAGCCTGGCCACCTTCACCTGCGCCGGCACGGTGCGTCGCGGCCTGATCGAGGCCGGTTTCCGCATGGAGAAGGTCAAGGGCTTTGGCCACAAGCGCGAGATGCTCGCCGGACATTACGAAGGCCAGCCGGCGCTGACCGGCAAACCCTGGTTCGCCCGGCCGCCGCACCCCGTCGAACGCCGCGCGCTGATCATCGGCGCCGGGCTCGCCGGCTGCGCCAGCGCCGCCAGCCTGGCCGCGCGCGGTTGGCAGGTGACGCTGCTGGAGCGTCACGGCGAGGTTGCCGAGGAAGGGTCGGGCAACCCGCAGGGCGTGCTCTACCTCAAGCTCTCGGCGCACGGCACAGCGCTGTCGCGCCTGCTGCTTGCCGGCTTCGGCCATACCCGCCGCCTGCTGGAGCGTCTGCAGCCTGGCGTCGACTGGGACGCCTGCGGTGTGTTGCAACTGGCCTTCGACGCCAAGGAAGCCGAACGCCAGGCGCAACTGGCGGCGGCCTTCCCGCCCAGCCTGCTGCAACCGCTGACCCAGGCCGAGGCCGAACAGCGCGCCGGTATTGCCCTGCCCAGCGGCGGACTGTTCTACCCGGAGGCCGGCTGGGCACATCCGCCGGCGCTCTGTCGGCTGCTGGTTCAACATCCGAACATCCAGTTGCTGACGCACCGCGAAGCGCTGTCGATTCGCCGCGAGGCCAACGAATGGCAGGCTGTCGGTGCGAACGCTGTGCTGGCCGCCGCCCCCATATTGGTGCTGGCCAACGCCACCGACGCCAGCACCTTCGAGCCGAGCCTGCCGCTCAAGCGCATTCGCGGCCAGATCACCCGCGTGCCGGCCACGCCGGAGAGCCGCGCCCTGCGCACCGTGCTGTGCGCCGAGGGCTACGTCGCGCCGCCGCGCGGCGACGAGCACACCGTGGGCGCGAGTTTCGACCTGCACAACCGCCAGCAGGGCGTCACCGTCGAGGAACACATCGGCAACCTGAATCGCCTGCGGGAGATTTCCGCCGATCTGGCCGAGCGCCTGGCTGTCGATCGGCTCGATCCGTCCAGCCTGCACGGTCGCGCCGCCTACCGCTGCACCAGCCCGGACTATCTGCCGCTGGTCGGCCCGCTGGCCGATCCATTGGCGTTCGCCGAGCGTTACGCGGTGCTCGCCCGGGATGCCCGTCAGGTACCCGATGTGCCCTGTCCCTGGCTGGACGGCCTGTACGTGAACCTGGCCCACGGCTCACGGGGCGTGGTGACCGCGCCGCTGTGCGGCGAGCTGCTCGCCGCCTGGCTGGATAACGAACCCCTGCCAGTGCCGCTGGCCGTCGCCGAGGCCTGCCACCCCAACCGTTTCCCGCTCCGCCAACTGGTGCGCGGGCCAGCGGCCTGATCCGGGCGGCGTTGCCGCCGGCCCGGCCCCGACAGTACACTGCGGCCCCGATACCCCCAGGGAGTACCCATGCCCGATTCCATCCAGTTGCATCAGGACACCATGCTCAAGCGTCTGGCCCGCGTCGAAGGCCAGATTCGCGGCATCCAGGGCATGATTCGC
>DATJDB010000229.1:0-14969 GCA_035497635.1 Pseudomonas sp. | reverse complement strand
GGCCAAGCAGGCTGGCCGTGTGCGGATCGCGGGCGAAGATCAGCAGGCCCGAGGTCGGGCGGTCGAGGCGATGGATCGGGTAGACGTGCTCGCCGCCGTTCAGTTCGCGGGCGTACTGCAGGGCGAATTCGGTTTCGTGCTTGTCGATGGGGCTGCGGTGAACCAGCAGCCCGGCGGGCTTGTGCACGGCCAGCAGCCAATCGTCCCGGTACAGCTCGGTCAGCGGGTTGTCGGTCATGCGCGATCAATCGACGGCGAAAGGGGCGGCGATGATACCGCCCCGGGTGCGTCAGTCCAGCGCCGCGTCCGCCGCGCGGCGCGCATGCAGCGCGGTGGTGTCGAACAGCGGCACGCTGGCGTCACTGCTGTCCACCAACAGGGAAATTTCCGTGCAGCCGAGAATGATTGCCTCGGCGCCCTGGTCGACCAGCGCAGCCATGATGCGTCGGTATTCTTCTCGGGAGCTGCCGCGAATGTGCCCCAGGCAGAGCTCCTCGTAGATGACGCGGTGGATGACGTCGCGATCGGCCTCGTCGGGTGTCACCACGTGGAGTCCGTGCTCCTGCAGGCGCTGGCGATAGAAGTCCTGCTCCATGGTGAAGCGGGTGCCCAGCAGGCCGACCGAGGTCAGCCCGGCGCGTTTGATGGCGTCGGCGGTCGGGTCGGCGATATGCAGCAGCGGAATGCTGACCGCGGCTTCGATATCGCCGGCGACCTTGTGCATGGTGTTGGTGCACAGCACCAGGAAGTCCGCGCCGGCCCGTTCCAGCGCCCGACCCGCGTCGGCCAGCAGGGCGCCGGCCGCCGCCCAGTCGCCGGTCTGCTGCAGGCGCTCGATGTCGTGGAAGTCCACGCTGTACAGCACCAGCTTCGCCGAATGCAGCCCGCCGAGGCGCGCCTTGAGGGTTTCGTTGATCTGCCGGTAGTAGGGAATGGTCGATTCCCAGCTCATGCCGCCGATAAGGCCGATGGTTTTCATGGGTACATCCTGAACATCAAGTCAAGGTCGGTTTCAAACGCTGCCGCAGAGCTGCACGGAGTGTCGAGTCGTCAGAGGTGCGGTGTGATGCCGCATGCCCGGTATCTCTGTCACGCAGGCTGTGATTGGCTGCCGGCGGGGTAGAACTTAAGGAACGTAATCGCGAGAGCCCTTGCTCGGACCTAGCCCTGATCGTTTCCAGCGGCTCGGCTCGCCATTTTCTTAAGCGCTTGGCGATGACGGCGCGCGCGCCTCGCTTCCCGTACTTCCGGTGGCGTTGGCGGGGCGGGAAAGCGCCTGAAGGCCCATAGCAATCGCCGCCAGAGGCGCATGCCGGCCATGCGCTCGCATTCCAGGGCAAGGCGCCCGCGCTGGCTCGCGAGCGCCTGGTTTCGGATCAGGCGCAGATGAATCAGTGCCACCCGTTCCCCATTCCCATCCTGCCGCTCCTCAATGGCATAGGGCACAAAGCCCAGGCGCGAGTACAGCAGCAGACCGGCGGTATTGGTGTCGAAGCAGGACACCTTCACCTTGTCGGCCCGGTATTTGCCGAAGGCCAGGGCGCACAGGGCGCGTATCAGATAGGAAGCGACACCGCGCCGGCGTGCGTCGGCGGCCACCATCACGTTGCCGATGGCGCAGGTGCCGCCTTCGGCCCACTGGTAGAAATTGGCGAAGCCCACAACCCGGCCATAGCGCTCAACCACGGTCGAGTCGGCGCGCTGCTCGATGGCGGCACGCAACTGATCTTCGGTCAGCGGAAAGCGGGCCTTGGGGAAGCAGTAGAACAGTTCCTCCGCCGTGCGGGGCAGGGTGCAGAGGGTAGCCAGGTCGGCTTCGGTTACGGGGCGATGGATAAGCATGTGGCTCGTCCTTGAGGTCGGTGGACGTCGAGAGCCTACCGGCCCGCCCGGCGTGGCCTCAATGGGCGTCGGCGCGAGGCCGATCTGCTGTTTCACCGCGCGGGCATCACCTTCACGCTGTATGGCGACGAGCAGGGCACCGAGCGGTTGATTCCCTTCGACATCATTCCCCGGGCGATTCCGGCCAGCGAGTGGCGCACGGTGGAGCGCGGCTGCATCCAGCGGGTGCAGGCACTCAACCTGTTCCTGGCCGACCTGTACCACGAGCAGCGCATCCTCAAGGCCGGCATCATCCCCGCCGAACAGGTGCTGGCCAACGAGGGTTACCAGATGGCGATGCGCGGGCTGGACCTGCATCGCGATCTGTACGCGCACATTGCCGGGGTGGACCTGGTGCGCGACGGCGATGGCACCTGGTACGTGCTGGAGGACAACCTGCGCACGCCCAGCGGCGTCAGCTACATGCTGGAAGACCGCAAGATGATGATGCGCCTGTTCCCCGAGCTGTTCGCCGCCCAGCGCGTGGCACCGGTCGATCATTACCCGAGCCTGCTGCTGGACACCCTGCGCAGTTCCAGTCCGCTGGACAACCCGAGCGTGGTGGTGATGACGCCGGGCCGTTACAACAGCGCCTATTTCGAGCACGCCTTTCTGGCCCGCGAAATGGGCGTGGAACTGGTGGAAGGCGCCGACCTGTTCGTGCGGGAAGACAAGTTGTACATGCGCACCACCTCGGGCGCCAAGCCGGTGGATGTGATCTACCGACGCCTGGATGATGAGTTCCTCGACCCGCTGGCCTTCAACCCGCAATCCGCGCTGGGCGTGCCGGGGCTGCTCGCGGCCTACCGGCGCGGCAATCTGGTTCTGGCCAACGCCATCGGCACCGGGGTGGCCGACGACAAGTCGGTGTATCCCTTCGTGCCGGACATGATCCGTTTCTACCTGGACGAGGAACCCATTCTCGCCAACGTGCCGACCTGGCAATGCCGCAAGCCCGATGAACTGGCCCACGTGCTGGCGCATCTGCCGGAGCTGGTGGTCAAGGAAACCCAGGGCTCGGGCGGCTACGGCATGCTGGTCGGCCCGGCTGCCACGGCGGCGGAAATCGCCGCCTTCCGCGCGCGCCTCAAGGCCAATCCGTCGGCCTACATCGCCCAGCCGACGCTGTGCCTGTCCACCTGTCCGACCTTCGTGGAAAGCGGCGTCGCGCCCCGACATATCGACCTGCGCCCGTTCGTGCTGAGCGGCAAGGAAACCCGTCTGGTACCCGGCGGCCTGACCCGCGTGGCGCTGCGCGAAGGCTCGCTGGTGGTCAACTCGTCGCAGGGCGGCGGCACCAAGGACACCTGGATCGTGGAGGACCGCCCATGCTGAGCCGCACTGCCGCCGACCTGTACTGGATGGCCCGTTACCTGGAGCGCGCCGAGAACCTGGCGCGCATGCTGGATGTGAGTTTTTCGCTGTCGCTGATGCCGCAGGACGATCGGGGCGCCGGGCTGGATGAACTGGCCATGCCGCTGATGATCACCGGCACCCTGGAAGCTTATCGCCAGCGCTACGGCGAACTGCACCCCGAACGCATGCTGCATTTTTTCGCCCTCGAAGCGGATAACCCGGCCAGCCTGTTCAACTGCCTGGGCGCCGCCCGCGCCAACGCCCACGCGGTGCGCGGGCGGATCACCGCCGACATGTGGGAGAACATCAACGCTTCATGGCTGGAAATGCGCGGCATCGCCGAGCAGGGGCTGGGGCGTTACGGCACCAGCCGTTTCTGCGAGTGGGTGAAGGAGCGTTCACACCTGTTCAGGGGCGCCACGGTGGGCACCATCATGCGCGGCGATGCCTATCACTTCATTCGCCTGGGCACCTTCATCGAATGCGCGGACAACACCCTGCGCCTGCTGGATGCCCGTTACGAACTGTTCGGCGAGGAGGGCGAAAACCCTGACGACCGCTCGGCCCGCGCCTATTACCAGTGGAGCGCGGTGCTGCGCGCGCTGTCGTCCTACGAAGCCTTCGCGGCCATCTACCGGGGTTCGCCGCGGATCGGCAAGGTCGCCGAACTGCTGTTGCTGCGCCCCGAGGTGCCGCGCTCGCTGCGCGCCTGTCTGGACGCCATCCAGCAGATCCTGGCCTCCCTGCCGGGCGAAAACGGCCGGCCCGCCCAGCGCCAGGCGGCCGAACTGAGCGCGCGGCTGCGCTACACCGCCATCGACGAAGTTATCGAGCGTGGCCTGCACGATTCGATCACCGATTACATCGAGCAACTGCACCGGCTGGCCACGGCCATTCACGGCGCTTACCTGGAGGCTGCATGACATGAGACTGTCCATTCGCCACGACACCACCTACCGCTACGAAGACCAGGTGCGCGCCAGCATCCAGTACTTGCGCCTGACGCCCCAGAACAGCCCGCGCCAGAGGATTCTCAGCTGGGCACTGGATCTGCCCCGGCCGGTCTCGGCCCAGCAGGACCCTTACGGCAACATCCTGCATGTGCTGACTTTGGACGAGCCGCATGACGCCATCGTCATCCATGCCCTGGGCCAGGTGGAAATCGACACCGAGCAGGAAGCCGAGGCGGATGAGCAGTCGCCGCTGCCGTATTTGCGTGGCACCGCGCTGACCCAGGCCGATGCCACGTTGACGTCCTTCGCCCAGCAGCACGCCGGCACGTTGCCCGACCGGACGGCACTCATTCAACTGATGCACGCGCTGGCTGAGCACATGCCCTACAGCCCCGGCGCCACGACCGTGGACAGCACGGCGGCGCAGGCTTTCGCCGGTCGGGTCGGTGTCTGTCAGGACCATGCTCATGCGTTCCTGGCCTGCGCCCGCAGTCTGGGTGTGCCGGCGCGCTATGTATCCGGTTATCTGCTGACCGAAGACAGCGAACACCTGGCCAGCCATGCCTGGGCCGAGGCCTGGCTGGAGGGCGCCTGGTACAGCTTCGATGTCACCAACGGGCTGTCCCGTCCGGAACGTCACCTGAAACTGGCGGTGGGTCTGGACTATCTGGATGCCTGTCCGGTGCGTGGCATGCGCAGAGGCGGTGGCGGCGAGCAGATGCACGCACTGGTGCAGGTGGAACCGCTGGCGGAGGCGCAGATGCGCTCTGTACAGCAATAACAACAACTGGACCGGGCGGATCGCACCGCCCGGATACCATTTAGAACTACCTCTTCCGGCTTCTGCCGGATTTTTGCTTACAGGAAACTGCCCATGACCTACTGCGTTGCCCTCAATCTGGCTGAAGGTCTGGTGTTCGTGTCGGACTCGCGCACCAATGCCGGCGTCGATCACATCGCCACCTTTCGCAAGCTGCATGTGTTCGGCGTGCCGGGGGAGCGGCTGCTTGTGCTGCAGAGCGCCGGCAATCTGGCCACCTCGCAATCGGTGGTCAATCTGCTGCGCCAGCGTCTTCAAACCGAGGAGATGAACCTGCACACCGTGCCGACGCTGTTCGATGCTGCGCGGCTGGTGGGGCAGACGCTGCGCGAAGTGGTGGCCCATGACGCCGCGCCGGGTATGAGTGCCGGCGTCGATGTGGGCTGTTCATTTCTGGTGGGTGGGCAGGTGGGGGGCGAGCCGCCGGGGCTGTTCAACCTTTACCCGCAGGGCAACTTCATTGCCGCCACGGAGGACACTCCGTACTTCCAGATCGGTGAAAGCAAATATGGCAAACCGATTCTCGACCGTGCGCTGCGCTACGGAACGCGACTGGACGAGGCGCTGCGCTGCGCGCTGATTTCCTTCGATTCGACCATTCGCAGCAACCTGTCGGTGGGTCTGCCGCTGGATGTGCTGGTGTACCGGCGCGACAGCCTGCGGATGCCGACGGGCTATGGGGTGGAAGAGGGCGACGCCTACTTCGAGAGCGTGCGCCAGCAATGGTGCGCCAGCCTGCGCGACCTGTTGCAGTCGCTGCCCGAAGCGCCGGGCACCTACCTGGAGTAGGTGGTCAACGCTTCGCGTTGGCCACCCTGGCGGCCATGCCGTGGGCATGACCGCCCCCTACGTTACAGCTTGAAGCGCTGCACCAGGGTGTGCAGCCGGTTGGCCAGGGCACTCAGCTCGTGGCTGGTTTCAACGTTCTGGCGCGAGGCGTCGCTGGTGTCCTCGGCGATTTCGCTGACGTTGGTGATGTTGCGGTTGATCTCTTCGGCCACCGAACTCTGCTCTTCGGCCGCCGAGGCGATCATGGCGTTCATGTCGTTGATGGTCGCCACCGCCGCGGTGATCTGTTCCAGCACGCGGCCGGCGTCGGCCACCTGGCCACGACCGGCCTCGGCCTTCTCGCAGCTCTTTTCCATGACCTCGACCGCGCGGCGGGCACCGCTCTGCACCTTCTCGATCATCGACTGGATTTCTTCGGTGGAGTGCTGAGTGCGCGACGCCAGCGAACGCACTTCATCGGCGACCACGGCGAAGCCGCGACCCTGCTCGCCGGCGCGCGCCGCCTCGATGGCCGCGTTGAGGGCCAGCAGGTTGGTCTGGTCGGCGATGCCGCGAATCACGTCGACCACCGAGCTGATGGTGGCGCTGGCATCTTCCAGTTCGCCGATCACCTTGGCCGCGTGCTCCACCTCGCGAGCCAGGCTGTCGATCACCTGGATGCTTTGCGTCACCACCTTCTGGCCGTGTTCGGCCTCGCTGTCGGCCTTCTCGGCGGCATGGGCGGCGCTGGCGGCGTTGCTGGCGACGTCCTGCACAGTGGCGGACATCTCGTGCATGGCGGTGGCCACCTGGTCGGTTTCCAGGTGCTGGCGGTGGATGCCTTCACTGGTCTGGCGGCTGACCGCGGCGGTCTGCTCGGCGGCGGCGGCCAGTTGCTCGACGGCCTTGGACAGTTCCTTGATGGTCTCCTGTACATGGTCGGCCATGGTGTTGAAGGAGGTGGCGATCTTGCCCAGCTCGTCGCGGCCGCGATAGGCCACACGGTGCACCAGGTCGCCATCGGCCAGGCGCTTGCCGCCGCTCAACAGCGCGTCCACCGCCTGGCTGATGCCCCACAGGGTGGCCCAGGCCAGGGCGATCACCAGCACCAGCGTCACCACCAGCACCACGCTCAGCCAGAACAGCAGCCGGTCGAAGTTGTTGTCGGCAGTGGTATAGGCACCCACCGCGTGAACGTGCAGGTTGTCGGAGAAGGCCTGTGCCTTGTCGTAGGCCAGGGAGAAGGTCGGCTGCAGCTTGTCCAGCAGCATGCCGTTGGCCTTCGTGTAATCGCCGGAACGCATCAGCGCCAGCACCGGTCGCACGCCCTGGTCCAGATAAAGATTTTGTGTGCGCTGCATCTCATGTGCGAGGGCGCGCTCCTGCTCATCCATCGTGCTGGCCACCAGGGTTTGCACCAGCGCCTGGACGTTGCGCACGCTCCGTTCGACAGCGTCGAAGTGCATGCTGACATCGTGGTTGTGGGCCGCTTCGTAATCGCTACCCGGCGCATGTTGCAAGGCCAGCAGCAGTTGGGTGCGCGCATGGTGCATCTCGTTGGTCATGCGATGCAGCTGATCGCTGGGCAGCAGACCTTCGTAATACAGATGGGTGAGCTCATTGTTGCTGTCGCGCATGCCGGACAGAGAGAAACCGACCAGCAGTACCATCAGCAGGCAGAGCAGGGAAATCAGGGCAACCAGTCGGGCCTTGAGGGAAAATCGGGTAAGCCAGGTACGCACGTGTCGACGCCTCGAGGTTTGGATTAAGGCTAAGTTAAGGCATTTTGACATCTGTGACATGCTTCACGTCAAAAGGTCTAAGCCTTTGAACAGAAAAGCCCTTCCGGAGATGACTCGCGGGTCATTTCATTCGTTTGAATCCCGTCTACAGAGGTATGCATGCACGTTTCTTCGGGCCGCTGGCTCCGCGGCCTGTCCCTGGCCATGGTCACGGTCGTTCTCTGGGGCATCCTGCCGATCAAGCTCAAGCTGGTGCTCGACGTCATGGATCCGGTCACCGTCACCTGGTACCGGCTGATCAGCTCCGGATTGATCCTGTTGCTCTGGCTGGGCGTGCGCGGCGAGTTGCCGGCCTTCCGTCCGCTGGGGCGACGGGGCGGGGCGCTGGTGCTGCTGGCCATCGCCGGGCTGGTCAGCAACTACGTGCTCTACCTGATGGGGCTGAACGTGCTCAGTCCGGGGACCACCCAGCTGGTGATCCAGATCGCCCCGTTCCTGCTGCTGATCTGTAGCCTGTTCGTGTTCCGCGAGGCCTTCAGCGTCGCCCAGTTCCTGGGCCTGCTGGTACTGCTGCTCGGGTTCGGACTGTTTTTCAACCAGCGACTCGGCGAGCTGCTGACCTCGCTGAGTGAATACACCCTGGGCGTGCTGACGGTGGTGCTGGCGGCGGTGCTGTGGGTGGCCTACGGGCTGGCGCAGAAGCAGCTATTGAATCGATGGACGTCCTTCCAGGTAATGATGGTGATCTACCTGGGCTGCACCCTGCTGCTCACCCCCTGGGCGTCACCGGCGCAAGTGCTGGAGCTGGATGCGCTGCAGTTCTGGCTGCTGGTGGCCTGCTGCCTGAACACGCTGGTGGCTTATGGCGCCTTCGCCGAGGCGCTGGCGCATTGGGAGGCCTCGCGGGTCAGCGCGGCGCTGGCGCTGACGCCGCTGGTTACCCTCGTCGGCGTGGCGCTGGCCGCCAGCTGGTGGCCCGCTTACGTGCTGCCCGAGGAGCTGAATCTGCTGGCCTACGGCGGCGCGCTGCTGGTGGTGCTGGGTTCGACCGTGGCGGCGCTGGGGCACAAGCGGGCGACGAAGGCGTAGCCGTCCTGTAGGGCCGGCTTTACGCCGGCCGGATCAGGGTTGGGTCGAGCGTCTGGTTTCGGCCGCAACGCCGGCGGCCGGCATAAAGCCGGCCCTACGGGTTTGCCGAGCCGCTACCGCCCAGGCTCGAGCATCTGCTCCGGCCGCACCCAGGCCTCGTACTGTTCCTCGGTGAGATAGCCCAGCGCCAGGGCGGCTTCGCGCAGGGTGGTGCCTTCGCGGTACGCCTGCTTGGCGATTTCCGCGGCCTTGTCATAGCCAATGTGCGGGTTCAGGGCGGTGACCAGCATCAGCCCGCGTTCCAGAAGCGCGGCCATCTGCGCGGCGTCCGGTTCCAGTCCGGCCACGCAGTGGTGGTTGAAGTTGCGGCAGCCATCGGCCAGCAGGCGGGTGGATTGCAGCAGGTTGTGGATGATCACCGGCTTGAACACGTTCAACTGCAGGTGACCCTGGCTGGCGGCGAAGCCGATGGTCACATCGTTGCCCAGCACCTGGCAGGCGAGCATCGACAACGCTTCGCACTGGGTGGGGTTGACCTTGCCGGGCATGATCGAGCTGCCCGGCTCGTTGGCCGGCAGGCGCACCTCGGCAAAGCCGGCGCGCGGGCCGGAGCCGAGCAGGCGCAGGTCGTTGGCGAGCTTCATCAGCGCCACGGCGAGGGTCTTCAGGGTGCCGGCCAGGGTCACCAGCGGTTCGTGGCCGGCCAGGGCGGCGAACTTGTTGGGCGCGCTGACGAAGGGCAGGCCGGAGAGGGCGGCCAACTCGGCGGCGATGGCTTCGGCAAAGCCCTTCGGTGCATTCAGGCCGGTGCCCACCGCGGTGCCACCCTGGGCCAGCTCGCAGACCGCCGGCAGCGCGGCGCGAATGATCTGTTCGGCGTGATCCAGCTGGGCGACGAAGGCCGACAGCTCCTGGCCGAAGGTGATCGGCGTGGCATCCATCAGGTGCGTGCGCCCGGTCTTGACCAGTTGCGCATGGCGCAGCGACTGCTCGGCCAGCCCGCCGCGCAGCTCGGCGATGGCCGGCAGCAGGTCCTGCTGAACGGCGCGCACGGCGGCCAGGTGCATGGCGGTGGGAAAGCTGTCGTTGGAGCTCTGCGAGCGGTTGACGTGGTCGTTGGGGTGCACCGGACTCTTGCCGCCGCGCTGGCCGCTGGCGATTTCATTGGCGCGTCCGGCGATCACCTCGTTGACGTTCATGTTGCTTTGCGTGCCGCTGCCGGTCTGCCACACCACCAGCGGAAACTGGTCGTCATGCTGGCCGGCCAGCACCTCGTCGGCGGCCTGCTCGATGAGTCGCGCCACATCCGCCGGCAGGTCGCCGCTGCGGCTGTTGACCCGCACGGCGGCCTTCTTGATCAGCGCCAGGGCGTGCACCACCGGCAATGGCATGCGTTCCTGGCCAATGGCGAAGTTGATCAGCGAACGCTGGGTCTGCGCGCCCCAGTAGGCCGCGTCCGGCACGTCAATGGGGCCCAGGCTGTCGGTTTCGGTGCGGCTCATCGAGCGTCTCCCTTGTGGTTGTAACCGGGTTAGGCTGGCGCGGTGGTTGCGGGTTCCCGGCGATTCTGCAGCGCAGCTGCGACAATGACCACACGGCGTAACGGGTTGAGCCGGACGGCGGCGAGGCGCAAAATCGCGCCGCGAAACCCCCGTCCCCTTTCGGCAGGTAACCCGAATGAACATGCGTGAGCGTATCCAGACCGCACTGGCGGCGCTGCAGCCACAGCACCTGGAAGTCCTCGACGAGAGCCACATGCACCATCGTGGCGAGGAAAGTCACTTCAAGGTGGTGATGGTCAGCGAGCAGTTCGCCGGCCTGAACGCGGTCAAGCGTCACCAGAAGGTCTATGGCGGCCTGGCTGAGCTGATCGGTCAGTTCCACGCACTGGCGCTGCACACCTACAGTCCCGAGGAGTGGGCAGCCCAGGGTGGCGCGCCGGCCTCGCCGACCTGCCGGGGCGGCGGTCTGCACTAATACCGGTCGGGGGCCGAGCCCCTGCGTTCTTTATCATCTTCGAGCTGCCCCGGCAGCCCATCCGCGTCAGGAGACTCCAATGGCCCGGCTGGTCTATGTCATGGATCCCATGTGTTCATGGTGCTGGGGCTTCGCCCCGGTGGTGGAGGCGCTGGCCGGGCAGGCCCGCCAGGCCGGGGTGGCGTTGCACCTGGTGGCGGGCGGCCTGCGCCGCGAGTCCCAGGTGATGGACGAGCGGGGTCGCGCCCGCATCCAGAACCACTGGCAGGCGGTGCAGCAGGCCACCGGCCAGCCGTTCGACCTGCAAGGCGGCCTGCCGGAAAACCTCATCTACGACACCGAGCCGGCCTGCCGCGCGCTGGTCACCGCGCGCACCCTGGCCAGCGAGGGCGCCACCCGGCTGCTCGGGCTGATCCAGCAGGCCTTCTATGTGGAGCGGCGTGACGTGACCCGCCCCAAGCTGCTGGTGGAACTGGCCGAGCAGGCCGGCCTCGACCGGCGCGCCTTCGCCGAGGGCTTCGACAGCCAGGCGCAGCGCCAGGCCACCGAGGCGGATTTCGCCTGGGCCGAGAACCTGGGCATCGCCGGCTTTCCCACGTTGCTGGCCGAGCGCGACGGCCAGTATGCGCTGCTGACCAACGGCTATCAGCCGCTGGAAAGCCTGGCGCCGCTGCTGGATCGCTGGCTGGAGCGGGGCGTGCGTGGCTGACCGGCTGACCTGGGCCGACATTCGCCGCCTGGCGCTGGGACACCGCAAGTCCCTGCTGCTGGCCAACCTGTTCGCCGTGCTTGGCACCCTGTGCAGCGTGCCGATTCCGCTGCTGCTGCCATTGCTGGTCGACGAGGTGCTGCTCGGTCAGGCCGGCGCCGCGCTGCGCTTCATGGATCGCCTGCTGCCGGACGGCTGGCAGGTGGCGGCCGGCTACATCGGCCTGATGCTGCTGTTCAGCCTGTCGCTGCGCCTGTTCGCCCTGGTGTTCAACGTGCTGCAGGCGCGGCTGTTCGCCGGCCTGTCCAAGGACATCGTCTACCGCCTGCGCGCCCGGCTGATCGAGCGCCTCAAGCGCATCGCCCTCGGCGAATACGAGAGCCTCGGCGGCGGCACCGTGACCGCGCACCTGCTCACCGACCTGGACACCCTGGACAAGTTCGTCGGCGAAACCCTCAGCCGCTTCCTGGTGGCGCTGCTGACCCTGGCCGGCACCTCGGCGATCCTGTTGTGGATGCACTGGCAACTGGCGCTGCTGATCCTGCTGTTCAACCCGCTGGTGATCTACGCCACCGTGCAGCTGGGCAAGCGCGTCAAGCAGCTGAAGAAACTGGAGAACGACAGCACCGCGCGCTTCGCCCAGGCGCTGACGGAAACCCTGGAGGCCATCCAGGAGATCCGCGCCAGCAATCGCCAGGGCTTCTTCCTCGGCCGGCTCGGCCTGGCCGCCCGCGAGGTGCGTGACCGGGCGGTGGCCACCCAGTGGAAGACCGATGCCTCCAACCGCGCCAGCGGCCTGCTGTTCCAGTTCGGCATCGACATCTTCCGCGCCGCCGCCATGCTCACCGTGCTGTTCTCGGACCTGTCCATCGGCCAGATGCTGGCGGTGTTCAGCTACCTGTGGTTCATGATCGGCCCGGTGGAACAGCTGCTCGGCCTGCAGTACGCCTTCTATGCCGCCGGCGGCGCGCTGGCGCGCATCAATCAGCTGCTGGCACGCGCCGACGAGCCGCAGCATGCCGGCGGCCAGGACCCGTTCGCCGGCCGCCGCACGGTGGGCATCGAGGTGCGCGGGCTGCGCTTCACCTACCGCGACGAGCCGGTGCTGGATCACCTCGACCTGAGCATCGCCCCCGGCGAGAAGGTGGCCATCGTCGGCGCCTCCGGCGGTGGCAAGAGCACGTTGGTGCAGCTGCTGCTCGGTCTCTACTCGCCGCAGGCCGGCAGCATCCGTTTCGGCGGCGTGGCGATCGAGGACATCGGGCTGGAACGGCTGCGCGACCAAGTGGCCGTGGTGCTGCAGCAGCCGGCGCTGTTCAACGACACGGTGCGCGCCAACCTGAGCATGGGCCGCGAACGCAGTGATGCGGACTGCTGGCGGGCCCTGGAAATCGCCCAGCTGGCCGACACCGTGCGCCAGTTGCCGGACGGGCTGGACAGCGTGGTCGGGCGCTCCGGTGTGCGTTTGTCGGGTGGTCAGCGTCAGCGCCTGGCCATTGCTCGCATGGTGCTGGCCGACCCGAAGGTGGTGATTCTCGACGAAGCCACGTCGGCCCTCGATGCCGCCACCGAGTTTGCCCTGCACCAGGCGCTGCAGCGCTTCCTGGAAGGGCGCACCACACTGATCATTGCTCACCGGCTGTCGGCGGTGAAACAGGCGGACCGGGTGCTGGTGTTCGATGGCGGGCGCATAGCGGAGGAGGGCGATCACCAGCGTCTGATTGCCGAAGGCGGGCTGTACGCCCGGCTGTATGGGCATCTGCAGCACTGAACCCGCGCCTTTCGTCTCTATGCGGCAACCGGCCGCAGGTGGCACGCGCCAGTTCCTCGCCATGTTGAGCCTGATCATCACCGGCTCGCAGAAATTTCACGGAAACTTCGTCAACCAGCCGTAAACCGCGCGGTTGAGGCGTTGCCTGCCGTTGCGCAGCTCGTTGAAACGGGTGGATTCGTAGCTAACTGCTTGAATTTCCACGCGGCCTGTGCGCGCTTCGGCTTCGACTAAAGGGGAACTGCCTCACAGTGGGGTGCGTGACAAGATTCCGTCATACCCGGATTCAGTCCAGGCTTCCACAAGAACGCCGGACGCCCAAACCCCTCATTTCAATCAGGCATGACTTTCGGGTCAGGCCGAAGCGCTCAGGAATTCGTATGTCCGCCCGCAATATTCTGGTGATCAACTGCGGTAGTTCGTCTCTCAAGTTTGCTCTGGTCAATGAAAGCCAGGATGTCTTCCCGCTGCAAGGCCTGGCCGAACGGCTGGGCAGCCCGGAAGCTATCGTCCAGTGGCAGATCGGCGATACCAAGGAAACCCGTGAGATCCCCAATGGCGCGCATCGCGAAGCGCTGGAAGCCATCCTGCCGCTGGCCCAGGAAGTTGCCGGCGGCAAGCTGGACGGCATCGGTCACCGCGTGGTGCACGGCGGTGAGGACTTCACCGCTTCCAGCCTGATCGATGAAACCGTGCTCGAAGGCATCCGCGCCAACGCGCAGCTGGCTCCGCTGCACAACCCGGCCAACCTGGTCGGCATCGAGGCGGCCATGGCGCTGTTCCCGGGCCTGCCGCAAGTGGTGGTGTTCGACACCGCGTTCCACCAGGCCATGCCCGATTACGCCTACCGCTACGCGGTGCCGGAGTTTCTCTACAAGGAACACGGCGTGCGTCGCTACGGTTTCCATGGCACCAGCCACCGCTACGTCAGCCAGCGCGCCGCCGAAATGCTGCAACTGCCGGTGGACGACAGCGCCTGGCTGGTCGCCCACCTGGGCAACGGCTGCTCCACCTGCGCGGTGGTCAACGGTGAAAGCCGCGACACCAGCATGGGCCTGACCCCGCTGGAAGGCCTGGTGATGGGTACCCGCAGCGGCGACGTCGACCCGGCGCTGCACATCCACCTGACCCGCACCCTGGGCTGGACCATCGAGCAGGTGGACAACATGCTGACTCGCGAGAGCGGCCTGAAGGGCCTCTCCGGTCTGTCCAACGACATGCGCACCCTGCACGACGCCCTGGAAAGCGGCCACGCCGGCGCCACCCTGGCATTCGAGGTGTTCTGCTATCGCCTGGCCAAGTCGCTGGCCGCCATGGCGTGCGCCCTGCCGCAGGTCAACGGCCTGGTGTTCACCGGCGGTATTGGCGAGAACTCCGCCGCCGTGCGCGCCCGCACCGTCGAGCACCTCAAGGTGTTCAACTTCGCCGTCGATCCCGAGGCCAACGCACGCTGCACCCGCGGTGTCGCCGGCCAGATCCAGGCCGAAGGCAGCCCGCGCATCCTGGTGGTGCCGACCAACGAGGAGCGCCAGATCGCCCTCGATACCCTGGAACTGCTCGATTGATCGCCTGACGCTCCGACCGAAAACCCGATAGCCAGTGGCATCGGGTTTTCGTCATCTGGTCCACGCTTTTCGCAGCAGAGGCGCCCTTGCGCCCCCGAAGGAGACTCCATGCACACTCTGTTTCTCGCCCCCACCGGCTTTGGCGGCGGTCTGAATTCGATCAGCCTCGGGCTGATCCGCACCCTGGAGAAGGCCGGCCTGAAGGTCGGTTACTTCAAACCGATTTCCCAGCCGTTCCCGGTCGATCAGGGCCGCGAGCGCTCCTGCCTGCTGGTGGAACGCACCCTGCAACTGGAAGTGACCGAGCCGATCAGCCTGGAACAGGCCGAGCGCCAGCT
>DATJDB010000228.1:0-7232 GCA_035497635.1 Pseudomonas sp. | reverse complement strand
TGCACCAGTTGCGCGGCCGGGTCGGACGCAGTCACCACCAGGCGTACGCCTATCTGCTGACCCCGCCGCGCCGCCAACTGACCGATGATGCGCAGATGCGTCTGGAAGCCATCGCCAACGCCCAGGACCTGGGTGCGGGCTTTGTACTGGCTACCCACGATCTGGAAATCCGCGGCGCTGGCGAACTGCTCGGTGAAGGCCAGAGCGGGCAGATCCAGGCGGTCGGCTTCACCCTGTACATGGAAATGCTCGAACGCGCGGTCAAGGCCATCCAGAAGGGTGAGCAGCCCAACCTTGACCAGCCGCTGGCCAGCGGCACCGAGATCAACCTGCGGGTGCCGGCGCTCATTCCGGATGACTACCTGCCGGATGTGCATGCCCGCCTGATTCTCTACAAGCGCATCGCTTCGGCCGCCGATGAGGACGCGCTCAAGGAACTGCAGGTGGAAATGATCGATCGCTTCGGCCTGTTGCCGGACCCCGCCAAGCACCTGGTTCGCCAGACCCTGCTCAAGCTGCAGGCGGAAAAGCTCGGCATCCAGAAGATCGATGCCGGCCCGCAGGGCGGACGCCTGGAATTCTCGACCGACACCTGTGTCGATCCGCTCACGCTGATCAAGCTGATCCAGAGCCAGCCGACCCGTTACAAGTTCGAAGGCGCTACCCTGTTCAAATTCCAGGTGCCCATGGAGCGCCCGGAAGAACGTTTCAACACCCTCGAAGCGCTGCTTGAGCGCCTCGCTTCACAACCTGCCTGAAGGATCGCCCGATGCGTCTATTCCGTCCCGTCGCCCTGCTGCTGACCCTGCTGGCACCGCTGGCCCAGGCGCAGACCGCGCCCGCCACCGAACCGGCTGCCCCGGTCGCCTATCACCTGGAGCTGGTGCTGTTCCGCCAGGGCGACGTCATCGCCAGTGGCCAGCCCGCGCCGGAAGACTGGGCGCGCAATGTCGACCTGCGCGCCGGGGAGGCAAGCGCCCCCACACGCCTGGATGCCGAGGTGGCCAAGCTGACGCCGGACAACGGTTACGAAGTGCTGATGCATCGCGCCTGGCGGCAGGCGCTGGGAACGACCGCTACCCGCGTGGCGATCCGCGACGGTGAGCCGCAACTGGGCCAGTATCCCGTCCACGGCACCCTGCACCTGCGCCTGGATCGCCTGGTGGAAATGCAGGCCGAGCTCTGGGTCAATCAGTTGGATGAAGGGCAGATCCTGCAGAGCGAGCAGATCAAGCAGAACCGCCGCCTCAAGCCGGGCGAACTGACCTTCGTCGACGGCACCAGCCTGGGCCTGCTGGTGCGTGCCACACCGGAATAAAGACCGAAAGGAGACCTACACCAACCCCGCATCGCGCAATTCGCTCAACGCCTTCAGCCAGCGCGGCCGCTGCTTGTACTCGCTGGTGGCAAAGCCGCGACCCCGCATGCTGGCCAGACGCTGCGGCGCCTGCACCTGCAAGCGCCGCAAGGCGGACAAGGCCAGTTCGGCGGCCGCCCGATCATTGCATACCAGCCCCATGTCGCAGCCAGCCGTCAGCGCCGCCTCGATGCGCGCCGCCGCATCACCGGCCACGTGGGCACCGGCCATCGACAGGTCGTCACTGAAGATCACGCCCTCGAAACCCAGCTCGCCGCGCAGGATGTCCTGCAGCCAGCGCCGCGAGAAGCCGGCCGGCCGCTCGTCCACCTGCGGGTAGATGACATGCGCCGGCATCACTGCCGCCAGATCCTTTGCCAGCCGGGCGAAGGGCTGCAGATCAACGGCGCGAATCTGCTCCAGAGTGCGCGGATCACGCGGGATTGCCACATGCGAATCCGCCTCGGCCCAGCCGTGTCCAGGAAAATGCTTGCCGGTCGCCGCCATGCCGGCCTGACGCATGCCGCGAATGAACGCACCGGCTAACCGGACCGCGCGCTGCGGATCGTCGGCGAAGGCGCGATCGCCAATCACCGCGCTGTGGCCGTGGTCCAGATCCAGCACCGGGGCGAAGCTCAGGTCCAGTCCAACCGCCAGCACCTCGGTGGCCATCAGCCAACCGCAATGCTCGGCCAGGGATTCGGCATTGGCGCATTCGGCAATCCGGCGCATGGCTGGCAGCCGCACGAAGCCCTGGCGCAGGCGCTGCACCCGGCCGCCCTCCTGGTCCACGGCCAGCAACAGATCGGGACGCAGCGCGCGGATCGCGGCGCTCAGCTCACGCACCTGCCGCGGACATTCGATGTTGCGGGCAAACAGGATCAGCCCGCCGACTTGCGGCTGGCGCAGCAGCTGGCGGTCTTCGGCGGTCAGCCAGGTGCCGGCGATGTCCAGCATCAGAGAACCCTGCAGAACGGTGCTCACGGAGAATCCTTATGGCAGTGGCGCGCCGGCCCACTGCGGGCAGGACGCTTCGTCGATGCGTACCGGGCAATACGCCGGCACGCGGGGAAACAGCTCGAGCAGGTCGCGGTTGCGCAAGCGCACGCAGCCATGGGAACGCGGCACGTCCATGGGTTCGCAATCGGGTGTGCCGTGCAGATAGATGTAGCGGCGGAAGGTATCCACCTCGCCGAGCCGATTGCGCCCGGGTTCGCAGCCGCTGAGCCAGAGAATCCGCGTGAGGATCCAGTCGCGACCAGGGAAGGCGGCGTGCAATGTCGGCGTCCAGACTTCGCCGGTCCAGCGGCGGCCGCGCAGCACCGCGCCCTCCGGCAACCCGTCGCCGATCTTGGCCCGCACCCGATGCAGACCGCGCGGCGTGCAGCCGCTGCCCTGCTGCTCCCCCGCGCCGTTGAGCGCAGTGGACACCGGCAATCGCACGCACAGCACACCATCAGCGAAGCCGTAGAGCTGCTGGTCGGCGAGCGAGATGTGCAGGAAATCGAGTGGCATGGCAGAGCGGCCCGAAAAGAGGCCGCTAGCTTAGCTCAAGGACACGCGCGGCCCAACCGGCAGGGTCAGCCCTTGGCGGGCAAGGCGCCAGGCTTGTTGCGCGGTCGCAGCTGCGCCGTCATCAGGTTCGGATCGGTGATGCCGGCATCGGCGCGCGCGCCGGCGGCCAGGAACGGCACCATCATGCGCATCACCTGTTCGGTGGAGGTGTGTACGCCGTAATCGTTTTCAGCCATGGCGCGCAGCGCCTTGATCCCGGACATGCTGAACGCCGCCGCGCCGAGCATGAAATGCATGCGCCAGAACAGCTCCAGCGGCGGAATACTCGGAGCGGCCTCGACGACCAGCAGCATGTAGCGACGAAAGACCCGGCCGTAGACTTCTTCCAGATATTTGCGCAGGTGCCCCTGGCTCTGGCTGAAGGACAGCCCCAAGAGGCGCATGAAGATCGACAGGTCGTTGCCGCTGCGGGGCTTGACGGCCAGGGCCTGCTCCAGCAGCAATTCGAGCAACTCTTCGAGTTCCGGTTTATGCTCCGCAAGCGCCTGACGGCGATCCAGCTCCTTTTCCAGACTGACGCAGAACGGCCCGAGGAAGCGTGAGAACACCGCCTGGATGAGCGCCTTCTTGGAACCGAAGTGGTAGTTGACGGCCGCCAGGTTGACACCCGCCTTGCTGGTAATCAGCCGCAGCGAGGTTTCGGCGAATCCCTTTTCGGCGAACAGCTGCTCCGCCGCGTCCAGTATCCGCTCCACCGTTTCTGACTGAGCCATTTCTCTCTTTCACCTGCCAAACACTTGTTTGAAACATACGTTTTCATTTGCGCGCCGTCAAGGCAACTGGCCGGCAGTTCGACATTCCGTGTCGTTCCGGATTGGCGAGCGACAAAAACACTGTATATAATCCCAGCCACTGGATAAAAACACAGAGGCTGGACATGCTGAAACTGACGCCCCGCCAAGCCGAGATTCTGGCCTTCATCAAGCACAGCCTGGAACGCCACGGCTACCCTCCCACCCGTGCGGAAATTGCCCAGCAGCTTGGCTTCAAATCGCCCAACGCCGCCGAAGAACACCTCAAGGCACTGGCCCGCAAGGGCGCCATCGAGATGATCCCAGGCGCGTCCCGCGGCATCCGTATTCCCGAAGGCGAATCCCTGGATAGCGACGAAGGCGGCCTGCCGGTCATCGGCCGGGTCGCGGCGGGGGCGCCAATCCTCGCTCAGACGCATATCGAAGACACCCTCAAGCTCGATGCCGGCTTCTTCAAACCGCGCGCCGACTACTTGCTGCGCGTAAGCGGCATGAGCATGAAGGACGTCGGCATTCTCGATGGCGATCTGCTGGCCGTGCATGCCACCCAGGAAGTCCGCAACGGCCAGATCGTAGTCGCCCGTCTCGATGAGGAAGTCACCGTCAAGCGCTTCAAGCGTGACGGCAAGAACGTCTGGTTGCTGGCGGAAAATCCCGAATTCGCCCCGATCAAGGTCGATCTCGAACATCAGCACCTGACCATTGAAGGTCTCAGCGTTGGCGTCATTCGCCGCTAGCCGGCAAGGAGCTCCCATGCAGTATCAGCAGCAGATGCCCGATCGCTTCCAGTATCCCCTGTTACTGCCCCTCGGGGATGCCAGCGAACCGGTGGACAACACCAGCGAATTGTCGCTGCGTGGCGCCGTCGAGCACTGCTTGAGCCTCCTGGGGCCGGTCTTGCGCGAGCTGAGCCAGGCGGCGGATGCCCGCTGGCTGACGCTAATCGCGCCGCCCTCGCCGCTCACACCGGCCTGGCTACGCAGCGCCTCGCTGAACCGGGAACGCATTCTGCTGTTGCAGGCCCGTGATCAGCAGTCAGCCTTCGAGCTGACCTGTGAGGCACTGCGCCTGGGGCGCAGCCATACCGTGGTCAGCTGGCTGCCGTTGTCCGCGCAGGAAAGCCGCACCCTGGCCCGCGCGGCCAACGAAGGCTGCGCGCAGAGTCTGAACATTCGCATGAGCTGAGTGGGTTCAGTGCAGAACCCGAGGGCCGTCCGAATCCGGAAGGTCTCCCTCGACCAGGCGGCCGGCCATCTGCAGGCCAGCGTTCATCATGGCCTTGGCCACCTCGACATGCTGTCCTTGCAGGAATTCTCGGGCATCGGCGGAAAATTCCAGCGTCACCAGCGTTTCCTCGTCTTCGGCACGACGCAGCGCGATTCGGCCATCAGGCAATTCGACGATTTCAAGGAAAGCGGTCGGCATAGTTTCGATCCCAGCGAGAGGGCGCGCATTGTAGCAGCCCGGTACGCGTTGCCCTAGTGCCCGGACGAAGGGGGAGGCTTTGGTGGGCCGGCTGGCGCCGGCCTTGGCCGGGATAAACCCGGCCCCACACAGGATGGGGCATCGCGGCTGAAGCCGGCGCTCAGCTATCCACCATTGCTTCGCGAAAACGCAGGGCCAGGGCTTTCAGCTCTGCCTGCCAGGCCGCCAGCAGGTCCGCATCTACAGGCAACGCTGACTGAGCCATGCTGGTGATGATCAGCCCGTTATCCTCGGCCGGCTTGCGCGGCGCCATGGGCGGCACGAAGAGTCCGGCATGGGCCTCGCGCAGGGCTAACAGCCAACTGTCGCCGCGCGCCGCCAACTGACGCAGCTCCGCCAGTTCCGGACACTCGGAAACAATGCCCAGCAAAGACTCCACCGACGGCGCATCGGCACCGGGCAGGCGGTAGAAGCCGGCGATTTCCTGCAGCAGGCCGAGCAGCGCCCCATGCAGGTGAAACAGTGCCGCTTCACGCTCGGCCTGGCTGCGCCCGGCAGCGTCCAGCGCGGCACCCTGTTCGGCTTCGCGCAGCGCCTTGATGGCGATCCCGGCGAAGTAGAGCTTCTGGTTGGTACGGGTATAGCGTTCCTGGGCCACGGCGGCGCCCTCCGATCAGTTGGCGCGGGTCGCGGCAGCGCCGCGACCCTTACGCCTCAGCGCTTGTCTTCCACCTTCCATTGCCCGTTGGCGTGGAACGCGCGCCAGCCGGTGGGCTTGCCATCCACCTCGGACTGCACGTACTGCTCCTTGGTCTTGCGGCTGAAGCGGATCACCGCCGGGCGGCCTTCCGGGTCTTGGGCCGGCGCAGACAACAGGTAGTGGTGCTTGGGATCCAGTTCCGCCTTGTGGGGCAGCAGTTCCAGCACCAGCGGCGCGCGGGTCTCGCGGTTTTTCGGGAACTGACTGGCGGCCAGGAACAGCCCCGAGGCGCCGTCACGCAGCACGTAGGTGTCGTTGACCTTCTGGCACTTGAGCTCCGGCATCGGAATGGGATCGCTCTTGGGTGGCGCCGCCTCGCCGCTCTTCAGCAGCTTGCGGGTGTTCTTGCAACTGGCATTGGTGCAGCCGAAGAACTTGCCGAAGCGGCCAGTCTTGAGCTGCATCTGGCTGCCGCACTTGTCGCATTCCAGGCTCGGGCCTTCGTAACCCTTGATGCGGTACTGGCCCTGCTCGATCTCGTAGCCGCTGCAGTCCGGGTTGTTGCCGCAGATATGCAGCTTGCGGGTTTCGTCCAGCAAGTAGGCGTCCATGGCCGTGCCGCATTTCGGGCAACGATGCTTGTTGCGCAGCAGCAGGGATTCGGATTCGCCCTCGTCGTCCGCGGCGATTTCGTCGCCCGGCACCAGGTTCAGAGTGGACTTGCAACGTTCCTTCGGTGGCAGGCTGTAGCCCGAGCAACCGAGGAACACGCCGGTGGAGGCGGTGCGGATCATCATCGGGCGGCCGCATTCCTTGCAGGGAATGTCGGTCAGGGTCGGCTGGTTGGCGCGCATGCCGCCGTCGCTGACTTCCGCCTGGGCGAGCTGCTGGCTGAACTGCGCGTAGAAGCTGTCCAGCAGGTTCTTCCAGTCGCGCTCGCCCTGGGCCACATCGTCCAGGCGTTCTTCCATGCCGGCGGTGAAGCCGTAACTCATCAGGTCGGCGAAGCTTTCCGACAGGCGATCGGTGACCACGTCGCCCATCTTCTCGGCGTGGAAACGGCGATTGTGCACGGTGACGTAGCCGCGCTCCTGAATGGTGGAGATGATCGCCGCGTAGGTAGACGGGCGACCGATGCCGCGCTTTTCCAGTTCCTTGACCAGGCTGGCTTCCGAGAAGCGCGCCGGCGGCTTGGTGAAGTGCTGACTGGGATCGAGCTGGAGCAGGTCGAGCGCTTCGCCCTCGGCCATGTCCGGCAGCACATCGTCCTCGCCCGGCTTGCTCTGCTGCGGCAGCACGCGGGTATAGCCGTCGAACTTGAGAATGCGGCCCTTGGCGCGCAGCTCGAATTCACCGGCGGCGACGCTGACCGTGGTCGACAGGTACTGAGCCGGCGGCATCTGGCAGGCGACAAACTGGCGCC
>DATJDB010000227.1:0-10859 GCA_035497635.1 Pseudomonas sp. | reverse complement strand
CGCTCCTTGAGCAGCAGCACCGACAGCAGGGTGACGAACAGCGGCGAGAGGAACATCACCGCCGTGGCCTCGCCCAGCGGGATGTAGCGCAGGCCGGTGAGCAGGAACACGCTGATGCCCACCTGGCTCAGCGCGCGGGTCACTTGCAGCAGCGGCCGCTGGCTGCGCACCAGGTCGAGGCGCATGCGCGGGGCGAAGCCGATGGTCATCACCACCAGTTGCGTCAGATTGCGCGCCCAGACGATCAGAAAGACCGAATAGAGCAGCGCCAGCTGCTTGGAAAGGGCGTCATGGCTGGCCAGCAGGAAGCCGGACAGCAGGATCAGGGCAATGCCTATCAGGGGATTTGGGGTCATTGGAAGGCACGCAAAGGTTTAGTTAGCTTGCTAAGTATATACCGTTCCCATTGTCGCACCATGCGACAAACCACTGCCTGCGGCGATAGAATCGCCGACCCCCGAAAACAGCCGCCGATCCATCCGACGTATCCGCCGAGTTTCTTTTCGATGTTTTCCATCCGTTTGATGCACGCCCAGGATATTCCCGCCGTTCTGGACATTCAGGCCCAGGCCTATGCCAGTGACCTGCTGGAGTCCGAAGCGGTCATCCGTGCCCGCCAGGCCGGCGCGCCCCGGCACGCCTGGGTGGCCGAGGATGGTCAGGGCGTGTGCGCCTATCTTTTCGCCTATGACTCGCGGCTCGGCAAGGTGACGCCGCTGGATGGCGAGTTTCGCAGCTCCGCCCGGCCGGATTGCCTGTATTTGCATGACCTGGCGGTGGCGCGCCGCGCGACCGGCCGGCGCATCGGTCCGGCGCTGGTACGCGAGGCCCTGGCGAAGGCGCGCCATCAGCAGCTGCGCTTTTCCGCACTGGTCTCCGTGCAGGATTCCCAGGCCTTCTGGAACCGCATGGGCTACGCCGAACACCAGCCGGACCCGGAGCATGCCGCGCACCTGCACAGCTATCAGGTACCCGCCACCTACATGGTGTGCCCGCTGCAATGACCGATACCCTTGAGAAACACATGGTTACGTCCCGACCCGCATCAGTGGTTGAGCCACGCCGCTGGCTTGGTGATACTGCGCGCCGCCTCTTTTTCTTCGAAAGAGACCGTCTCGTTGCCTACCCTCATCTGACAGCCTGACTGTCCACCACACGCCCTGGAGCCGAGCCAATGAAGAGGAGCGATGTCGTCTGGAGCCTCGTGGGTGTTGGCGCTGTCATCTTTTCCTGTTTCCTGCTCTATCACGAGATCCGCCACATCTCGCTGGATGACCTGACCGACAGCCTGATGGCCATTTCCCATCACCAGTGGCTGCTGGCGGCGCTAGCCACCGCCGGCTCCTACGCGGCACTGGCCGGTTACGATCGCATCGCCCTGAAGCATCTGGGCAAAAAGATCTCGCTGTGGTTCATCACCCTCTGCTCGTTCACCACCTACGCCCTGGCCCACAACATCGGCGCCTCGGTGTTTTCTGGCGCGCTGGTACGCTACCGCGCCTACCGCACCAAGGGGCTGATGCCGCAGGAAATCGGTCTGCTGATCGTGTTCTGCTCGTTCACCTTCAGCCTCGGCGCCATCTTCGCCGGCGGCGTGGTGCTGGTCATCCGGCCCGAACTGATCCACCGCCTGGCGGATGTCTCGCCGCTGGTCTCGGTACTCATCGGCAGCGGCATGCTGGCCTTCGTCGCCCTCTACGTGCTGGGCTCCTGGCTGCAGTTCAAGCCTCGCGAGTTCGGCAAGCTGAAGATCGAATACCCGCGCCTGTCGGTAGTGCGCGATCAGTTGCTCGCCGGCCCGCTGGAGCTGCTGTGCGCCGCCGCGATCATCTACTTCGCGCTGCCCGCCGAGAGCAACCCCGGTTACGTGGTGGTGCTTGGCGTGTTCCTCGCTTCCTTCTCCCTGGCGCTGCTGTCCCACGCGCCGGGCGGGCTGGGCGTGCTGGAAATGACCTTCATCGCCGCCCTGCCGGAGATCGCCACCACCGACCTGTTGGCCGCGCTGATCGTGTTCCGCGGTTTCTACCTGCTGCTGCCCTTCGCCCTGTCGCTGCTGGTGGTGCTGGCCTTCGAATACCAGCAATGGGCCGCCCGCCGCGAACCGCACGAGTGAATCGATGGACAACGCAGGCGGTCGCCTGACGGCCTGCTAAACTGCCCGGCCTTTTTTTAACCGACCGTGCTCCCGCCCATGTCCCTCGCTGTACCTGCCCGCGCCTGCGGCATCGATTTCGGCACCTCCAATTCCACCGTCGGCTGGCTGCGCCCCGACCAGCCGACGCTGATTCCCCTGGAAGACGGCAAGATCACCCTGCCTTCGGTGGTGTTCTTCAACCAGGAAGAACGCCGCCCGGCCTTCGGACGCCAGGCCCTGGGCGAATACCTGGACGGCTACGAAGGCCGCCTGATGCGATCGCTGAAAAGCCTGCTGGGTTCCAAGCTACTGAAAAGCGACACCACGGTGCTGGGCAGCGCGGTGCCGTTCAAGCAGATCCTCGGCCTGTTCCTCGGCGAACTGAAGCAGCGCGCCGAAGCCGCCGCCGATCGCCCCTTCGAGCAGGTGGTGCTGGGTCGCCCGGTGTTCTTTGTCGACGACGACCCGGTCGCCGACCGCGAGGCCGTCGACACCCTGCAGGCGGTGGCCGCCGGGCTGGGCTTCACGGACATTTCCTTGCAGTACGAACCCCTCGCCGCCGCCTTCGACTACGAGGCGACATTGGAGCGCGAGGAGCTGGTGCTGATCGTCGATATCGGCGGCGGCACCTCGGACTTCTCGCTGGTGCGCCTGGCGCCGCAACGCCGCGCCCAGGCCGAGCGCCAGGACGACATCCTGGCCACCGGCGGCGTGCATGTCGGCGGCACCGATTTCGACAAGCAGCTGTCGCTGGCCGGGGTGATGCCGCTGTTCGGCTACGGCAGCCGCATGAAAAGCGATGCGCCGATGCCGACCAGCACGCACCTGAACCTGGCCACCTGGCACACCATCAACGCGGTGTACGCGCAGAAGCATCGGCTGGCGCTGAAGAACATGCGCTACGACATCGTAGATCCTACGGGCATCGACCGGCTGTTCCGCCTGATCGAACAGCGCGCCGGGCACTGGCTGGCCATGCAGGTGGAGGACAGCAAGATCGACCTGACCCATGCCAGTGAGCGGCGCATCGACCTGGCCCGCATCGAGGACGGCCTGGCCGCCGAGCTGCCGCGCGCGCTGTTCGAGGCGGCCATCGCCGCGCAGCTGGAACGCATCCGCGCCAGCATCGCCGAACTGCTGTCCCGCGCTGGCATCGCCGGCGAGCAGGTGGACACGCTGTACTTCACCGGCGGCTCCAGCGCGGTGCCGGCGCTGCGCGACAGCGTCGCCCGGCTGCTGCCCCAGGCCCGCACTGTGGAGGGCGACCACTTCGGCGGCATCGGTAGCGGCCTGGCCATCGAGGCGTTCAAGCGCTACAGCTGATCGCTGCGTCTGGCCGGTGCGGCGGGCGCGACCTATGGTTTCCCTGTCCCGCCCCGTTCAGGAGACCGCGCCATGTTTCGCATGCTGATCCTGCTGCTGGCCCTGGCCGGCACCCCGTTGGCCCAGGCGCACCACGGCTGGAGCGCCTACGACGCCCAGCAGGTACTCACCCTGGAAACGGACATCCGCGAGGTGCGCTATCGCAACCCGCACGCCGAGCTGAGCATCCGCCATGCAGGTCAGACGTGGCGCGTGATCCTCGCCCCGCTCTCGCGCCTGCAAAGCCGAGGTCTGCCGGAGAGCGACCTGCAGCCCGGCGCCACCGTGACCCTCGTCGCCTACCCGCGCAAGGACGGCACGCCCGAGCTGCGCGCCGAACGGATCATCGTCGACGGCCGCACCATCGAGCTGCGCTGAATGGAGTCGGCGCAACGCCTCGCCGCCGCGCTGGAGGCGTCCGCCTTCGGCACCCTGATGCGCGAATCCGCCTGGCTGTACCCGACGGTCAACCTGCTGCACCTGCTGGGTCTGGTGCTGCTGCTCGGCGCCATGCTGTTTCTCGACCTGCGCCTGCTGGGCGCGGCGCGCCGTCTGCCGCTGCAACCGCTTTACCGCTGGCTGATCGGCTTCGCGCTGGCCGGTCTGCTGATCCAGCTGTTCAGCGGCTTCGCGCTGTTCGCCGCGGATGCGTCACCGCTGCTGGCCAACCCGCTGCTGCGCCTGAAGATCCTGTTGGTCCTGCTGGGCATCGGCAATGCACTGCTGTTTCGCGCACTCCATTCGTCGGCCATTGCCGGCGGAACGGCTGTTCCGCCGTTCGCACGGCTGCAGGCCGGCCTGTCGCTGGGCCTGTGGCTATCGGTGATGGCCGCCGGCCGCCTGCTCGCCTATCTGTGACGCATTTCTCTACCTTGATCGGCTTGACGAATTGTGACCCCGCAGTCAAATTGCCACCACTTTAGTCAGCCTCACTCGGGTTGGATCCGCGCAGCCGGTTTGGCTGCGCCGTGAACGCCCGCCCGGGGAAAGGAACCCTTGCTTGGCCGTTTTACTGCAGTTCATCCATCCCCAGCACCGCCGTTTCCTGCGCCTGACCTTGCTGCTGCTCGGCCTGGCCTTTTGCAGCCTGCTGTTCCTGCCGCTCATGGCGCACCAGCTCGGGCCCGTCACACACTTCCTGACCTGGCACCTGCTGCTGGAAACCCTGTCGATCGTCATCGCCGGACTGATCTTCGCCATCGGCTGGAACACCTACCGGCAGCACCGGCAGAGCAACATCCTGGTGGTGTCTTGCGCGTTCCTCGGCGTGGCCATCGCCGATTTCGCGCACATGCTCTCCTATCAGGGCATGCCCGCCTACTTCACGCCCAGCGACCCGGAAAAGGCCATCCATTTCTGGCTACTGGCGCGCTACCTGGCCGCGCTGGGCCTGCTGCTGGTGGCCCTGCTGCCCTGGCGGCCGCTCAGCGAGGCCGCTCGCGACCAGCGCACGCTGATCAGCCTGCGTGCCCTGTGCCTGACCGGCACCCTGGCACTGGTCGGCATCGCCCACTGGGTATTCCTGACGCATCCCGACTGGCTGCCGCGCACTTTCATCGCCGGCCAGGGCCTGACGGCCTTCAAGCTCACCGCCGAATTCGGCGTCATCCTGCTCAGCCTGACGGTGCTGGCCCTGCTGGCCCGGCGCCTGCGCCGACCCGCGCAGTTCAACGTGCCGCTGTTGATGGCCGCGCTGGGCATGACGGTGCTGAGTGAGCTGCTGTTCACGCAGTACTTCCAGGTGACCGATCTGTACAACCTGACCGGGCATGCCTACAAGGTGCTGGCCTACCTGCTGCTCTACTGGTCGATATTCGTGGAGACAGTGGCCGCGCCCTACCGGGCGCTCAGCGCCAGCCGGCGCGAGGCCCAGGCGATGATCGAGGCCATCCCCGACCTGCTGCTGGAGCTGGACGACCAGGCCCACCTGCTGCGCCTGTACAACCCGCGCGCGGCCGACGTCTATGGCCTGCCGGCCCAGGCGAGTCTGGTGATTGGCAGTAGCGTCGACGAACTGCTACCGGCGGCCGCCGCCCAAGTCTGCCGCCAGGCGCTGGAGGAAGCGCGCGACAAGGGTGCCAGCACCGGCCGGCAGATGCATCTGGAGTGGGACGGACAGGCGCGCAGTTTCGAGCTGTCCGTGTCGCCCCTGCGCCAGCGGGGCGAAACCCGTTACGTGCTGCTGGCACGCGACATCACCGAGCGCCTGGGAGATCAGCGGCGCATCGTGCGCCTGGCGCATTACGATGTGCTGACCGACCTGCCCAACCGCACCCTGTTCGCCGCCCGCGTCGATCTCGCGCTGGAAATGTGCGGCCGCCAGCAGCGGCCGGTGGCCCTGCTGTTCATGGACCTGGATCGCTTCAAGGCGATCAACGACAGCCTCGGCCATCGGGTCGGTGACGCGCTGCTGCGGGGCGTGGCCCGGCGTCTGGCCCCGCTGCTGCGCAGCGAGGACACCCTGGCGCGCCAGGGCGGCGACGAATTCATCTGCGCGCTGCCCGGCAGCGGCGCCGAGCAGGCCGCCGGTGTGGCCGAGCGCATCTGCACCGCGCTGCGCGAGCCATTCGAGGTGTACAGCCACACCCTGCACATCAGCGCCTCGGTGGGCATCGCCGTGTTCCCCAGCGATGGCGACGACCGCGAAACCCTGGTGCGCAACGCCGACACCGCCATGTACCAGGCCAAGCACGAAAACAACGGCGGCTACGCCTTCTTCACCGCCGCGCTGCAGGCGCGCCTGAGCCGCACGCGCAGCCTGGAGCAGGCCCTGCGCGGCGCGCTGGAGCGCGGCGAACTGAGCCTGCACTACCAGCCGCTGCTGGACATCCGCGCGCGCCGCCTGGTTGGCGCCGAGGCGCTGCTGCGCTGGCAGCATCCCGAGCTGGGCACGGTCAGCCCGGCCGAGTTCATTCCGGTGGCGGAAAGCAGCGGGCAGATCCTCGCCATCGGCGACTGGGTGCTGGCCAGCGCGGCCACCCAGCTGCGTCGCTGGCTGGATCAGGGTTACGGGGCGGATCTGCGCATGGCGGTCAACCTGTCCATGGCGCAATTCCGTACACCGGGACTGTGCGAGCGGATCGCCGGGCTGCTCGACGAATTCCGCCTGGCACCGGCCAACCTGGAGCTGGAGCTGACCGAAAGCCTGACCATGCACGACCCGGACAGCGTGGTGCACGAGGTGCAGCGCCTCAGCGCGCTGGGCGTACGCCTGTCACTGGACGATTTCGGAACCGGCTATTCCTCTCTCGCCTACCTCAAGCAACTGGACGTGCACACCCTCAAGGTGGATCGCAGCTTCATTCGCGATCTGCACGAGCCCAGCGCGCAACGCATCGTCCAGGCCGTGCTGGGCATCGCTCACGGCCTGAATCTGCACACCATTGCCGAAGGCGTGGAAACCCCTGAACAGCTGGCCATGCTGGAGGAAATGGGCTGCGACCTGGCCCAGGGCTTCCTGTTCTCGCCGGCACTGCCGGTGGAGCAGTTCGACCGCCGCTGCCGGGAACAGGGCTGGCTGAGCCAGTCCCATGTTCCGCCGGATTACAGCTACGACATTTGACGGGGCCCGGCACGGCGCACCTGGCGACACGCACCTGGCGTTAGTGCAGCTTCAAGCGCGGTTCGGTGCTGCGGCCGATGCGGTCGCCGAGCATCATCAGCCCGGTGCGCACCACGCCATACAGCGCCATCTGGTGCATGCGATACAGCGAGATGTAGAACATGCGCGCCAGCCAGCCTTCCAGCTGCACACTGCCCATCAGGTTGCCCATCAGGTTGCCGACCGCGCTGAAGCGCGACAGCGAGACCAGCGAGCCGTAATCGCGGTAGCGGAAGGTCGGCAGCGGCTGGCCGGCCAGCCGCAGCTTCAGCGAACGGGCCAGCAGGCTGGCCTGCTGATGGGCGACCTGGGCGCGCGGCGGCGCATTGCGTTCGCTGCCATCGTTCAGCGGACAGGCGGCGCAATCGCCCAGCGCGAAGATGTCGTCGTCCAGGGTCGTCTGCAGCGTCTGGCGCACCAGCAGCTGGTTGATGCGGTTGCTTTCCAGCCCGTCCAGGCCGTTGAGGAACTCCGGCGCCTTCACCCCGGCGGCCCATACCTTGAGGCTCGCCGGGATCACCTCGCCGGTGGCCAGGGTCATGCCGTCGGCGTCGGCCTGCTGCACCGGCGCGCTGGTCAGCACGGTCACACCGAGCTTTTCCAGGGTCTTGTGCACCGGCACGCTGATGCGCTCCGGCAGCGCCGGCAGCACGCGGGGACCGGCCTCGATCAGGGTGATCTTCATGTTCTGCGGCTGGATGCCCTTCAGCCCGTAGGCGGACAGCCCCAACGCGGCGTTGTGCAGCTCGGCGGCCAGCTCTACCCCGGTGGCACCGGCGCCGACGATGGCCACGCTGACCTTGCCATCGTCGTTGCCGCGCGCGTGGGCGCTCAGGTAGTGGCTGAGCAGCTGGCGGTGGAAGCGCTTGGCCTGGGCGGTAGTGTCGAGCAGGATGCAGTGCTCGGCCACGCCTGGTGTGCCGAAATCATTGGTGCGGCTGCCGATGGCGATGACCAGGGTGTCGTAGTTCAGGCTGCGCGCCGGTACCAGCTCGCGGCCGTCCTGGTCGAGGGTCGCGGCCAGGCCGATGCGCTTGGTGGCGCGGTCCAGGCTCTCAAGGCGGCCGATCTGGAACTCGAAGTGGTTCCACTTGGCCTGGGCCAGGTAGTTGAGCTCGTTCTCGGCCGCGTTCAGCGAGCCGGCGGCCACTTCGTGCAGCAGCGGTTTCCACAGGTGGGTCAGGTTGGCGTCGACCAGGGTGACGCGGGCCTTGCCACGCTTACCCAGGGTGCGACCCAGACGGGTGGCGAGCTCCAGCCCGCCGGCGCCGCCGCCGACGATAACGATGCGATGAGTCATGGGGAACGATCTGAAACCTGAAAGGGGCGTAGGGGATTCGGCCAGGGTCGTCGCCGCGCCAACTACTCATGCCCGTGGTGACGCCCCGCCGTGCCAAAAAGCGCCGGAAGTGTACAGGATGATTCGGCTGGCGGCCCGGCCCGGTGCGGCCCGGCTCAGCGCCGCGGCCGCTCGATCATCTGCTCCAGCGCCTGGTAGGCGGCATGCTCCACCGGCGCCAGCGCGCTGGCCTGCTGCGCCCGGAGAAATTCGGCGAGCAATGGCGACTCGCTCAGCAACAGCACGCGGATGCGCTGGCGCAGCTCACCGCACAGCCGGCTGCTGAACACCAGCGGATCGTTGGCGATCGGCTGCGAGCGCCACAACACCTGCAGACTGCGGGTACTGATCAGGCCGCGCCGCAGATAGTCATCGGCCTGCGGGCTGGAGACAAACGCCGCGTCCACCTTGCCGTCCAGCAAGGCATCCAGCGCCCGGTCATGGCTGCCGGCGTACAGCTGCCCGGCGAAAAACTGCGCCAGCGGCCGGCCAACGACGGCGGGAAACTCCAGCTGCGGGATGACACTGCCCGAGGTGCTGGACGGATCGCTCAGCGCCACCCGGCTGCCGCGCAGGTCATCCAGTGCCTGGAATTCCCGGTCGGCACGCACCAGCAGCAGCGCCTGATAGTGCGCGCCGGCGGGGGTGAAATAGCCCTGCGTCAGAACCGGCGTGGCGAACGCCTCGATGCCCGCATCGCGCTGGCGCGCCTGCAGATAGGCCGCCGGGCCGAGTATCGCCAGGTCCACGCCGCCGGAGACCACCGCGTCGATGGCCCCGGCATAGGAGCTGGTCGGCACCAGTTGCACCGGCAAACCCAGGCCGTCGCTCAGCAGGCGGATCAGCGGCTGGAAGTCATGCTGCTGGCTGTCCAGGCGCTTTTCGGGAACGGAGGCCAGACGCAGGCTGGCGATGCACTGCGCCTGCGACCAGGCGGGCAACGCCGGTAACAGCGCCAGCAGGCAGGCAAGGAGGCGGAGCGTTTTCATGCAACAGGCGTGGTGGTGAAGGAATCGTGAAACTCGGGCACCCGCTCGGCGGGTAGCGGGCGGCTGAAGTGGTAGCCCTGGGCAATGTCGCAGCCGCCCAGCTTCAGGTAGATCAACTGGTCGCGGGTTTCCACGCCCTCGGCCACCACCCGCAGCGACAGGCGCTTGGCCAGGGTGATGGTCGAGGCGACGATCAGGCTGTCGTCGTGCTTGTTGGACAGCTGGGCGATCAGGCTACGGTCGATCTTCAGCTTGGTGATCGGCAACGAATACAGGTGTGCGAAACCGGCGTAGCCCTTGCCGAAGTCGTCCAGGCTGATGCCCAGGCCGGCGTCGCGCAGCGCTTCGAGGTTGGCGATGGCCACGTCCTCGCGGTCGAGCACCGCCGTCTCGGTGATCTCCAGCTCCAGGCGGCGCGGTTCGATGCCGGTCTCGGCGATGACCCGCAGCACCTGCGCGCTGAAGTCCGGCTGGAACAGCTGCAGCGCCGAGACGTTCACCGCCACGTTGGTGTCCAGTCCGTTGGCACGCCACTCGGCCAGCTGCCGGCAGGCCAGGCGCAGCACTTCCATGCCCAGCGGCACGATGAAACCACTGCGCTCGGCCACGCCGATGAAGCGATCCGGGTAGACCAGCCCGAACTCCGGGTGCTGCCAGCGCACCAGCGCCTCGTAACCGCACACCTCCAGGGTGTCCACGCCGATCTGCGGCTGGTAATGCAGCACGAACTGGTGCTGGCGCAGCGCCTCGCCGAAGCGCTGCTCGAACTGGAATTCCTGGATGTTGACGCGGTTGAGCGACGGGTCGAAGAAACGGTACTGGCCGCGTCCGGCACGCTTGGCCGAATACATGGCGCCATCGGCGTAGCGGATCAGGGTGTCGACTTCCTGGGCATCGCGCGGGGCGATGGCAATGCCGATGCTCGGGCTGGTGTTCAGCTCGGTGCCGTCCAGTTGATAGCGCGCCGACAGGTGTTCGGCCAGGCGCGCCGCCCAGGCATCGATCTGCTGTTCGCTGCGGTTGCCGGCCAGTAGCACCACGAATTCGTCGCCGCCGAAGCGCGCCGCCTCGTCGCCGGGTTCCAGCAGCGTCTGGATGCGCCCGGCCACGGCCTGCAGCAGCAGGTCGCCGATGCGGTGGCCAAGGCTGTCGTTGATGGATTTGAAGCGGTCCAGGTCGATGAACAGCACGGCCGCCAGGCGCCGGCGGTCCCGCTGTCTGGCCAGGGTATGGCTGGCGACTTCGATGAACTGCCGGCGGTTGTACAGGCCGCTGAGGTGGTCGGTGGAGGCGGCGTGGCGACTGCGCGCATGCTCGGTTTCCAGGCGACTGATCAGCTGGCGGTTCTCCTGTTCGGAATGGCGCAGGGCGAGCAGCGCATCCTGCTGGCGGCGCAGCATGTGGATCACCGAGAGGAAGCCGAGCACCACCACG
>DATJDB010000226.1:0-24885 GCA_035497635.1 Pseudomonas sp. | reverse complement strand
CTGTACAACAACTGGAACCTGTCCGGCGACCGCGCCCTGGTGGCGCGTAACGTGATGGTCCAGACCGGCCTGCCCGGCGAGCGCATCCTGCAGGTCACCGCGCTGGCCGACGTGATGCCGCTCAACCCGCTGGAACCCACCGACGGCATCAACCGTCGCATCGAGCTGCTGCTGCTCACCGAGCGGGCCGAGGTGCTGTATCGCGAACTGTTCGGCGAGAGCTATCCGCAGGCGAAGCTGAATCGTCAGCTCGCGCCGTCCGGTTCGTAGGAAGCGTCGTTCTTTGGGGCCACTCGGGGGTTCGGAACTTTCTGTGGGGCCGGCTTTCATGCCGGCCGGCCGGCGGTGCTTGTGCCGGTGTCTCGGTGTCTGCCCTAACCTCTGTCGGCCGGGATAAACCCGGCCCCACAATGGCGCTCGGCTTGCTTGGTGCATTCCTGTGGGGCCGGCTTTCATGCCGGCCAGCGGTGCTGGTGCCGGTGTCTCGGTGTCTGCCCTAACCTCTGTCGGCCGGGATAAACTCGGCCCCACAACGGCGCTCGGCTTGCTTGGTGCATTCCTGTGCGGCCGGCTTTATGCCGGCCAGCCGGCGGTGCTTGGGCCGGTGTCTCGGTGTCTGCCCTAACCTCTGTCGGCGGGGATAAACCCGGCCCCACAACGGCGCCCGGCTTGCTTGGTGCATTTCTGTGGGGCCGGCTTTATGCCGGCCGGCGGCGTTTCGGCGAGCCCCGAGTGTCGGCCCCACCCCTGTTGGCCGGATAAACCCGGCCCTACAAATGGCTGAGTTGCGCCGCGCAGGTGGCCAGCAAGGGCGTCAGCGCCAGCAGGCCACCCAGTTTCATCCAGTTCGGCAGTGCACGGCGCGTGCCCTTGCCCGGGGTGATGGCCGACAGAACGCTCACTTCCGGCAGCGCAGCCTCCACGCTATCCGCTTCGATAAACTCTGGATTGAACAGATACCCCCGGCGCGGCAGGGTCTGGATGATCTGCCGGCCCTTCTCGTCGCCGAGAATCTGCCGCAGCACATAGATCTGCTGGTTGAGACTGCCCTGGCTGACCACCCGGTCGGTCCAGCCGTACTCCAGCAATTCCTCGCGACTCACCACTTCGCCCGGGCTGCGCAGCAGGCGTTCCAGCACCCGGCTGCCGGCATAACCCAGCTCAATGCGTTGACCGCTCCCCGCTTGGCGCAACTGAAACTGTCGCGCCTGGAAGAGTAGGTGACCCTCACCTTGGCCGGTGCGTAGGCGGATGAGGTCGCGAATCGAGGGGCTGTGAAGGTTCATGGCGATGGATTCTGTGAGGTGGGCGTCAAAAAAACCGAGAACCGATTCTTGTCATGGCATTTAGCAAGGTTCGTTCCGGTAACCGCCGACACCCCCTGGGCGAGCTGACGAAAGGTGGAATATGCGAACTGCCTCACAAATCGCGCCCAATAAAAAACCCCGCCGAAGCGGGGTTTTTTGCAGAAATCGGATCCTCTTTCGAGGGTCCGAACCGCGTATTGCTTAGCCCAGCAGGGACAGGGCCAGACCGCCCAGTTGGCTGGTCTGCTTCAGCATGGCGACGCTGGACTGCATCAGCATGTTGTTCTTGGTCATCTTGGTCGACTCGGCAGCGAAGTCGGTGTCCATGATGCGGCCCATGGCGGTGTTGGTGTTGTCGGCCATGTTGGCCAGGTTGTTGATGGTGTGGTTCAGACGGTTGATGTAGGCACCCATCTCGCCACGGGCGCTACCAACGGCGGTCAGCAGGGTATCCAGCTCGTCGATGGTGGCGGCAGCAGCAGACTGGTCGGCCACGTCACCGGTCGCGACGGTCACGTCGGTGATGCCGGTGAATGCAACGGTGATGTTCTCGGCAGAGGCGGCGCCGATCTGCAGAGTCAGGGTGCCGGCCAGCTTGTCGGTGAACAGGTTGTTGCCCGCGCCGTAGCTGGTGTTGGTGACGATGTTCTGCAGCTCGGCGTTCAGAGCGCCGAACTCGGCGTTCAGAGCGTTGTACTCGCTGGTGCTGTTAATGCTGTTGGCGCCCTGGATGGCCAGGTCCTTCATGCGCAGCACGATGTTGGTGAATTCGTTCAGGCCGCCTTCGGCGGTCTGCAGGAAGGAGATACCGTCCTGAGCGTTGCGCTGGGCGACCATCTGGCCGCGGCCCTGGGCGTTCAGGCGGGTGGCGATCTGCAGGCCGGCGGCGTCGTCGGCAGCGCTGTTCACGCGGTAGCCGGTACCCAGACGCTGCTGGTTGGTGCCCAGCGCGTTGTTGGTCTTGCCCATGTTGGTCTGGGTGAGCAGAGCGGCGTAGTTGGTATGAATCGAGATGGCCATGTTGGGCCTCCTTCAGAGAAATCTGTCTTTGGAAAGCTGGCTTCGATTGCCCGCTAATCCCTCAAGGCGACGCTTTCTTCAGGGGGCTTAAATGTTTTTTGAAAATAATTGCAGATGGCCAGCAGAGCGGGCTGCGCCGGTTCCCGTAGGGCCGGCTTTACGCCGGCCTGCGGGGCCCAGGCCTGTGCCTCGGTATCGCCCCCTACCCCCGTCGGCCGGGATAAACCCGGCCCTACAGGTTTGCGGCATCTACTCCCCACCCATCGCGAAATTCGGCAACCGATTCACCGGCTGGCTGAAGGCGAAGGGGATGGATTCCAGCGCCATGCCGACGTTGCGCTGGATGACGAAATGCAGGTGCGGGCCGCTGCTGTTGCCGGTGTTGCCGGAACGAGCGATGGGCTGGCCCTGGGCGACGCGCTGGCCCTCGCGCACGCGCACCGAGCCCTGTTGCAGGTGCAGGTAGACGCCCATGGTGCCGTCGTCATGGAGGATGCGCACGTAGTTGCCGGAGGGGTTGCCGGCCCGGCCGCTCTGCTGATTTTCCAGGCTGACCACCAGGCCGGCGCGAGCAGTGAGGATCGGCGTGCCGACGGGCATGGCGACATCCACCGCATGGCGGCCCTTGGGAGTGAAGTGGCTGTAGCGACCGTTCGGCCCCTGTGAAAGGCGAAACGGTCCGCCCAGCCAGGGCAGCGGGTAACGGCTCTGGGTCGGCAGCAGGCGCGGATCGCCCAACACATGGCGCAGGCGCGGGGTGTAGCTCAGCGGGCGGATGGGATCACGGGGCGCGAGGGTGACCAGGCGGATCTGGCTGCGTGGCGGCAGGATCCAGCGGATCGGTTGATCCGGCGCGCCGACGGCGTTGTCGACCTCGTCGAGGCTCAACTCGATCTGCACCGGCGCATACAGCTCGTTGTGCACGCGCAGGGTTTCGCCGGCGGCGTGGCGGCTGATGTCCAGATGCACCCGCGACTCCAGCCGCTCTTCCACCTCGTCGTTCAGTCGTAGCACGGCCGCGCCGGGAATGGCGCGGTCGCTGTAGGTGACCACGCCGGCGGCATCGGTGTACTTGTACACCGTCAGGTTGCTGGCCTGGGCGGTGGTGCCCAGCAGGGCGGCGGCAATGACGAACGGGCGAAGCGGCATGGCGTCGGGTGGATGCGAGGGATCGAGTCGAGAGACTAGCGAGGCCGGTGTCCGGTTGCGACTGCCAGGATGTCAGGCTGTGAAAGGCTCGGCTTTACGGAGCGCCGGTGTTATACGAAAAGCTCGCGGACAAGTCCGCTCCCACAGGTGCGCGCCGGCCGCGCTTCGTGGGAGCGGACTTGTCCGCGAGCTCTTTTGTGCAAGCCGCAGCCAATAGCTCGCGAATGAATTCGCTCCTACAAAAGTGAAATTCAACCGCCCGGCACGAAGTGCCGCTGGGCGGTGCCGCGGGCGATCTGCCGGGACAGGTATTCGAGCTTCTGCGGGTCGCTGTCGACGAAGCGCACGATCAGTTGCAGCCACTCGCTGGTCGGCTTGGGCTCGGCGGCGGCGATGGCGTGCACGTAGCCGTTGAGCCGGGCGACATCGCTGTCTTCGCCATGCTGCAGGTCCAGCACGGCGCTCTCCAGCACCTGCGGGACCAGCCCGGCGGCGTGGATCAGCAGCGAAGCATCCTTGAGGCTGAGCGCCTTGATCAGGCAGGGCAGCGTGCCGCTGGACAGGCGCAATTGCCCGCGAGAGCGGCCGTTGGCGGCTTTGGCGGGCTCGGCAGCCTTGGGCGCCGGTTTGGGCCGGGGTTCAGGCTCGCTTGGCGCCGCGGCGACAGTCGGGGCTTCGACGGCCGGCTCCGGGCTGGGTGCGGCGGGAGCCGGTGTCGCCGGAACGGCTGGACGGCCGCCCGTCAGGGCGCTGACGGAGTCACTGGTCAGGGTACTGGTGAAACTGGGCGCGGCCTGGGCATTAAGATCGTCCAGACGGCCAATGTTCTGCAGGGCCTTCTTGACCTTCGACAGCAGCTGTTCGCTGGTAAAGGGCTTGCCGATGTAATCGCTGACCCCGGCCTGCACCGCCTGCACGACATTACCCTTGTCGCCGCGGCTGGTGACCATGATGAACGGGGTGTTCTTCAGGCCTTCCTCGCTGCGACACCAGTTGAGCAGGTCCAGGCCGGACATTTCCGGCATTTCCCAGTCGCAGAGGATCAGGTCGACGCTGCTGCGGCTCAGGAACTGCTGGGCCTTGCGACCATTGGCGGCTTCTTCGACGCGGATGCCCGGGAAATGGACGCGCAGGCCCTTCTTCACCAGATCGCGGATGAATGCCGCATCATCCACTATGAGAACACTGACTTTGCTCATCGGCCCTTCCTTAAACTCATGGGGCAAGCATAGCGCCGTCTAATAGCCAAACGCCATGACTGTAGACGGAAGGCTGCATTGCGCTGTGCACGAAAGGAGCGCGCCCCGCTGGTTTCAGCGTATCGGCAGCGTCCCGGCGCGCTTTAGGTGCGCGAATCAGCGGCCCGACCAGCGAGCCAGAAGCGCCGGCAACTGGTCGAGGCGATGGATCTGCGCATCCGGCTCAATGCTGTCGGGCCAGGCGCAGCGGCGCGGGTTGTACCAGACGGCGCGCAAGCCAGCGGCCTGGGCACCCTGAATATCGTCGCGCGGATGATCGCCGACATGCACCGCCTGACTGGCCTGGACGCCGGCGCGACGCAGCGCTTCGCGAAACGGCAGCGGGTCGGGCTTGCCGACACCCAGCTCCTCGGCACACAGGGCGAACTGAAAATAATCGGCCAGGCCGAGGCGGCGCACGTCGGCATTGCCATTGGTCAGCACCGCCAGCCGATAACGGTTGGCCAGCACCTCCAGAGTTGGCTGCACGTCAGGAAACAGGCTGACCCGGTGCCGGGCGGCCAGGAACACTTGAAAGGCCTGTTCGGCCAGTTCGCCGGCCTCTTCATCCGCGTAACCTGCCTCACGCAGGACGCGTCCCAGCACGCGCCGGCGCAGTTCGCTGATGCGGTGCCTGAGTGCGGGCTCGGTCTCCACCAGCTCGGTGCGGATGCGCCACAGCTGCTCGACGCCGGCGTCGCCGATGCGTGGCGCATTGCTCAGCAGCCATTCGCGCAACGCGGCTTCGGCGTTCTCCAGCACCGGCGCGACGTCCCACAGGGTGTCGTCAAGATCGAAGGTGATCAGTTGAATACTCATGGCTCGTCGGTTCTGCGCCGCTTGGCGCGGGGATGGCTGCTGTCGTAGACCTTGGCCAGGTGCTGGAAATCCAGGTGCGTGTAGATCTGCGTGGTGCCGATGTCCGCATGCCCGAGCAGTTCCTGCACGGCGCGCAGGTCCTGGGAGGATTCCAGCAGATGGCTGGCGAAGCTGTGGCGCAGCATGTGCGGATGCAGGTGCTGGCCCAGCGCCTGGACACCAGCCTGGCGTACCTGCTGGCGCACGGTGCGCGGGTGGATGCGCGCGCCGCGTACGCCGACGAACAGCGCGGCATCCTGCGGCTCGAATTGCGCTCGCTCGCGCAGCCATAGCCGCAGCGCCTCGCGGGCCTGGCGGCCGACGGGCAGCAGGCGGGTCTTGCCGCCCTTGCCGGTGACGCGCACCAGGCCGGCGTCCAGATCGAGATCGGGCAGGTCCAGGCCGACCAGTTCGCCCAGGCGCAGGCCGGAGGAATACAGAAGTTCGAGCATGGCGTGGTCGCGGCGGGCGACGGCGTCGTTGTCCACGAACGCGTCCAGCAGCTGCATGGCACGGTCGGTGTCCAGCACGCGCGGCAGGCGGCGCTCGCCCTTGGGCGGCGACAGGCCGACGGCCGGGTCATGACGGCAGTGGCCTTCGCGCAGCAGATGACGGTACAGGCCGCGCACCGCCGACAGTAGCCGCGCCAGGCTGCGTCCGGATAAACCTTGTTCGTGCAGTTCGGCCAGAAGTAAGCGCAGTTGCTGTGGGGTCAGTTCCGTCCAGGTGGCAACGCCCTGTCGTTTGCACCAGGCCAGCACCTTGCCGAGATCGCGCCGGTAACCATCCAGCGTATGCGGCGACAGCTGGCGCTCGCTGCGCAGCTGTTCAAGGTAGGTGTCGAGGTCGGTTTGCATGGGCGTCACTCGTGGGAGCGGACTCGTCCGCGAGCTGTTCTTGCAGGCCGCATCCAAGAGCTCGCGAATGAATTCGCTCCCACAGATGCGGCTGTGGTTCCTGTGGGAGCGGACCTGTCCGCGAGCGTTGCCCAGCAGGTTTCTCGGGTCAGCGCACCTGGCGCAGCGGCGAGGCGCAGCGCGGCAGGACGCGGGCCAACACTTCGGCGATGTAGCCGAGGAACAGGGTGCCCAGCGAGCTCTTGTAGTGCTGCGGGTCGGGGCTGCCAATGGCCAGCACACCGAGCTGGCCCTGGTTGCCCAGGCCGATGACCGCGGCGGAACCGATCTGCTCGCTGTCCTCGCCGAACAGGAACGCCAGCTCCGCCGGGCGCAGCGCGCCGCTGATGGCGCGGCCGGCGCTGAGCAGGCCGCCGATGGCCTGCTGGGCTTCGCCCAACGGCATGATCCGACCGACATCGCAGGGCGTCTCGCGAAACAGCACCAGGCTGACGAACGGCACCTGAAAATCGTGGCGCAGGCTGTCTTCCACGGCGCTGACCAGATCTTCGAGGCTACCGGCATCCAGCAGGGCGAGCACCAGCCGCTTGCTCTTGTCGAACAGGCGGTCGTTGTCGCGCGCCACGTCCATCAACTGACTGAGCCGCTGGCGCAACTCGATGTTGCGCTCGCGCAGCAGTTTTACCTGGCGCTCGACCAGTGAAACCGCCTGACCTGGCTGGTGGGGAATGCGCAGCTCGGGAATCAGTTCCTCGAAATCGACGAAGAACTCCGGATGTTGTCGCAGATATTGGGCCACGGCCTCGGCTTCGAGGGCAGGATACTGGGGCTGTTCGCTCATAGGCGGATATGTCCTTCGTACACGCGCATAGCGGGACCGGTCATGATCACCGGGCGGCCGGGACCGGCCCATTCGATGCTCAGACGTCCGCCAGGCAGTTCGAGTTGCACGGGCGAGTCCATCCAGCCCTGGCGAATGGCGGCCACGGCGGCGGCGCAGGCACCCGTGCCGCAGGCCTGGGTTTCCCCGGCGCCGCGTTCCCAGACGCGCAGGCGCGCCTGATGGCGGTCGATGATCTGCAGGAAGCCGACATTCACCCGCTGCGGGAAGCGCGGATGCTGTTCCAGCTTCGGTCCCAGCTCGTGCACGGGGGCGGTATCCACATTGTCGACGCGCAGCACGGCATGCGGGTTACCCATGGAAATCGCCGCCAGCTCCACCTCGCGGCCGTCGACCTCGACGCGGTAGCTCAGCGCCTCGGCCTCGGCCTGGAACGGAATCTGCGCCGGCGCCAGGCGCGGGGCGCCCATGTCGACGCTGATCTGCCCATCGGAGCGCACGCGCAGCTCGATCACGCCGCTCTTGGTCTGTACACGGATGCGCCGTTTGCTGGTCAGGCGCTTGTCCAGCACGAAGCGGGCAAAGCAGCGCGCGCCGTTGCCGCACTGTTCCACCTCGGAGCCGTCGGCGTTGAAGATCCGGTAGCGGAAGTCGACGTCCGGGTCGCCGGGCGGCTCGACAATCAGCAACTGGTCGAAGCCGATGCCGGTATGCCGGTCGCCCCACGCCTTGGCGTGCTTGGGCTGGATGTGCGCGTGCTGGCTGATCAGGTCGAGGACCATGAAGTCGTTGCCCAGGCCATGCATCTTGGTGAAGCGCAGCAGCATGCGATGACCTCAGTTGGGCAGCAGGCTTTCGCCGGCGAACAGCTCGGTCAGGGTTTCACGGCGGCGCACTTCATGGACCTGTTCGCCATCCACCAGCACCTCGGCGGCGCGGCCACGGGTGTTGTAGTTGGAACTCATCACGAAGCCGTAGGCACCGGCCGAACGCACGGCCAGCAGGTCGCCTTCGGCCAGGGCCAGTTCACGGTCCTTGCCGAGGAAGTCGCCGGTCTCGCAGATTGGCCCGACGATATCCCAGGACTGCGCTTGGGCGTCGCGCTGTTCGACCGGCACGATGTCCATCCAGGCCTGGTACAGGGCCGGGCGAATCAAGTCGTTCATGGCCGCGTCGATAATGGCGAAGTTCTTGTGATCGGTGCGCTTGAGAAATTCCACACGGGTGAGCAGCACACCGGCATTGGCGACGATGGAACGGCCCGGTTCGAACACCAGCGCCAGATCGCGACCGGCAATGCGCTCGCGCACGGCGGCGATGTAATCGCCGGCCAGCGGCGGCTGTTCGTCACGGTACTGCACGCCCAGGCCACCGCCCAGATCCAGATGGCGAATGCGGATGCCGCGTTCGCCCAGGCGGTCGACCAGCACCAGCAGACGATCCAGGGCGTCGAGGAACGGTGAAAGATTGGTCAGCTGCGAGCCGATGTGGCAGTCCACGCCGATGATCTCCAGGTTCGGCAGCTCGGCGGCGCGGGCATACACGGCCTCGGCCTTGGCGATGTCGATGCCGAATTTGTTTTCCTTGAGGCCGGTGGAAATGTACGGATGGGTGCCGGCGTCGACGTCCGGGTTCACGCGCAGGGAAATCGGCGCGCGCTTGCCCAGGCTGGCCGCCACTTGCTGCAGGCGTTCCAGTTCCTCGGCGGATTCGACGTTGAAGCAGTGCACACCGACTTCCAGGGCGCGACGCATGTCGTCACGGCTCTTGCCGACGCCGGAGAAGACGATCTTGCCCGGCTCGCCACCGGCGGCCAGCACGCGCTCCAGTTCGCCCCGCGAGACGATGTCGAAGCCGGCGCCCAGGCGGGCCAGCACATTCAACACGCCGAGGTTGGAGTTGGCCTTGACGGCGAAGCACACCAGATGCGACAGGCCGGCCAGCGCATCGGCGTAGGCGCGGTACTGGGCCTCGATATGGGCGCGGGAATACACGTAGGTGGGGGTGCCGAAACGTTCAGCAATGGCGGGCAGAGCCACGCCTTCCGCGAACAGTACGTTGTCGCGGTAGTTGAAGGGTTGCATGCAGCCTCCTGGGCTGACCGGGCCCGCGTGTCGGGGCTCCGGGCTCTAGAATTCGAACCGGTCCCTGCTGTGCCCGGCGTTTGGCTCGTCCGGGTGGTACAGAGGACCCTTCTGACCGCAGCCACTGAGACCCACGCTGAACACGAAGAGCACCAGGAGCGATGGCAACAGGCGCTTCATGGCGGAAATCCTTGTAAAGGCGGTGATTGCGCCGGAGTATACCGGCCCCCTGTTGGCTTGCCTATGCGCCGCGCCGGGACTTGCCGGCGAGTCGGGCACCCGCCATCCTTGCGCGCATTTGAGGAGAGTGCCATGACGCTGAGTGAAGCCCGTTTCCACGATCTGGTCGACCATCTGCAGCAGGATATCGAGGATGTCTTCGACGACAGTGGCCTGGACGTCGACCTGGAGAACAGCAACGGTGTGCTCACCATACGCTTCGAGAACGGCAGCCAGCTGATCCTCAGCCGCCAGGAGCCGCTGCGTCAGCTCTGGGTGGCGGCCCGCTCCGGCGGTTTCCACTTCGATTACGACGAGATCAGCGAGCGCTGGATCTGCGACACCAGCGGCGAACGGCTCGGTGAGCTGCTCGGCCGCGTGGTTCAGGAGCAAGCGGCCGAGGCGCTGGCCTTCGAGGCCCTGTAACCCGGCCCCTTGCTTATTTATCCGGCTATGGTAGGTTCAATCCAGTACGCAAACCCCGCCTTCCAGGCTGTGTGACACTGCGCATACGACGCATCGGCCCCTTAGGCCTCACTTCGCTTGCTCGCTCACACAGCCGCTTCGGCGGGGTTTTTTGCTTTTCCGCATTCAGCAACCGAACAACCAAGGAGTCAGCAGCAGGCCATGAGCAGCGCACCCTCGATCACCGTCACCCGCCTCGATATGCAGCGTCTGGAAAAGCTGCTGGACAGTCTGGAGGAATACACCCCGGCCGCCGAGGCGCTGGAGGCGGAGCTGTCGCGCGCCACCGTGGTCGGCCACGATGAAATCCCGGCGGGCGTGGTGACGATGAATTCCCGTGTGCATTGCCGCGAGGAAAGCACCGGCAAGGACTACCACCTGGCGCTGGTCTATCCGCAGAACGCCGGCAAGGAAGGTACCGTCTCGGTGCTGGCGCCGGTGGGCAGCGCCCTGCTGGGCCTGACCATCGGTCAGAAGATCGACTGGCCCGCGCCGAGCGGCAAGACCCTGTCGCTGACCCTGCTCGAAGTGGAATACCAGCCGGAAGCGGCGGGCGACTTCCAGCTGTAAGTCATCTCGTTCGCTCCCGCAGGGCCGATCGGCGCTGGACTGCTCTGCTGGTGTGGGAGCGGATTCATCCGCGGGTTTTTGTTGCAGGCCGACACCCAAAGCTCGCGAATGAATTCGCGCCCACGGTGGCCCTGCTGGCGGCCAGAACAAGCGCTGACCGCCCGGCTCCCGGGTAATCAGCCGCGCGTGCTGCCACTCTGCAGGTCGCGCATCAACAGGGCGTACTGCAGATCGACGCTCTCCGGCACCGGCAGATAGAGGGTATGGCCATCGCCCGGCGCCAGCACGCGGCGCTCGCCGGTCGCAGTCTCCAGGGCGTCGAGTTGGAAGTTCAGATTGCCCTGCGGGGTCATCAGCTCCAGCCGATCGCCTAGCGCGAAACGATTCTTCACCTTCACTTCGGCCAGGCCGTTCTTGCGCTCGCCGGTCAGTTCGCCGACGAACTGCTGGCGCTCGGACAGTGAGAAGCCGCGTTCGTAGTTCTGATACTCATCGTGTACATGGCGGCGCAGAAAGCCTTCCGTGTAGCCACGGTGCGCCAGTGATTCCAGGGTATCCATCAGCGACTTGTCGAACGGCCGCCCGGCGACCGCGTCGTCGATGGCCTGGCGGTATACCTGCGCGGTGCGCGCCACGTAGTAATGGCTCTTGGTGCGGCCTTCGATCTTCAGCGAATGCACGCCCATCTGCACCATGCGCTCGATGTGCTGCACGGCGCGCAGGTCCTTGGAGTTCATGATGTAGGTGCCGTGTTCGTCCTCGGTCGCTTCCATGAACTCGCCGGGGCGGGTCACGTCTTCGAGCAGGAACACCTCGTCGGAAGGCGCGCCGGCACCCAGGGTCGGGTTGGCTTGCTGCACGGCGATCGGCTCGTACTGGTGCACCACCTCGCCCAGCTCGTTTTCCTTGCCCTCGTGGGTCTTGTATTCCCAGCGGCAGGCGTTGGTGCAACTGCCCTGGTTGGGGTCGCGCTTGTTGATGTAGCCGGACAGCAGGCAACGGCCCGAATAGGCCATGCACAGCGCGCCATGAACGAACACCTCCAGCTCCATGCCCGGTACCTGCTCGCGGATCTCGCCGATTTCCTCCAGCGACAGTTCGCGGGACAGGATGGCGCGGGTCAGCCCCTGGCGGCGCCAGAACTCGACGCTGGCCCAGTTCACCGCGTTGGCCTGCACCGACAGGTGCACATGCATGTGCGGGAAATGCTCGCGCACCAGCATGATCAGCCCGGGGTCGGACATGATCAGTGCGTCTGGCCCCATGGCCACCACCGGCTCAAGATCCTTGATGAAAGTCTTCAGCTTGGCGTTGTGCGCGGCGATGTTGACCACCACATAGAACTGCTTGCCCTGTGCATGGGCCTCGTTGATGCCCAGCGCCAGGTTGGCGTGGTCGAACTCGTTGTTGCGCACCCGCAGGCTGTAGCGCGGTTGCCCCGCATACACCGCATCGGCGCCGTAGGCGAAGGCGTAGCGCATGGACTTGAGTGTCCCGGCGGGGGACAGCAGCTCGGGGCGGAAGGGCTGGGACATCGGGCGACGGCTCGGGTGAACGTGAAGGGCGGGCATTTTACCCGCTTTTCCGACTGGCGTGCCGGGGCATTCGGTCGGCTGCCGCGTTGCCTCGGCTGGATCAACGGCGCGGGAATGTGTCCTGTGGCACGGCAACAACCTGTGGGGCCGGGTTTATCCCGGCCGATGGCGGTGGAAGCGATGCATCGCGCGGCCCGATATGCCGCCGGCCGGCGTGAAGCCGGCCCCTCAGAGGTCCGCGCAAGCCATTCCGGCCGGCGAAATTTGCCGGTATGTTCGACCTCTTTTTCCCAGACATCGATGCCATGCAGCCTCTCGCCCATCCCCTGCCCGCCACTCTGACGCTGCTGGCTGCGCTGTATGTCGCCCAGGGCCTGCCCTCCGGGCTGATGGCCCATGCCCTGCCGGTGCTGTTGCGTCAGGAGGGCGTCGACCTGGCATTGATCGGCCTGCTCAAGCTGCTGGCGTTGCCCTGGTTGCTCAAAGTGTTGTGGGCGGCCTGGATCGACCGACGCGGCAACTCGCCCATGGGGCACCGGCGGGGCTGGATTGTGCCGCTGCAGGCAACCATGGCGGCGCTGCTGGCCGTGCTGGCGTTGTGGCCGGCGGCGCAGTGGTTCGGCCCCTGGCTGCCGGCACTGCTGGGCGTTCTGCTGCTGATCAACCTGGCGGCAGCGACCCAGGACGTGGCGACCGATGGCCTGACTGTGCGCCTGCTGCCCGAGCGCTGGCGCGGCCTGGGCAACAGCCTGCAGGTGGGTGGCTATAAGGTCGGCATGCTGGCCGGCGGCAGTGGCTTGCTGCTGGTGGCTGATGACCTGGGCTGGCGCTGGACGCTGCTCGGGCTGGCCCTGCTGGTTGTGTTGTTGCTGGTACCGGTGTTGCGCTTCCCCGAACGGCGTGTGCTGCCGTTTCATGCGGCGCAGGCCGAACCCGGCGGCCTGGCGCTGCCTTGGCGGCATTACCGGGGATTACTGACGCTGCCGGGCATGGGCCTGTGGCTGCTGGTGTTGCTCAGCTTCAAGCTCGGCGATGCGCTGGGTTCGCCGATGATCAAGCCGATGCTGGTTGACCAGGGTTGGAGTGCGGCCGCGTTGGGACAGCTCACCCTGATCAGCAGTCTGGTGGGCATCGGCGGCGCGCTGGTGGGCGGCGGGTTGTACGCAAGATTCGGCGTGCTGCGCGCCTTGTTGCTGGGCGGTGTTTTGCAGGCCGTCGGCATTGCCGGTATGGCATTGCTGGTCGGTCGGGCCGAGCTCGCGCCGGTCTACGTCGTGGCGCTGTTCGAGCAGTTTGCCGATGGCTTGTCCACGGTGGTGCTGTTCGCCGCGATGATGCGCCAGTGCCGCCCGGAACACGAAGGCGCCGACTTTACTCTGCAGGCCTCGGTGCAATTACTGCTCGGCGGTATCGTGGGCGCGTTCAGTGGTGTGCTGGCCAATCGGCTCGGCTATCCGGGGCTGTTTCTGCTGGCGGGTGGGTTGGGTGTGGCGGCGCTGGGTGTGGTGCTGGCGGCCAGGGTGACGCTTCGCCGGTAGGGCGGAGCGTATTTTGGCCGCCGGCGGGTCGCCGTGCGGGTTCGTAGTGGACAAGGAAAGCGTTTTCCACCCGGCCGGATGAGGCCGAACCCTTGCAGGGCCGGCTTTACGCCGGCCTTGGCCGGGATAAACCCGGCCCTACAGGGCATTTGCCCGGGGGCGCAAAGAACCTGGTGGGGCCGGCTTTATGCCGGCCGACAGGGCCTCGGCGGGGCACAGAGGGCCGGTTGGCGCCCGCCTTTTTGGTGGGAGCGGCTTCAGCCGCGATGCTTTTTTGAGTGGGCAAGAGCTCGCGACTGAAGTCGCTCCTACAAATGCGGGGAGCCGTCGCGCTCTACCTTGCGCCACACACTGGCCAGCCAGGGCTGTTGTTCGCGGGGTAGGCCGGCGGGGCGGTAGTAGTGCTCCAGTTCCTCGAAGCCGGCCTCCGTCATCAGCTTTTGCCAGTGCGACCAGTCGTGCCATACCCCGTAGCGTGCGCCCTGCCAGCCTTCCTCGTTATGCCCGCGCGGGTTGGAGCTGAGCAGCACGCCGCCGGGCTTCAGGCTGTCATGCAGCTGGCCCAGTACTCTGGGTAGCTCAGCGCTTGGTACATGAAACAGCGAGGCGTTGGCGAAGATGCCGTCGAAGCGTTCGGAAGGCAGGTCCAGGGCCAGGAAATCCTGCAGCCAGACCTCGCAGCCGCTGGCCTGGCGTGCCATGTCCACGAACGCGGCGCAACCGTCCAGGCCCACCGGCGCATGGCCGAGCGCCTTGAAGGCGCACAGATCGCGGCCCGGCCCGCAGCCGAAGTCTAGGATCGCCAGCCGCGGCCGCGCCGGCAGGTGGCGCAGCAGCGCCTGGATGTTCTGACTGACGTCATGATCGCGCGTGCCGGCCTCGAAGGCCTCGGCACTGCGCTGGTAATGGGCAAGGGTGCGCTGGCTGGGTTCGATCATCGCTTCATCATGGCACGGATGCCTGCCAGTGCATCGTTGCCGCGCGCGGCCTTCACTTCCTGCGGCGCCTCTTCCTGGCCTTCCCATTCGAGGTCTTCCTGGGGCAATTCATCGAGGAAGCGGCTGGGCAGGCAGTCGATGATTTCGCCGTACTGCTTGCGTTTGGCGGCGAAGGTCATTGCCAGGTTCTGCCGGGCGCGGGTGATTCCCACGTAGGCCAGGCGACGCTCTTCCTCGATGGTGTCGGCCTCGATGCTGGAACGGTGCGGCAGCAATTCCTCCTCCATGCCCATGATGAACACGTAGGGGAATTCCAGGCCCTTGGAGGCATGCAGGGTCATCATCTGTACGCCGTCGGCGCCTTCCTCTTCTTCCTGCTGGCGCTCGAGCATGTCGCGCAGCACCAGCTTGCCGATGGCGTCTTCGATGGTCATGTCACCGTCCTCGTCCTTCTCTAGCGTGTTTTTCAACGCATCGATCAGGAACCAGACATTGCCCATGCGGTAGTCGGCGGCCTTGTCGCTGGAGCTGTTGCCGCGAATCCAGCCTTCGTAATCGATGTCCATGACCATGCTGCGCAGCGCCATGATCGGGTCGTCCTCGGCGCATTCCTGACGCAGCTTGTCCATGTAGCGCTTGAAGCGGCTCACGCGCTCCGTGTAGCGGCTGTCCAGCGTTTCGTTCAGGCCCAGCTCGTCGCTGGCGGCATACATGGAAATGCCGCGTGCGGTGGCATAGTTGCCGAGCTTTTCCAGTGTGGTCGAGCCGATCTCGCGACGCGGCACGTTGATCACGCGCAGGAAGGCGTTGTCATCGTCCGGATTGACCAGCAGGCGGAAGTAGCTCATCAGATCCTTTACTTCCTGACGGGCGAAGAAGCTGGTGCCGCCGGACAGCCGATAAGGAATCTGGTGGTGCTGCAGCTTGAGCTCCATCAGCTTGGCCTGGAAGTTGCCGCGATAGAGGATGGCGAACTCGTTGTACGGGCGCTGGGTGCGCAGGTGCAGGGTGAAGATCTCCAGGGCAATGCGCTCGGCCTCGGCCTCCTCGTTTTTGCAGCGGATCACGCGGATCGGGTCGCCGTGGCCCATTTCCGACCACAGCTGCTTCTCGAAGACGTGCGGGTTGTTGGCGATCAGCACGTTGGCGCACTTGAGGATGCGGCTGGTGGAGCGGTAGTTCTGCTCCAGCATCACCACCTGCAACGACGGGAAATCCTCCTTGAGCTGCATGAGGTTTTCCGGCCGCGCGCCGCGCCAGGCGTAGATCGACTGGTCGTCGTCGCCCACCACGGTGAAGTGCGCGCGTTCCTGCACCAGCAGCTTGACCAGCAGATACTGGCTGGCGTTGGTGTCCTGGTATTCATCGACCAGCATGTAGCGCACGCGGTTGCGCCACTTCTCCAGCACCTCGGGGTGGTCCTGGAACAGCTTCACCGGCAGCAGAATGAGGTCGTCGAAGTCCACCGCGTTGTACGCCTTGAGCGTGCGCTGATAGTGCATGTAGACGATGGCCGCGGTCTGTTCGCGGGGATTGCGGGCAGCGGACAGCGCCTCCTCGGGCAGGATCAGCTCGTTCTTCCAGGCGCCGATGAAGTTCTTGATCTCGTCCACGCCGTCATCGCCGGAATATTCCTTCTGCATGATGTCGGTGAGCAGGCCCTTGATGTCGCCCTCATCGAAGATTGAAAAGCCCGGCTTGTAGCCGAGCTTGGCGTATTCCTTGCGGATGATGTTCAGGCCCAGGTTGTGAAAGGTCGACACCGTCAGGCCGCGCCCCTCGCCGGGCTTGAGCAGGCTGGCGACGCGCGCCTTCATCTCGCGGGCGGCCTTGTTGGTGAAGGTGACGGCAAAAATGTTCTGGGCGCGGATGCCGCATTGCTGGATCAGGTAGGCGATCTTGCGGGTGATCACGCTGGTCTTGCCGGAGCCGGCGCCGGCCAGCACCAGCATCGGCCCGCCAATGTAGTGCACCGCTTCCTGCTGGCGGGGGTTAAGTCGTGACATGGGTCGCGCCCTGGAACCGAAAGCCGGCGATTCTAACAGGGGCGGGCTTAGACGGATTGGTCCGGACGGCGGAACGGCTTAGACTAGCGGCAGGGCGTAATGCCATTATGTTTTCCTGGTTTAGACGACGAGCCGAAGAAATGCGTAAGTTCAGCCGTTTCCCGTTTATCAAGGGCCTGCGTATCGATGTGATCGATAACGCCCGTAATCAGCCGCTGGGCTTCGCCGCCGATGTTTCGCTGGGAGGGCTGCGCCTGATCGGCGAAGAGACCTTCAAGGTCGGCGAGGAATATGAAATTCGCCTCGAAGTGCCGAAGAGCGACCTGACGCTGGAGCAGCAGATCGTTCTCAAGGTGGTCTGTCAGTGGTCCCGCAAGAATTTCCGTAAGGGCTTCGAGCAGGGTCTGCGGGTGACCGAGCCGTCGCGGGCCTTCGAGAATCTGGTCAATACCCTGAGCCACAGCCTGGGGCTGTCGGAAACCAGCCTGCCGAAACGGCGCGTCTGAGCGCCGCCGGTCGGCTGGTGCTATTGCTTGCCTAGCTGCGCCGCCAGCGCATCCTCGATGGCGAAGCGCAGATGGGGCGTTTCCCCCGCCAGTCCGCCCAGGAACGCCTGGATGCGGGTATCGGCGGGCATCTCACCCAGCACTTCCAGCATGCGTTGCTGCACCAGGCGTTCGTGCGTGGGGAAGGCGTGCAGAAGCGCATCCAGGCTGCCCGGGTAGAAAGCCACCAGGGCCTGGCGTGCCTGCTGGGGGAAGTGGCTGGCATCCAGATCGCCCAGCAACCGGATCATCAGCGCGACGCTCTGCGCGTCGGCGCTGCCGTGGCGGGTCAGGAAGCTGATCAGGTTGGCCTTGGTCTCGGAGCGCCGGTTGCCGGTGCGCTGCACCATCATTCGTTCCAGCTTGCGCACCACCTCCGCCTGCTGGCTGCTGGCCCGCGCGCCGTGGGCCAGCAGCAGGACGCTGGCCTCGAAGGCCCCCTCGTCGCTGAACAGCTGGCGCGCGCACTCGGCGGGCGTGCAGGCCGTCGAACCCGGCAGCTGATAACGGATGAACAGCTTGTCGCGGGTCAGGGCGTCGACCTGCGGGTAGGTCTTCAGCGTATTGGCGAACAGCACGCGGTGCCGATGAACGACCTGTTCCACCACCAGGCGCACCTGCTCTTCGGTTTCGGTGCGGGCATCCAGCGCGCGCAGCAGTTGGTGGATCTCTTGCAACGGTTGCCGCTCGAGGCTCTGCCAGTCGTTGTCGAGCCGTGTGAGCAGGCGGTCGAGGGCCTGCCCCTGACCCCCTGCCGGATCCAGCGGCTTGGCGCGCAGGAACTCGTCCGCGGTATCCCTGAGCAGCAGGTCGGGCCGGCTGATGGTCGGCGCCTCCCGTGCCAGCAGCTCGGCGGCCAGCAGCGGCTGGTTCTGGCGGGTGATCCGGTACAGCTCGTGGGCCAGCTCGCCCCGTGACATGGGCGGCGCGGCGATCTTTCCGGCGTCGGCCAGGTTAAGCAGCTGCTTGATCTGTTCCGCCAGCCGCTCGATGGATTGCTGATGGCCGGCCGCGGGACGAGCATTGTCCTTCTGGGTTCGGGTGTGGTTGGACAGGGCCCAGAGACTGCGGGGCAGGTAGTTCGGGCGGATACGCGCCAGGCCGTCGACGATCTGCCGCCACTCCGGCTCGGAAAGCTCGCTCTGGCGCAGCGCGGCGTCGATCGCCATGGGCAGCAGCAGCTCGGTTTCCTCGGGCCGGACGCTCTTCGATTGGGCGAACAGGTAGTCGCGGTAACCCGGCAGCGGCTCCTTGCCACGGATCAGCGCCGGGGCCAGGTCGTACTGCCAGCGATGGCAGTCGTAATCGAAGGGCACTGAGAGGGATAGGGCCAGCAGTTTCGCGGTGCGCTGCGCGCCGGGAAGCCTCTTGCCGAGGGTTTGGTATTCGGCCACCTTGGCGGCGCATGGGTCGGCGCTGGTGCCCTTCTGCAGCACCTGCAGTTGCTTGCCCAGGCCGTCGGGGTCGACCTCGATCTCCGCCTTGAGGAAGAAGTGTTCGCCGTCCCACTGCTCTTCAAGGATTCGCGTGCGAGTCAGCGCCTGGGCGAAGGACTGGATGTTGGTCTGCACGGTGCGGGAAAACGCCTCGCCGTCCAGGCGTTCCGAGCTGTCCAGCGACGACTGCACCTGCACGCCCACCTCTTCGATGACCAGCGCCTGCAACTGCTGAAACGCAGCCTTGCGCGCACTGACCTTCGAGTCGTTCTCGCTGGCTCGGTAGGTGTAGTCGCGCACCATCGTCACCGGCGCCGCCTGGGCCGAGAGGCTGATGGTCAGGGTGAGGACGAGGCTGCAAAGAAAAAGGCGAACGAACATTGAGGTAGTCATTCCAGTTGACGGCCCCGCCATATTTCCTGGCGGCGGTACATGGTTCGACGTGATATATCGGAGGTGCTTTCGGGGAGGTGCGGCTGATGTACAGCCGCACGATCCACATTGTTATTCCGGCTTGAATTCCAGCAGTTGCTGCAGATCAACGACTTGCTGGGAGAGCATGGCAATCAACTTGTCCTTGCTGGCCAGTTTCTCGTTAAGCAGATTGACCAACTGATTGCTGGTCGAGTCGGAAAGTGCAGGGCTGACGTCTTTTTGCTGCGGGGCGATCAGAATCATCCCGTCGGCCTGGCGCGCCTGGGCAACCACTTCGGTCAAACCCGTGATTCGACGCTTGCCAAGCTGGTTTTGGGCGTGGGGTCTTTTCGTGATCAGGCAAACGGAGTTGGCAAACTCGATGGAATTGATTTCACCGAGCAGGGCCTCAGTCAACTCCGGAGAAACCCCGAACTCCTTGAGATATTCAAGGCGGCTCTGCGGAAGACCCCAGTGTTCGAAGTTGATCACGTCGGCAAGTTTTTTCAGGAATGCCATGGAAGAGGTGCGAAGATTCAGACCGCCCTCCCACGGCTTCCAGTAACTGGCATGCAGGTCCTCGATGATGTAGAGACCGCCGTGTTCCAGGCTGGAAAAGAGCTTGCAGAAGGCCTGAATGATGTCGGAGCTGGTGTGCGAGCCATCATCGATGATCACGTCGAATTTGGGCGATTGCTCGAAAACCTGCTGTAGCGTGGGCGGTGCCTTGATATCGCCAATGATCACGCTGATTCTGGGATCGGAGTGTTCGATTTTGCGGCAGTTGGGGTTGATGTCGCAGCCCAGCAGCTTCTGCGCATTGCTGAAGTATTTGCCCCAGATTTCCAGCGAACCACCGTTTTGAATGCCGACCTCCAGTAGCCGAACGGGGTTGTTGCGGATCGGGCTGAAAGCTCTTTCGTAGAAGGCGAAATAGCTGCTCCATTTGTCGGAAACATTGCCGTCGTGAGTTTGGTAAAGCTCGGCTATGGTTTTCATCAGGTCTTTTTTCTCGTTGGACTTCTAGTCAGTGAGTAGGAGTTCTTGCTTCTTGAAGGGCGTGAACTGAAAAGAATGCTTCAGAAAGTTGTGCTGCAAAAAGCTCGGCATTGAAAATGGGCAGGCTCTGCGCTTTATTGCGGATTTCCAGTCGCCGGTTATTGAGTTTTTCCACGTCTCGGGCGGCGCTTACGGCTTTTTCGATGAAGTCCTGAATATCCTGCGCGATCCAGTCTTCCAGTCCGGCGGCACTCAGCAGACTGGCTCCCTGCCGGGCAATCATGGTTTCTCCCATGAGTGTCACGGTAGGAACACCCATCCAGACGGCATCGCACGTTGTGGTTCCGCCAGGGAAGGGGAAACTGTCGAGAAGAATGTCCGCTTCGGAATGTTTCTTCAGATAATCGTTCCAGTTGGTGGCTCCGGTCAGTATCAGGCGGTTGGGGTTTATTCCGAACTGCTTGAACAGGGCCGCAATGGCTTTTCGGTTCTCGCTGGAATCCAGCTGCATGCATTGCCAGCGAAACCTGGCATCCGGCACAGCCTTGAGGATCTCCGCCCAGACCTGGATGACCCTGTGGCTGACCTTGCGCAGGGACTGGAATGAACCAAAGGTGATGAATCCGTTTTTCAGCGCAGGCGTTTCGCTGACGGCAGGGCTGGTTTCGGGCGGCGAATAGCAAAGACGCGTTTGCGGCAGCCTGAAGATGGTCTCGGTAAAGTCAGAGGCGCTGCCTTCCGGCAGGCTGACGGGATCGGCAAGGAAGTAATCCATCGTTTCCAGGCCGGTCGAATCCCAATAGCCAAGCCAGCTGACCTGAATCGGTGCTGGCTTGCGGGCAAAGATTTCCAGGCGACCGTCCCGTGTATGGCCAGAAAGATCGACAAGGATATCGATCTGGTCCTCCTTGATGATGGCGCAGGCCTGGTCGGCATCCATGAAACGGATGTTTCGCCAGGCATGGAAAGATTTTTCAAAATGCTCGGTGAGGGCGTCGCTTTTGGAAATGTTGGAATAAGCAAAGGTCTTGATCCGGTGCTTTGCCAGCTCGGGTATCGTGTTCTTCAGGAACAGGCCGACCGGGTGATGCTTAAAGTCTCCGGAGACAAAACCAATGTTGAGCGTTTCCGGGGACTTGCGCGGCAGCGCAACGTCCGACTTCGGCAGGTTTTGCATCGCGACGGCATTGAAGCGGCGTGCCAGGTCGGCGTAGCGAATGTCATGTCCCTCGATCTGGGTTGAGGTAAACATGAGAGTGCTGAGCGAGAAGTAATCCTTCGCTCTGGCTTCCAGCTGAGGAATGAGTCCAAGCAGCTTTTCCGTTTCCCCGCACATGACGTAAGCGCTGGCCAGGTGGGGTAACGCCTGCTCGACATGCAGCGCGTGGGCCAGTTCCAGCTGATCGCGAGCCTTGTGATATTCCTGATTTTCAAGGAGGGTTACGCCCAGCAGGTACTGCAGTTCGGTATTTTCCGGCTCCAGCTTGATTGCCTTGCGATAGTGAACCTTGGCTAGCTTGGCTCTGCCCTGCTCTCTTAGCAGGCCCGCCACAAAACGATGCGCCAATACGGAGTCGGGTAGCGTCTTCACGGCTTCCAGCGCCACCACGATGGCTTGCTGGTAAAGCTTGAGCGTCTTCAGGGAAATCGCGAATTTCAGCAGCGTTGGAAGGTGTCTCTTGTTCAGGCGATAGGCTTCGGCGAATGCGCGGGCGGCTTTGACATGGTTGCCCTTCTTGCTCAGACAGATGCCGAGATTGAGATGCAGGGTATGTTCCTGTGGCTCGATCTCGATCAAGGTGCGAAACAGGCCTTCGGCTTCGTCGAACTCCTGAAGATTGAGTAGAGATTCGCCAAGCAGCATCCCGGCCGCCACATCGCCTGGCACCAGCTCGAGCGCGCGTAGAGCTGCCTCCTTTGCTTCCTTGAAGCGCTTGAGCATGGTCAGGCACTTGGCCAGGTTGATGCGGTATTCAGGAATACTGTTGTCAAGTTGCGTGGCGGTTTCAAAGGCCATCAGGGCATGTTCGTATTGCTCTTGAAGCAACAGAAGCTTGCCCATTTCATTGTGGGCAAGGGCGAAGTGCGGATTGGCCTTGATCGCCTCGAGAAGTTTCCTACCGGCCTGCTCCAGCTTCCCTTCCATGAGCAACAGATGCGCCTGATGGGTCAGGGTGGGTGCATGCTCGGGGTTCAGTCGGAGAATTCTGCCAAACACCTGCTGGGCGGTATGGGCTTCGCCAGATTGCAGGTGAAGACAGGCAAGCTCAAACTGGATTTCGAGATCATCCGGAAACAGCTTGGCGGCCTGCTTGATGAGCGAGGCGCGCTCGGCAAGTTTCCCCAGCTTCTTGTGGGCTTCCGCCAGGTATCGCCACGGCATGCTGCTCGGGTAATCGCTGCTGATCATGCTCTCGGCGATTCTGGTGATTTGCTGATAATCCCGCTCCTGGTATGCCTGTGCGAGTCGTTGTTCTTCAGCGCCTTGAAGGGTCATGCCTGTGTGTTCCTGCAAACTTTCGATTCACGCCAGGCTCAGCCCAGCGTCCCGACGATATTGATCGCCACCTTCTCCGGTATCTCGTTCTGCGACAGCACGTGCAGCCCCGGGCTGAACACCCGGGCGTAGCGGGCCAGCAGCGGGCGCAGCTGCGGCATGACCACCAGGATGGGTGGATGGCCATCCTTGCGCAGGCGCTCCTTGACCACCGGCATGCTGGTCTGCAGCTGGTTGAGCAATGCCGGGTCGACCGGGATGTTGTCCAGGCTCACCGTGCCCTGCTGCTGGGCGATGCCCAGGGCGCCCATCAGGGTGTTTTCCAGGGCGTTCTCCAGCACGAACACGCCCAGCTCGCTGCGCTCGCCGGCGATGCCGTTGATCAGGGTGCGGCGCAGGGCGAAGCGCACGTCCGAGGCCAGCAGAATCGGGTCCTTGGTGCTTTCGCTGCCTTCCAGCAGGGTGGTGCCGACCGTCACCATGTCGCGCAGCGGCACTTCTTCCTGCAGCAGCTGGCGGTATACGCGGTGCTGCTGGGTATAGGTGAGCGCGGTTTTCAGGCTGTCCGCCAGCTTGGGCGCCAGCACGGCCAGGCGCTGCATCAGGTGGTCGACGTCGTCGTGCTTGAAGATCTCCGCCAGGTTCTCGCGGATGACCTTGTTCAGGTGGGTGGCCACCACGCTGGAGCAGTCGATCACCTGATAGCCGAGGTTGAGCGCCTTGCTCTTCAGCGCCGGTTCGATCCACACCACCTGCATGCGGTAGGCCGGATCGGTGCCGAGGATGCCGTCGATCTCGCCGTACAGCTTGGCTGAGGGAATGGCCATCAGCCGGTCCGGGTACAACTCGGCGCCGTCGATGCGCTCGCCGTTGATGTAAATGGCGTAATGCGAGGCCTTCAGGCGCAGGCTGTCGCGGATGTGCACCTCCGGCAGCAGAAATCCGAGCTGTTCGGAGAGCGTCTGGCGCACGCCACGAATGCGCAGCGGCAGGGGCGAGCCGCCGCCGTCGTTGACCAGGCTTACCAGCTTGTAGCCCAGCGATACCGACAGGCGCTCGACCAGCGGAATGTCTTCCCAGGCCAGCGGTTGCGGCTTGTCCTGGCGCAGATCGCGGCTCAGGGCGGCGACCTTTTCCAGCGATTCGGCTTCTTCGATGGGCGCGAATTTGGCGGTGCGCCAGCCGACGTAGGCAATCAGCGCGGCGAAGCTCAGGAATGCCAGGTGCGGCATGCCGGGCACCAGCGCGATCACCGCGATCACGCCGGCGACGGTGTAGAGCGTCGAGGGCTGGGCGAGCATCTGCTTGCGCACCAGGCCGGTGATTTCCGCCGATTCGTTGGTGCGGGTGATGATGATCGCCGCCGCAGTGGACAGCAGCAGCGCCGGGATCTGCGCGGCCAGGCCGTCACCGATGCTCAGCAGCGCGAACAGGCGCCAGGATTCGCCGGCCGGCAGGTCGTACACCAGCATGCCGATGGCGAAGCCGCCGATCAGGTTGATCAGCAGAATCAGGATGCCGGCGATGGCGTCGCCGCGCACGAACTTGGCGGCACCGTCCATGGCCCCGTAGAAGTCGGATTCCTTGGCCACATCCGCGCGGCGCTTGCGCGCGTCGTCGGCGCTGATCAGGCCGGCGTTGAGGTCGGCATCGATGGCCATCTGCTTGCCGGGTAGCGCGTCCAGGGTGAAGCGCGCGGTCACCTCGGCGATCCGCTCGCCGCCCTTGGTGATCACCAGGAAGTTCACGATGGTGAGGATGACGAAGACGATGATGCCGACGATGAAGTTGCCGCCGATCACCACCTCGCCGAACGCCTCGATCACCTTGCCCGCTGCGTCGGTGCCGGTGTGGCCTTCGAGCAGCACGACACGGGTGGAGGCCACGTTGAGCGTCAGACGCAACAGCGTGGTGACCAGAATCACCGTCGGCAATAGCGAGAAGTCCAGCGGCGTGCGGGTCGAGACGCAGACCAGCAGCACGAGGATCGACATGCCGATGTTGAAGGTGAACAGAATGTCCAGCACCAGCGGCGGCAGAGGCAGGATGATCATCGCCAGGATGGAGAGCACCACCACGGGGATGCCGATCTTGCCGTTGCGCAAGGTGGCGGAGAATTGCTGCATTGGGCTCATGTTGACGCTCGGTTGGCAAGTGAAGAGGGAATGGGCAGCTCCTTGGGCAGCACGGGCTCGACGCGGCGGTTGCCGCGCCGGTAGGCCTTGAGCTGCAGGACGTAAGTCAGTACGTGGGCCACCGCCTGATACAGGGCGGTCGGAATCTGCTGGTTGACCTGGGTGGTGAAGTACACGGCACGGGCCAGGGGCGGCATGGGCACCACCTCAATGGCGAGAGCCATGGCCTTCTCA
>DATJDB010000225.1:0-7253 GCA_035497635.1 Pseudomonas sp. | reverse complement strand
GCCACCGTGGTGCGGCAGCGCCGCGCGGCGCTCGGCGACACGCCGGTGCTGACCCTGGATGCCGGCGATTTCAGCATGGGCACCCTGTTCCACACGGTGACCCGCGAGCAAGGCGCCGAACTGCGTCTGCTCGGCGCGCTGGGCTACGACGCCACCACCCTGGGCAACCATGAATTCGATTTCCGCCCGGCGGGCCTGGCGCAGATGATCGCGGCCGCCGAACGGATCGGTGACGCCCCGAATGTGCCGATCCTGGCCAGCAATATCCGCTTCTCCACCCAGAGCGCGGCTGACGATGCGCTGGAGGCGCAGTATCGCTCCGGTCGCATTCAGCCTTATCGGGTGGTGGAGAAGGGTGGCCTGCGTTTCGGCCTGTTCGGCCTGATGGGCCGCGATGCCGTCGAAGTCAGCCCGCTGATGGCGCCGGTGACCTTCGCCGACCCGCTGGCCACGGCCCGCGACATGGTGCGCCTGCTGCGCGAAGAGGAACGGGTCGACGTGGTGATCCTGCTGTCGCACATGGGTGTCAGCGCGCAGCCGGACGGCAGCTGGCGGGGCGAGGATGTCGAGCTGGTCGAGCAGGTGCCGGGCATCGACCTGGTCATCGGCGCCCATTCCCATAGCCTGTTGCGCGAGCCGCTACGGGTCAACGGCACCGCCATCGTGCAGGTGGGCTCGGAGATCCAGTACCTCGGCGAATTGCACATGACCCTGAACGAACAGGGGCAGTCGCAGGTGGAAAGCTACCGCCTGCATGCCATGGATGATGGCATTCCTGGCGATCCCGCCATCAGCCGGCGAGTGGATGCGTTGCGACAGGTGGTCAGCGAGCAGGTGCTCAAGGCGCACGGTTATGCCTTCGATCAGCCGCTGGCACGGGTCACGCGCACCCTGACGCGCGCCTATGACGACCCGGTGCTGGGCAATCTGGTCACCGATGCCTTGCGCCGGGGGGCCGGCAGCGATATTGCCTTCACCGGCAACGGCACGCTGCGCGACGAGCTGTACCAGGGCCGTGAAGGCGTACAGAGCGTGGCCGATCTGTTTCGCATCGCGCCGCTGGGCATCGGCGAGTTCGACGACCAGCCGGGCTATCCGCTGATCCGTGTGTACTTCACGCCCCGCGAAATCCGCCAGATCCTCGAAGTGCTGTTGCTGGCCTACCAGATGCGTGACAGCGACAGCTACTACCCGCGCGTCTCGGGCGTGAAGTTCACCTACAACCCCTGGCGGGTACCGTTCGATCGGGTCAGCCGCATCTGGCTCGGCGATGCCGAACGCGGCTATCGCGAGCTGGATCCGGATTCGTCCGGGCTGATCAGCCTCGGCGCCACCAGCTACGTGGGCAGCTTCACCTGGCTGATTCCCGAGCTGACCTACGGTCTGTTCAACGTGGTGCCCAAGGATGCCGACGGGCAGCCGCTGGCCGATATTCGCGATGCCGTGCTGGACCGCGACCCCGCCACGCCGGGCATCCAGGAATACAAGGAATGGCAGGCCTTCCTCGACCACGTGGCGGCGTTGCCGGCGCGTGACGCCCAGGGGCTGGCGCTGCTTGCCGATCAGGGCGCGGCGGCCGAGCAGCGCCTGCTGCGGGAAGCCAGTCTGGCGCCGAGCGAACTGTGGCGCCACGCCGGCGTGCTGCAATGGACGGCCACCCTGCTGTGCGGGCTGCTGCTGTGGCTGGTCGGCTGGCTGATCTGGCGCGTGCTGCGCCGGGTCAGGGCAGGATGATCAGGCGGTCGGCCAGCTGATTGTGTGGGTGGGTGGCCGGCAGTTGCTCGCGCAACACCGCGCCGCAGCCCTCGATGCAGTCGAGGAAGCCCTGCAGCACCTGGCCCTGGCGCACCCGGCGGGTGAAGCGGTCCACCTGCGCCTGCCAGGCGGCATCGTCGATCCGGCTGGCGATGCCCCGGTCGACCAGGATCTCCACATAGTGCTCGGCCTCGCTGACGAAGATCAGCATGCCGACATCGCCCTCGGTGTGGTGCAGCTTCTGCTCGAGGAATTGTCGGCGGGCCAGATTGGCGGCGCGCCAGTGGCGTACAACGCGCGGGGTCAGGCGCACCCGTAAAAACGGCAGGCCGAACAGCAGGGCCAGAACCACGAAACCCAGCCACTGCGCCAGCAGCAGTTGCCGAGCGCTCCACCAGTCGCCGAACAGGTTGAACAGGCCCGGCAGCAGCAATGCGAGCAGGCCGGCCCAGAGTAGCGTGATGTAGCGATAGTCATCGGCCTGGGCCGCCAGCACCGTGACCAGTTCGGCATCGGTGTCGCGCTCCACCCGGGCGATGGCCTCGGCCACCTGCTGTTGTTCCTGTGCGTTGAGCAGGCTCATCTCGCCTCCCGTTTACCAACCACCCGAGGCGCCGCCGCCGCCGAAACCGCCACCGCCGCCACCAAATCCGCCACCGCCCAACCCACCGCCGCCGCGCCCCAGCAGAACGCCCAGCGCGGCGCCGGCCATGACCGAGCGTGCCCGTCGGCCGCCACGGCCACCGCCACCGCCGATGCCGATCACGGCCAGCATCACCAGAAACACGATGATCAGCACCGGTAGTGGCGGCTGCTCCTGGGAGGGTCTGCCGAGGGCAGGCAGATAGCCTTCCATCGGCTCGCCGCCCACCACCTGGATCATGCCTTCCACACCGGCGCGGATGCCGCCGGCAAAGTCGCCCTGACGAAACGCCGGAGCGATCAGGTTGTGGATGATCAGCGCGCTTTGCGCATCGGTCAGGCGACCCTCCAGGCCATAGCCGACTTCGATGCGGATACGCCGTTCGGCCTGCGCCACGATCAGCAGCGCGCCATTGTCCCGGCCCTTCTGGCCAATGCCCCATTCGCGGCCCAGCGCCAGGCCGGTTTCCTCGATGCTGCGGCCATCCAGGTCCGGCAGGGTGACCACCACCAACTGGTCGCCGGTGGTCTGCTCATGGCTGGCCAGTCGTTGGGTCAGCTCGGCTTCCTGCGTGGCGTTGAGCAACTCGGCGCGATCGACCACCCGACCGGTTAGCGCCGGCACCTGCGGCTGGGCGAATGCCAGCGCGGCCCACAGCAGCAGCCAGAAACCGGTCAGCGCGCGCATCATCAGAAACGCACGGCCGGCGCCTGCTCGGCATTCGGCACGGTGGCCTCGAAGCTTTCGCGCAGCGGCATATCGCTGTACATCAGGGTGTGCCAGATGCGTCCCGGAAAGGTGCGGATTTCGGTGTTGTAGCGCTGCACGGCGGCGATGAAGTCGCGGCGCGCTACGGCGATACGGTTCTCGGTGCCTTCCAGTTGCGACTGCAGGGCCAGGAAGTTCTGGTTGGATTTCAGATCCGGATAGCGCTCGACCACCACCATCAGCCGGCTCAGCGCGCCGCTGAGCTGCTGCTGGGCCTGGTCGAACTGGCGCAATTGTTCGGGGTTGTCCAGCGTGGAGGCATCCACCTGGATGGAGGTGGCCTTGGCGCGGGCCTCGACCACCGCCGTCAGCGTGTCCTGTTCCTGGCGGGCGTAACCCTTCACGGTTTCCACCAGATTGGGAATCAGGTCGGCGCGGCGCTGATACTGGTTTTCCACCTGCGCCCAGGCGGACTTCACCTGTTCGTCGTAGGTGGGAATGTTGTTGATGCCGCAGCCGCTGAGCAGCAGGGCAAGCAGCAGCAGAGGGGCGTGGCGCAGCAGCGCAAGGGCGGGCATCGCGGCGATCTCCGTCGGGGGGGCATGACTGAGCCTAGACTCCTTGACGGCCCTTATGCCGCTGCGGCGAGGTCTCTATAATCCGCGCCGCCCACCCTTTCCGCTATTGAACCGGAGAACCGCATGCTCAAACGTCCTCTGACGCTGCTCGCCAGCGTTGCCCTGTCCCTGTCCGCCACCCTTGCCCAGGCCGCCGATGTACTGCGGGTGTCCGCCATTCCCGACGAAGCGCCCACCGAACTGCTGCGCAAGTTCAAGCCGCTGGGTGCCTATCTGGAACAGCAACTGGGCATGCCGGTGAAGTTCGTGCCGGTGTCCGATTACGCCGCCGTGGTGGAATCCATGGCCAGCGACCGCATCGACCTGGCCTGGCTCGGCGGTTTCACCTTCGTGCAGTTGCACCTGAAGGACGCCGAGGCCCGCCCGCTGGTGCAGCGCGAGCAGGACAAGGTGTTCACCAGCCGGTTCGTCACTGCCAATCCGCAGGTGAAGTCGCTGGCCGACCTCAAGGGCAAGACCTTCGCCTTCGGTTCGATCTCCTCCACCTCCGGCAGCCTGATGCCGCGCTACTTCATGCTGCAGGATGGCGTGGTGCCGGAAGAGCATTTCAGCCGGGTGGCCTATTCCGGCGCCCATGACGCCACCGCCGCCTGGGTGCAGGCCGGGCGCGCCGACGCTGGCGTGCTGAATGCCTCGGTGTGGGACAAACTGGTGGCTGGTGGCAAGGTGGATACCGACAAGGTGCGGGTCTTCGCCACCACACCGACCTACTTCGACTACAACTGGACGGTGCGTGGCGGCCTGGATGCCGAGCTGGCCGAGCGCATCAAGTCCGCCTTCCTCGCCCTGGATCCGGCCAATCCCGAGCACCAGGCGATCCTCGATCTGCAGGCCGCCAGCCGCTTCATCGAAACCCGGCCGGAAAATTACCAGAGCATCGAACAGGCGGCGCGTTCGGCAGGGCTGCTGAAGGAGTGAGTGTGCGGCTGAGCGGCGTCGGCTTCGTCCACGCCAACGGTGTGCAGACGCTGACCAACATCGAACTGAACGTGGCGGCCGGCGAACGGGTGGCGGTAATCGGACCTTCCGGGGCCGGCAAGACCACGCTGCTCAATCTGCTCGCCACCCGTTTGCGACCCCGTCACGGGTGCCTGGAGCTGCTCGGCGAGCAGCCCTGGGCGTTGTCGTCCCGCGTCCGCCAGCGCCTGCGCGCGCGTATCGGTCTGGTGCATCAGGCGCCGCCGTTACCGCCGCGCCAGCGTGTGGTCACGGCGGTGGGCGCCGGTCGCATTGGCCGCTGGTCGACGCTGCATGCGCTGCTCAACCTGATTCACCCGCTGGACAGCGGCGGGGTACGGGACGCGCTGGCGCGCCTGGACCTGGCCGACAAGCTGTTCGCGCGCTGCGACGAGTTGTCGGGCGGGCAGCTGCAACGGGTCGGTATCGCTCGCGTGCTGTACCAGTCGCCGGAACTGATCCTGGCAGACGAGCCGGTGTCGGCCATGGACCCGGTTCTCGCCGGCCATACCCTGGCGCTGCTCAACCGCGAGGCGGCGCAGCGCGGCATCAGCCTGCTGGCCAGCGTGCACGCGGTGGAACTGGCGCTCGAACATTTTCCGCGCATCGTCGGCGTGCGCGACGGGCGGATTCTCTTCGACCGTCCCGCCGCCGAGGTGACGGCCGTCGAGCTGCAGGCCCTGTACGCCAACGCGCAACTGCAGCAGTCGCCGGAGCCGCACGCGCCGCTGCAACCGATCATTCCGCGCTGCTGATGACTACCGCACCCCGCGACCCGGCGGCCCTGCCGCGGCTGCTGCTGACCCTGCTGGCGCTGGCCCTGCTGTGGCCCGGTCTGTCGCTCAGCGAGCTGGACCTGACCGCGCTATTTCGCGCGGACAACGCCAGCGTGATGGGCGGTTTCCTGTCCGGCTTCTGGCCGCCGGCCCATGATGCGGACTTTTTGCAACTGCTCTGGCAGGCCACCCTGGAAACCCTGGCCATCGCCACGGTCGGCATGTGCCTGGCGCTGCTGATCGCCATGCCCTGCGCCCTGCTGGCCAGCCGGGCGCTGTCGTTGTCGGCATTGCCGCGCGGCGGACGGCCGGCCTGGTGGGCGCAGGCGCTGCGCTGGCCGGTACGCGCCTTGCTGATCGTGCTGCGCAGCGTGCCGGAGATCGTCTGGGCGCTGCTGTTCGTGCGTGCCGTGGGGCTGGGGCCGACCGCCGGGGTGCTGGCCATCGCCATCACCTACAGCGGCATGCTCGGTAAGGTTTACGCGGAAATTTTCGAGTCGGTGGACCCGCGTCCCACCCGGGCGCTGCTCGGCGCGGGTAGCGGGCGGCTGGCCGCCTTCGCCTACGGTGTGTTGCCCAATGCCGCCTCGGAAATGCTCTCCTACACCGTGTACCGCTGGGAGTGCGCGGTGCGCGCCTCGGTGGTGATGGGTTTCGTCGGCGCGGGTGGGCTGGGCCAGCAGATCGATTTGTCGCTGCGCATGTTCGCCGGTGGCGAAGTCGCCAGTATGTTGCTCACCTTCCTGCTTCTCGTACTGCTGGCCGACCGGCTTAGCCGGCTGCTGCGGGAGCGCTATACATGACGCGACTGATCAATGGCCTGCTGCTGGGCGCCTTGCTGCTGGCGGTGCTGTGGTCATTCCGTTTTCTTGATCTGGACTTCGCCAACCTGCTCAGCGCCGACGGGCTGAGCCAGATGGGCGATTACGCCAGTGGCTTTCTATCCCCGGACTTCTCCGCGCCACACCTGAACGCCATCGGGCGCGGCGCGCTGGAAACCCTGGCCATGTCGGCGCTGGGTACCCTGCTGGCGGCGGTGCTTGGTCTGGCGCTCGCCTTGCCGGCGTCGGGGCGCTATGGCTGGCTGGCGCTGCAGGTGTCGCGCCTGGTGCTCAATGCCTTGCGCGCGATTCCGGAACTGGTCTGGGCGGCATTGATGGTGTTGGCCGCCGGCCTCGGGCCGAATGCCGGCACGCTGGCCTTGGCGCTGCACACCGCCGGGGTACTGGGGCGGCTGTTCGCCGAGGCACTGGAAAATGCGCCGCCCGAACCCGCCGCGGCCGTGCGCCTGGCCGGAGGAGGGCGGGTCGCCGCCTTCTGCTACGGCACGCTGCCGTGTGTCTGGCCGCAGCTGGTGGCCTACATGCTGTACCGCTGGGAAAACAACATCCGCATGGCCAGCGTGCTCGGCTTTGTCGGCGCCGGCGGGTTGGGGCAGATGCTCTATGTCAGTCTGAGTCTGTTTCAGGAAGCCCAGGCGGCCACGGTGATCCTGGCCATGCTGGTGCTGGTGCTGGGCGTGGATGCGCTGAGCAGCTGGACGCGCCAGCGCTGGGTGAGTCAATAGGCGCGAGCGCGCTTGCGCCTGTGGGAGCGGACTTGTCCGCGAGCTTTTCCTTGGCTGATACCAGAAGCTCGCGAATGAATTCGCTCCCACAGTGCACCACGCGCCGCTCACACCGTCGGCGGCTTGTCCTGCGCCACATGTTCCAGATCCACCGACTCGCCGGACTGCAGAGCCAGGCGTTCGCGGATGTCCTCGAACATCCAATCAAA
>DATJDB010000224.1:0-7838 GCA_035497635.1 Pseudomonas sp. | reverse complement strand
GAAGAGGATGTTCCGGTTCTCGAGGGGCAAGTCGCTCCGAGTGAAGCGGACGATGTTCCGGAAGTTCCGGGGCAGTAAGGCAAAGGTTTTGCCGAGGTGGTGGAATTGGTAGACACGCTACCTTGAGGTGGTAGTGGCCATAGGCTGTAGGGGTTCGAGTCCCCTCCTCGGTACCATATCCAGGAGACCCGCTTCATGCGGGTCTCCTGCGTTCCGGCGAGTGCGATTGATTCTGCCGGAGGGCGTGCGTATACTTCTGGCCCAGCTTTGTCGCGGGGCGGGCGCCGAAAAGTCGGTCGGGCCATTGATCCGAAAGGCTGAGGTCGCAATCCGCTGCAGCCAAGCCCCTGTCCAGGGGCTTTTTGTTGGCTGGGCAGTCTTCGAATCGTTCCAGCGGAATGACAAGCATGGATGGGCGTATCGCCCATTTTTTATTTCACAAGAAAAAAGAGGGGGCTCTCGATGTCGAGCAAGCTAGAACAGTTGCAGGCGATGGTTGCTCCTGTGATTGAGGCCCTGGGCTACGAGTGCTGGGGTATCGAGTTTCTTTCCCAGGGCAAGCATTCCTTGCTGCGAATCTATATTGATCATGCCAATGGCATCCTTATCGAGGACTGCGAAGCAGTCAGTCGTCAGGTAAGTGGTGTACTCGACGTGGAAGATCCGATCAGCAACGAGTACACCCTGGAAGTATCCTCCCCGGGAATGGATCGGCCTTTGTTCACTTTGGAGCAGTTCGCTGCTCATTCCGGCGAGCAGGTTAAGATCAAGTTGCGTGTCCCCTTCGACGGGCGGCGCAATTTCCAGGGTGTCCTGCGCGGGGTCGAGGAACAGGATGTGGTGGTGCTGGTAGACGATCACGAATTCCTCCTGCCGATCGATTCGATCGACAAGGCCAACATCGTTCCCCGTTTTGATTAAGGCACGGATCCCGCGGATCCAATGGATTGCGAAGGCGAGGCGTACATGAGCAAAGAAGTACTGCTGGTGGTTGAGTCGGTATCCAACGAGAAGGGTGTACCGGCTGCTGTGATTTTCGAGGCGCTGGAACTGGCTCTGGCCACTGCCACCAAGAAGCGCTACGAGGAAGAGGTCGACCTGCGGGTGACCATCAATCGGCAGGGCGGCAACTATGAAACGGTGCGCTGCTGGACCGTGGTCGACGAAGATGACCTGATCAATCCGGCTGCTGAGCTGACTGTCGAGCAGGCGCAAGAGCGCAAGCCCGACGCCAAGGTGGGTGATCTGGTCGAAGAGGCCATTGAATCCATCGAGTTCGGCCGTATCGCTGCGCAGACCGCCAAGCAGGTCATCGTGCAGAAAGTACGCGAAGCCGAGCGCGCGCAAGTAGTCGACGCCTATCGCGGCAAGGTTGGCGAAATCGTCTTCGGTACCGTGAAGAAAGTCACCCGCGACAGCTGCATCGTCGATCTGGGCAACAATGCCGAGGCGTTGCTGCCACGCGAAGAAACCATCCCGCGCGAAATCTTCCGCGTCGGTGGCCGCGTGCGCGCCCTGCTCAAGGAAATCCGCAGCGAGAACCGCGGTCCGCAGCTGATCCTGTCGCGCACCGATCCGAAGATGCTGATCGAGCTGTTCCGCATCGAAGTACCGGAAATCGCCGAGGAACTCATCGAAGTGATGGGCGCCTCCCGTGATCCGGGCTCGCGCGCCAAGATCGCCGTACGTTCCAAGGACAAGCGCATCGACCCGCAGGGTGCCTGCATCGGTATGCGCGGCTCTCGCGTTCAGGCCGTCTCCGGCGAGCTGGGCGGCGAGCGCGTCGATATCGTGCTGTGGGACGACAACCCGGCACAATTCGTCATCAACGCAATGTCGCCCGCGGAAGTCGTGGCAATCATCGTCGATGAGGACGCCCATGCCATGGATATCGCCGTGGCGGAAGACAATCTGGCCCAAGCCATCGGTCGCGGAGGTCAGAACGTCCGTCTGGCCAGCCAGCTGACGGCCTGGACACTCAACGTCATGACCGAATCGGACATTCAGGCCAAGCAGCAGGCCGAAACCGGCGATATTCTCAAGACTTTTGTCGATGACCTGGAGGTCGACGAGGAACTGGCCCAGGTGTTGGTCGAAGAAGGCTTCACCAGTCTGGAGGAAATCGCCTACGTACCCATGGAAGAGCTGTTGAACATCGATGGATTCGATGAGGACATCGTTAACGAACTGCGTGCCCGCGCCAAGGATCGCCTGCTGACCAGGGCGATCGCGACCGAGGAAAAGCTCGCAGACGTACAGCCGGCCGAAGACCTGTTGTCGCTTGATGGAATGACCAAAGAGCTGGCAGTGGAATTGGCAGTGCGGGGCGTGGCTACCCGCGAAGACCTGGCCGAGCAGTCGATCGACGACCTGCTCGAGATCGACGGCATGGAAGAAGATCGTGCCGGCAAGCTGATCATGGCCGCCCGAGCCCATTGGTTCGAGTAAGCAGTCGCGGCCTGAGGAGAGAAATGCATGACGCAAGTCACGGTGAAAGAACTGGCCAATGTGGTCGCAACACCGGTCGAGCGCCTGCTGCAGCAGATGCGTGAGGCGGGTTTGCCGCACACGAGTGCCGAGCAAGTGGTGACCGACAATGAAAAACAGACCTTGCTGAATCACCTGAAGGGTGAAGGCGCCAAGGCCGATGGTCCGCGCAAGATTACGATGCAGCGCAAGACCACCCAGACCCTCAAGGTATCTGGCAGCAAGACCATCAGCGTAGAAGTTCGCAAGAAGAAGACTTTTGTGAAGCGTAGCCCGGCTGAAATCGAAGCCGAGCAGCAGCGCGAGCAGGAAGCCCAGCGTGCCGCCGCAGAAGCTGCCGCGCGCCAGAAGGCCGATGACGCCCGACGTCAGGCGGAAGATGATGCCGCTCGCCAGACTCGTCTGGAAGCTGAAAGCAGGGCTGGTTCCCCGGTGGTCGCGCCGGCTCCGGTGGCTGCCAAGGCGCCCGCCGCCGCTGCCGCTGCACCGAGCGAAGAACGCAAGAAGGAAGAGCCGCGCCGCGTTGAACGTCGTGAGGACGGCGAGCGCCGTGATCGCAAGGAAGCCCAGCGTCCGTCCCTCAAGGGCAAGGGCCCGGCTCCGCGCATCGCGCCGCGTAACGCCGAAGACGAGGGCGAAGGCTTCCGTCGCGGCGGTCGTGGTGGCAAGGGTCGCCTGAAGAAGCGCAATCAGCATGGCTTCCATAGCCCGAGCGGCCCGATCGTGCGTGACGTGGCGATCGGCGAGACCATTACCGTCTCCGAGCTGGCTCAGCAGATGGCCATCAAGGCCGCCGAAGTCATCAAGTTCATGTTCAAGATGGGTACGCCCGTCACCATCAACCAGGTGCTGGATCAGGAAACTGCCCAGCTGGTGGCCGAGGAATTCGGTCACAAGGTCAAGCTGGTGAGCGACAACGTCCTGGAAGAACAACTGGCCGAATCCCTCAAGTTCGAGGGCGAGGCCGCTCCGCGCGCGCCTGTGGTGACCGTCATGGGTCACGTCGACCATGGCAAGACCTCGCTGCTGGACTACATTCGCCGCGCCAAGGTGGCGACTGGCGAAGCCGGTGGCATCACCCAGCACATCGGTGCCTACCACGTTCAGACCGAACGCGGCATGGTCACCTTCCTGGACACCCCTGGCCACGCCGCGTTTACCGCAATGCGTGCCCGTGGTGCCAAGGCGACCGATATCGTCATCCTGGTGGTGGCGGCCGACGACGGCGTGATGCCGCAGACCCAGGAAGCCGTCCAGCATGCGAAAGCAGCCGGCGTGCCGATCGTGGTCGCGGTGAACAAGATGGACAAGCCGGAAGCCAATCCGGACAACATCAAGAACGGCCTGGCCGCGCTGGATGTGATTCCGGAAGAATGGGGTGGCGATACGCCGTTCATGCCGGTTTCCGCGAAAATGGGTACCGGCGTCGATGAGCTGCTCGAAGCCGTGCTGCTGCAGGCCGAGATTCTCGAGCTCAAGGCAACCCCGTCCGCTCCGGGTCGTGGTGTTGTGGTCGAATCGCGCCTCGACAAGGGGCGCGGTCCGGTGGCCACTGTGCTGGTACAGGACGGTACCCTGCGCCAGGGCGATATGGTCCTGTGCGGTGTCAACTACGGTCGCGTGCGGGCCATGCTCGACGAAAACGGCAAGCAGGTTAAGGAAGCCGGTCCGTCGATTCCGGTGGAGATCCTGGGTCTGGACGGTACGCCGGAAGCCGGCGACGATCTGACCGTGGTCGCCGACGAGAAGAAGGCCCGCGAAGTCGCTCTGTTCCGTCAGGGCAAGTTCCGCGAAGTGAAACTGGCTCGTGCTCATGCCGGCAAGCTGGAACACATCTTCGAGAACATGGGCCAGGACGAGAAGAAGACCCTCAACATCGTGCTCAAGTCCGATGTGCGTGGTTCTCTGGAAGCGCTGCAAGGTTCGCTCAGCGGCCTGGGCAACGACGAAGTTCAAGTCTGCGTGGTCGGTGGCGGCGTCGGTGGTATCACCGAATCGGATGCCAACCTGGCGCTGGCCTCCAATGCGGTCCTGTTCGGTTTCAACGTGCGTGCCGATGCCGGTGCGCGCAAGATCGTCGAAACCGAAGGTCTGGACATGCGTTACTACAACGTCATCTACGACATCATCGAGGACGTCAAAAAGGCGCTCACCGGTATGCTCGGCAGCGACGTGCGGGAGAACATCCTGGGTATCGCAGAGGTGCGCGACGTGTTCCGTTCGCCGAAGTTCGGTGCGGTGGCCGGTTGCATGGTTACCGAGGGCATGGTGTACCGCAATCGTCCGATCCGTGTGCTGCGTGAAGACGTGGTGATCTTCGAAGGCGAGCTGGAATCGCTGCGCCGCTTCAAGGACGACGTCGCCGAAGTGCGCGCCGGCATGGAGTGCGGTATTGGCGTGAAGAGCTACAACGACGTTAAGGTCGGCGACAAGATCGAAGTGTTCGAGAAGGTCCAGGTGGCCCGTACGCTGTAAGCGGACGCCCCTGCCGAAAGCTGGAAGCCATCAGCCGGAAACCGCCCTTGGGGTTGTTTTCGGCTGGGACTTTCAGCTTTCGGCTTTTAGCGAGTAATGAATGATGGCCAAAGACTATAGCCGTACCCAGCGCATCGGCGACCAGATGCAGCGCGAGCTGGCTCTGCTGATTCCCCGCGAAGTGAAGGATCCCCGTCTGGGCTTCGTCACCATCACGGCGGTGGATGTCAGCCGTGACATCGGTCATGCCAAGGTGTTCATCACCCTGATGGGTGACTTCGACGACGAGAAGCTGTCGTTGAATCTGGAAATCCTCAATGATTCCGCCGGTTACCTGCGCATGCTGCTGGGCAAGACCATGAAGCTGCGCAGCGTGCCGCAGCTGCATTTTCACTACGACGCCAGCGTGCGTCGCGGCGCCGAGCTGTCGGCGCTGATCGAACGTGCCGTGGCCGAAGACCGTCGGCAGGATCAGGGCGAGGAATAAGCGTGGCGCAAGTCAAACGGGTACGCCGTGCCGTACATGGCGTGCTGATTCTCGACAAGCCGCATGGCTTCAGCTCCAACGCCGCGTTGCAGAAGGTGCGCTGGCTGCTCAATGCGGAAAAGGCCGGCCACACCGGTAGCCTGGATCCGCTGGCCACTGGCGTGCTGCCGCTGTGTTTCGGCGAGGCCACCAAGTTTTCCCAGTACCTGCTGGATGCTGACAAAGCCTACGAAACGCTGGCCCAGCTTGGTGTCACCACCAGCACCGGCGATGCGGAAGGCGAAGTGCTGGAGCGGCGTGACGTCGCAGTGACCCGCGCCGATATCGAGGCGTTGCTGCCGCGTTTTCGCGGTGATATCCAGCAGATTCCGCCGATGTACTCGGCCTTGAAGAAGGACGGCCAGCCGCTTTACAAGCTGGCCCGCGCCGGCGAGGTAGTGGAGCGCGAGGCGCGTTCTGTTACTATCTCGCAGCTCGAACTGCTGGCGCTGGACAATGACCAGGCACGCCTGGCCGTCAGTTGCAGCAAGGGCACCTACATTCGGACGCTGGTCGAAGACCTCGGGCAGATGCTCGGTTGTGGCGCGCATGTCGCCGAGCTGCGCAGAACCCAGGCAGGCCCGTTTTCTCTGGCTCAGGCGATCAGCCTGGAAACGCTGGAACAGGCCCATGCCGAAGGCGGCCCCGAAGCGCTGGAGCGTTTCCTGCTGCCGGTGGATTGCGGTCTGCAGGACTGGCCAGTGATTCAGCTGACCGAGCACAGCGCCTACTACTGGCTGCACGGACAGCCGGTCCGCTCGCCCGGCGCCCCGGAGCAGGGGCTGATGCGGGTGCAGGATCATGAAGGACGCTTCATCGGTATCGGTGAGGCGAGCGACGACGGACGCATTGCGCCGCGTCGACTGATTCGGTCGGAATGACCGTAACGCGCCGCCCTGTGCGGCGCACCCCGAGGGTGGCTGTCAACAGGCACGGTCATACCTTATTTATAAACACGGGAAGCGATTCCCGGCCTGTTCACTCAAGGAGCCCATACCATGGCACTGAGCGTTGAAGAAAAAGCCCAGATCGTTAGCGACAACAAGCAGCACGAAGGCGATACCGGTTCTCCGGAAGTGCAGGTTGCCCTGCTGACCGCCAACATCAACAAGCTGCAGGATCACTTCAAGGCCAACGGCAAGGACCACCACTCCCGTCGTGGTCTGATCCGTATGGTGAACCAGCGCCGCAAGCTGCTGGACTACCTGAAGGGTAAGGACGTTAGTCGTTACAGCGCCCTGATCGCACGTCTGGGCCTGCGTCGCTAAGGCGTACGCGAGCTGGAAGGCAGGAAGCTGGGGGCGGGGAGCGCAAGGCGGATCAGTAGGTCCGCTTGCACTTCCGGCTTCCAGCTTTCGGCTTTCTACCCCCGGAAGGTTCGGGTCCGACTCCCGGCATTCCAACCGATTTCCCCAAAGGCAACACAGAGAAGGAAAACACCGTGAATCCGGTTATCAAGAAATTCCAGTTCGGTCAGTCGACCGTCACCCTCGAAACGGGCCGCATCGCCCGCCAGGCCAGCGGCGCCGTACTGGTCAGCATCGACAACGATGTGACCGTGCTGGTCAGCGTGGTTGGCGCCAAGCAAGCCGACCCGGGCAAGGACTTCTTCCCGCTGTCCGTGCACTACCAGGAAAAGACCTACGCCGCCGGCAAAATCCCCGGTGGCTTCTTCAAGCGTGAAGCGCGTCCCTCCGAGAAGGAAACCCTGACTTCCCGCCTGATCGACCGCCCGATCCGTCCGCTGTTCCCGGAAGGCTTCATGAACGAAGTGCAGGTCATCTGCACCGTGGTCTCCACCAGCAAGAAGACCGATCCGGACATCGCCGCGATGCTCGGTACCTCGGCCGCCCTGGCTGTTTCCGGCATCCCGTTCCAGGGTCCGATCGGCGCCGCCCGCGTGGCGTTCCACCCGGAAACCGGCTACCTGCTGAACCCGACCTATGAGCAGCTTCAGGCCTCAAGCCTGGACATGGTCGTCGCCGGTACCCAGGACGCCGTGCTGATGGTCGAATCGGAAGCCAAGGAGCTGACCGAAGACCAGATGCTGGGCGCCGTGCTGTTCGCCCACCAGGAATTCCAGGTCGCCATCCAGGCCATCAAGGAATTCGCTGCCGAAGCCGGCAAGCCGACCTGGAACTGGACGGCACCGGTGGAAAACACCGCGCTGCTTGATGCCATCAAGGCCGAGCTGGGCGACGCCGTTTCCCAGGCCTACACCATCACCATCAAGCAGGACCGCTATGCCCGCCTCGGCGCCCTGCGCGATCAGGTGATTGCCAAGCTGGCCGGCGAAGAAAACGCCGCCTACAGCGCCTCCCAGGTGAAGGAAGCCTTCGGCCTGATCGAA
>DATJDB010000223.1:0-2132 GCA_035497635.1 Pseudomonas sp. | reverse complement strand
GTTTCAGGTAGTGGCGCGCTACGGTCGAGAGGTGATCGACCGAATCCGGGTCGATCAGGCCAACCTCCTACGCGAAGACAAACCGGCACGAAAGGCTGTGAAGCAGAGCCGGTGGCTGCTGCTGCGCAATCGCGAAACCTGAAGGACGGCCAGGCCGTGCAGCTGCAGGAACTGCTGGCTGCCAACCAGCCGCTGGCTACGGTCTATGTGCTCAAGGACGCCCTGAAAGATGTCTGGTACGCACCCAGTGTGCGGGAGGGCTGGCGGCGCTGGAGAACCTGGCTGCGGCATGCTCGGGACAGTGGTCTCGCGCCGCTACAACGCTTTGCCCGGAACTTGCGCAAATACGCCCGGGGCATCCTCGCCAGCGCACGCTTCTCGATGCACACCAGCGTGCTGGAAGGCGTGAACAACCGCATCAAGGTGATCAAACGCATGGCCTATGGCTTTCGGGACTCGGACCATTTCTTCCTGAAAATCGAGGCCGCCTTCCCCGGGAAAGCGCGATGAACCATTAAAAAATGCGCTCGAAATACTTTTTTGGACATTGCTTGGATCGGCGTTTAAGTGCTGATGGTTATAAGAAAGTAAAAATAAATTCCTTCTTTGCCAGCCAGGACCTGCCCTACAGTCGCTTCGCCGAAAGCGGACCACCGCACCGTGCCATTTTGCGGGGTACAGCTGTCAGGCCTGAGCGTTGCCTCGATGCCCCGCGCAAAAGAAACACACGACCTTTGCATTCGGAGCATCGAGCATGAGCAGATCGACCCTTGCGCTGGCAATTGCCGCCGCCATCGTTACCCAGCAGGCCGCCGCCGCAGGTTTTCTCGAAGACAGCAGCGTCCGCCTGGACGCTCGCAACTTCTATCTCAAGCAGGATTTCGACAACAACGCCACAGACCTGGAGCAGTGGGGCCAGGGCTTCGTTCTCAATGCCCGCTCCGGTTTCACCGAAGGCGCACTGGGCTTCGGTCTTGATGCGCAGGGGCTGCTCGGTATCAAGCTGCATTCCGATGCCCCCGATAACAGCAGCCAGCTGTTCCCGCTGGATGGCGACGAGCCGGCCGATCAGTTCAGCAAGCTGGGGCTGACCGCCAAGGCCCGCGTCGGCAAAACCGAGGCGCGTATCGGCACCCTGCAGCCGAGGCTGCCGGTGGTGATCAGCAACGATGGTCGCCTGCTGCCGCAGACCTTCGAGGGGGCGCAATTGACCTCGAAGGACCTCGAGGGCCTGACCCTGACCGCCGGCCTGCTCGACAAGGCCCGTGGCCGTGCCTCCAGTGACCGCACCGGCCTGGCCAGCAAGGGCGGTCGGGAGGAGAGCGATTTCCTGTTCGCCGGTGGCGACTATGCCATCAGCAAGGATCTGACCGCGCAGTACTACTACGGCGGGCTGGATGACTACTACCAGCAGCATTTTGTCGGGCTGCGCCACGCGGTGGCGCTGGGCAGCGGCAAGCTGGCCACGGATCTGCGCTACTTCGATACCGCCGCCGAGGGCGCCAACCAGGACCGCAAGGCGGGCTATGGCGCGAAAATCGACAACCAGCTGTGGAGCGCGCTGTTCAGCTACAGGCTGGCCGGGCACACCCTGACGGCGGGCTATCAGCAATCCCGGGGCGACACCGACTTCGGTCAGCTCGACCAGAGCGGACTGGCCGGCAAGGGTGCGGGCGGGGCAAGCAACTACCTGATCACCGAGCGCTTCATCAACAACTTCGGTCGCGCCGGGGAAGACACCTGGCTGGCCCAATACGGTTACGACTTCGGCCAGCTGGGCCTCAAGGGCCTGAGCGCCAGCGTGCTGTACCAGAAGGGCGAATGGGATAACGCGGCGAACGTGACGCAGAGCGAGTGGGAGCGTGACATCCAGGTCGGCTACACCGTTGCGGACGGTGCCCTCAAGGGTCTGGGCGTGCAATGGCGTAACGGTGTGCTGCGTTCGGATGGCAGCGCGGCCCAGGACCACAACCGCTTGACCATCAGCTACAGCCTCGTGCTGCTCTGACAGGGGAGCGGCGTGTCCCCGCACGCAGCGGGGACACGCCGAGGCGGTGCCTTACAGCAGCGCCTCGTCATCATGAATCAGCACGCAATGGCGACCGGTATCGTCTTCATGGCAGGAGTACAGG
>DATJDB010000222.1:0-13327 GCA_035497635.1 Pseudomonas sp. | reverse complement strand
AGGCCCGCTGATGGATTCCATCCGCGAGCTGGACGAGGAGCTGGCGCTGGAGATCGAGGACCTGATGTTCGTCTTCGAGAACCTGGGCGACATCGACGATCGCGGCATCCAGGCGCTGCTGCGGGAAATCTCCTCCGACGTGCTCACCCTGGCGCTCAAGGGCGCCGACGAGACGGTCAAGGAAAAGATCTTCAAGAACATGTCCAAGCGCGCTGGCGAACTGCTGCGCGACGATCTGGACAACCTCGGCCCGGTGCGCGTCAGCGACGTGGAGACGGCGCAGAAGGAAATCCTCGGCATCGCGCGGCGTATGGCCGAAGCCGGCGAAATCATCATCGGCCCGAAGGGCGCCGAAGAAATGATCTGATCCCGTACTTCGGGGTAGACAGACAGATAGGCAGACCCCTGGCGGGGCGAGAGTAGTCAATGCAGACCAGCCAAGGTGAATACGAAAGCGATCTGATCCGCGCCAGCGACCTGCCGCCTTTCGAGCGCTGGATGCTGCCCAGCTTCGATCCGCTCAAGCCGGTTGTCGAGCCCGCGCCGCAGCCCGAACCGGAGCCGGAAATCCAGGCCTCGGTCGAGGAAGTGCCGGTCGAGACGGTGCAGCCGATCACTCTCGAAGAGCTCGAGGCGATCCGCCAGGAGGCCTACAACGAAGGCTTCTCCACCGGCGAGAAGGACGGCTTCCACGCCGGCCAGCTGCGCGCCCGTCAGGACGCCGAGCTGCGTCTGAACGAACAGCTGGCGCGCCTGGAACAGCTGATGGGCCATCTGCTGGAGCCCATCGCCGAACAGGACCAGGCGCTGGAGCTGGCGCTGGTCGACCTGGTCGCCCATGTCAGTCGCGAAGTCATCCAGCGCGAGCTGCACAGCGATTCCAGCCAACTACAGCAGATTCTTTCCGAAGCGCTCGGCCTGCTGCCCATGGGCGCCGGCAACCTGCGCATTCATGTCAATCCGCAGGACTTCGAGCTGGTCAAGGCGCTGCGCGAGCGCCACGAGGAAAGCTGGAAAATTGTTGAGGACTCGGCGCTGGAACCCGGCGGCTGCCGCGTGGAAAGCCAGAACAGCCTGGTCGATGCCACCGTGGAAACCCGGCTCAAGCAGGCGTTGGCGCAGCTCTTCGAGCACAAGCGCGAGCAGCGTCTGCATCCGCCGGCACCGGACCTGACGCTCGACCTGCCGAGCTTGGAACAACCCGATGCGCCTTGAGCGCACCAGCCTGGCCCTGCGCCTGGCCGGTTATCAGCAGGCGGTCAGTCTGCCCAGTCGTCCGGTGGTGGAAGGCCGCCTGCTGCGCATGGTCGGCCTGACCCTGGAAGCTGAAGGCCTCAGCGCCGCCGTGGGCAGCCGCTGCCTGGTGATGAACGGCGACCGCCATCATCCGCTGGAAATCGAAGCCGAAGTCATGGGCTTCTCCGGCAGCAAGACCTTCCTCATGCCGGTTGGCAGCCTGGCCGGCATCGCCCCCGGCGCGCGCGTGGTGCCGTTGGCCGACAGCGGGCGCCTGCCGATGGGCAAGAGCATGCTCGGTCGCGTGCTGGATGGCACCGGCAAGCCGCTGGACGGCAAGGGCCGCATGCGCGCCGAGGACTGGGTGCCGATGGTCGCGCCGGTGATCAACCCGCTGCGCCGGCACCCCATCGACGAACCGCTGGATGTCGGCATCCGCAGCATCAACGGCCTGCTCACCGTGGGTCGGGGCCAGCGCCTGGGCCTGTTCGCCGGCACCGGTGTCGGCAAGTCCGTGCTGCTCGGCATGATGACGCGCTTCACCAAGGCCGACGTGATCGTGGTCGGGCTAATCGGTGAGCGGGGTCGCGAAGTGAAAGAGTTCATCGAGCAGATCCTCGGTGAGGAAGGCCTCAAGCGCTCCGTGGTGGTTGCCTCGCCGGCCGACGAAGCGCCGCTGATGCGCCTGCGCGCCGCGCAGTACTGCACGCGCATCGCCGAGTATTTTCGCGACCAGGGCCAGAACGTCCTGTTGCTGATGGATTCGCTGACCCGCTACGCCCAGGCCCAGCGCGAAATCGCCCTGGCCATCGGCGAGCCGCCAGCCACCAAGGGTTATCCGCCTTCGGTGTTCGCCAAGCTGCCGGCGCTGGTCGAGCGGGCCGGTAATGCGGAGCAGGGCGGCGGTTCGATCACCGCCTTCTACACCGTGCTGTCCGAAGGCGACGACCAGCAGGACCCGATCGCCGATGCGGCGCGCGGCGTGCTGGACGGCCATATCGTGCTGTCGCGCCGGCTGGCCGAGGAAGGTCATTATCCCGCCATCGATATCGAGGCCTCGATCAGCCGGGTGATGCCGCAAGTGGTCACGCCCGAGCATCAGCAACTGGCACAGCGCTTCAAGCGCTTCTGGTCGCGCTACCAGCAGAGCCGCGACCTGCTCAGCGTCGGTGCCTACGTGCCCGGCGGCGACCCGGAAACCGATCTGGCCATCGCCAAGCAGCAGCAGATGGCTCATTACCTGCGCCAGGGCCTCAACGAAGGCGGCCAGCAACTGGGTCAGAACGCCGCCCAGCTGGCGGCCGTCTTCCAGTGAGGCGGCGTTGATCCGCAATGGCTGATCGGCGAATCCAGCGTCTGACCCCGGTCGTGGATCTGGCCCTGCGCGCCGAACGCGATGCGGCGCGCGCGCTGGGGCAGGCTCAGCAGAAGCTGCTGCAAAGCGAGACCCAGCTTCGCGACCTGCAGCGCTACCTCAGCGATTATCAGCAGCAATGGCTGACATCCGGTCGCCAGGGCGTTTCCGGGCAGTGGATGGTCAACTACCAGCGTTTTCTCGGTCAGTTGGATACCGCCATCGAGCAGCAGGGACGCAGCGTCGAGTGGAGCCGGGAAGGCCTGCGCAAGGCACGCGAAAGCTGGCAGCAGTGCCACATGCGTCTGGAAGGTTTGCGCAAGCTGGTACAGCGCTATCAGGACGAAGCCCGGCGAGTGGCCGATGCGCGGGAACAGAAGCAGTTCGATGAACTGGCCCAGCGGATGGTCGCTCGTCGGGAAGACTGACCAGCATCTGGAGGAAGTGGTCAAGGCTGCGCATAATGTCAAAGTGACACATCGCTAAGGACAAGCGGATGTACGGACGATCACATATCGACAGCACAGTGCTGCAAAGCCTGCAGGATGTCATGGTCGAGGACTATCCGGCCCTGCTGGATGCCTACCTGGGCGACTCCGAGGAGCGACTGTATTCGCTGCGTCAGGCGCTGCACGACGGCGACGCTGAGGCGCTGAGCAAGGCCGCGCACAGCTTCAAGGGCAGCTGCAGCAACATGGGCGCAGTCACGCTGGCCAGGCTCTGTCTGGAACTGGAACGCGCCGGCCGCGCCGCCACCCTCGACCGCGCCGCCGGCCTGTTGCGGCAGGTCGAACAGGAACTCTCGGTGGTACGCGTGCTGTTCCGCGCCGAACGCCGCCGCTTCGCCTGACCCGCACCACGCAGCTATCCGTAGCAGCGGCTTCAGCCGCGAAGCTCTTGTGTGTGGCCCGCCCGCGGCTAATCCCCCTTCCCGTCGTTGCCAAAACGGGCCTTCCCGAATTGGCCCGCTGCTTGCAATCCCCCTGGCACTACTAGAACTCAGCGGAGTCAGCCATGAGCCTTGGTGCCGATTTCCTTCTGCCGAAGGCGTCTGCGGTGCAAGCCGAGCAAAACCTGCGTGGAACGCCACGCGACGCGAGCCAGAGCGGTTTTGCCGATGTCTATGCCCAAGCACGGGAAGGCGGTGAGCGTCCGCTCGCCGAGTCTTCCGGCGCCCCGCTCGGGCAGGCGGCGCAGATCCAGGCGGCCAACGATGAGCAAGCCCTTGCCGGCCTCGGCAATGAATTGCCGGGCAGCGAACTGCCGCTGACGGACGAAGCGCTGCTTCTGGAGCCGGAAGACGTTTCCCTGGAATCGCTGATGCTGTTCGGCCGCGAAGGTGCGGCTGCATCGTCCGAGGCGCTGGCGTCCGGTGAACAGCCTGTGCCGGTCACCGATCAGGAGCTGCCGGCCGACCCGACACTGGCCACTCAAGCACCGGAGCCTGATCAGCCGCTGGCGGCCGAGGCAGTAGCCAGTCAGATGATGGCATCCGCGATGCCCGCCGCCGGGGTTGCCCAGCAGGCCGCAGCCAGCGCTGCGGGTGTGCGTTCGGCGACTGGCAACCTGAGCGAGACGCGCGGCGCTACCCGCCAGCCGCCGGTGCAGCCCGAACTGAACCTGGCAACGGCTGCCGAAGCGGAACTCGCCGCCGACGGCGAGCAGGAGTTTACCGAAGCGTTGCGTACCAGCCTGGCCGCGACTGCCGGCAGCGCGGCCCAGGTTTCGGCCGACAGCCCCGACAGCCCCGTCAATCCTTTGACTCAGGCCGTGCAGCAGGCCAACGCCGCGCAGCGCGAGGCCGCCGCCAATGCATTGCAGCAGCCATTGTCCATGCGCCAGCCCGGCATGAGCGAGGCGGTGGTGGAGCGCGTCATGTGGCTGTCCAGTCAGAACCTGAGAAGCGCTGAAATCCAGCTGGACCCCGCCGAGCTGGGGCGTCTGGAAATCCGCATCAGCCTGAATCAGGAGCAGACCCAGATCAGCTTCGCCAGCCCGCACGCCTCGGTGCGTGAGGCGCTGGAAGGACAGATGTTCCGGCTGCGTGAAATGTTCAGCCAGCAGGGCCTGGATCAGTTCGACGTCAACGTCTCCGATCAGTCCCTGGCGCGCGGCGACCGGCAGGCCGATGAGCGCGACGCGGCCGGGCTGGCCGCCGGCAACGGCGACGGTGATACGGGCGATGGCGTAGACAGTGAAACCCTGATGGCCAGCACACCGCTGGAGAACGGGCGCGGTCTGGTGGATTTCTACGCCTGAGGTCTGGAGCTTCGTGGCTGTGAACCTGTAGGGCCGGCTTTACGCCGGCCAGCGGGGCTCGCACCACCCGGCAAGGTCGCGATTCCACTGCCGTCGGCCGGGATTAACCCGGCCCCACGCAGGCTGTGTGAAAACGTTTTCGGAAATGAGGCCTGGTCAGAAAATGCATAAATTTCGCGCTTTGTCGTGAAACTCCAGGCAGGCCAAACCGGAAAAGTTCCGCACATTTCGCGTAGTGGCGCGAACCTTGGAATTGAGTGGGAGTTTCCACACAGCCTGCACAGGGTTTGACCGCAGGCCTGGAGAAGGGCTGTGGCGGGTTCGTCGGATCGAATAATTGGCTGGCACAAGACTTGCTGAATCGCTGGCTTGACTGTTGTAGCGCCGCAAGGTGACGGATATTTGGCATGGCTAAGTCTTTCAGGCTTGAGAACTCGAAACTTCTTCTCATCATCCTCGGGGTGCTGGGCCTGTTGCTGGCGATGGTCGCCGCAGTGGGCGTTACCTGGTACGTCCTCACGTCTTCATCCAGCACTAGCACTGCCAGTCCGGATGCCAAGCCGCTATTCATCAGCCGTGACCGGGGTGCGTTGTACGAAGAACTCAGGGAGCCCTTCGTGGTGAATTTCAACGCCAATGGGCGGGCGCGCTACCTGCAGGTCAGCGTTTCCCTGCTCGGCCGCGACAAGAAAAGCATGGAAGCGCTGCGCGAACACCAGCCGTTGGTGCGCAACGAGCTGGTCATGCTGTTTTCCGCACAGAGCTTCGAAGCCATGCTCACCGCCCCGGGCAAGGAAGCGGTGCGCGTTGAAGCCACCGAGCGCGTTCAGGAACTGGCGCGCACGCTGCTCGGCCAGCCCGCCGTCGAGCAGGTGCTGTTCACCAATTTCGTTTTGCAGTAGGACCCCACATGGCCACAGACCTGCTGTCACAGGATGAGATCGACGCGCTGCTGCACGGCGTCGATGACGGGCTTGTTTCCGTAGAGGAAACCGGCAGCCCCAACGGGGTCAAGAGCTACGACCTGACCAGCCAGGACCGTATCGTCCGGGGTCGCATGCCGACCCTGGAAATGGTCAACGAGCGCTTCGCCCGTTACACCCGCGTCAGCATGTTCAACTTGCTGCGCCGTTCCGCCGACGTCGCCGTGGGCGGCGTGCAGGTGATGAAATTCGGCGAGTACGTGCATTCGCTGTACGTGCCGACCAGCCTCAACCTGGTGAAGATGCGTCCGCTGCGCGGTGTGGCACTGTTCATCCTCGACTCGCGACTGGTGTTCAAGCTGGTCGACAACTTCTTCGGCGGCGACGGCCGCCACGCCAAGATCGAAGGTCGCGAGTTCACTCCCACCGAACTGCGCGTGGTGCGCATGGTGCTGGATCAGGCCTTCGTGGATCTGAAGGAAGCCTGGAACGCGCTGCTGGAAGTGGACTTCGAGTACCTCAACTCCGAGGTTAACCCGGCCATCGCCAACATCGTCAGTCCCAGCGAGGTGGTGGTGGTCTCCACCTTCCATATCGAACTGGACGGCGGCGGCGGCGACCTGCATGTGACCCTGCCGTATTCGATGCTCGAACCCATTCGCGAGATGCTCGACGCCGGCTTCAAGTCCGACGTGGGCGATCAGGACGAGCGCTGGTCCAAGGCGCTGCGCGAGGACATTCTGGACGTCGAGGTACCGCTCGACGCCACCGTGGCGCGCCGTCAATTGCGCGTGCGCGACATTCTGCATATGCAGCCGGGTGATGTGATCCCGGTTGAGCTGCCCGAGCAGATGCTGCTCAAGGCCAACGGTGTGCCGACCTTCGAAGTGAAACTCGGCTCCCACAAGGACATGCTGTCCCTGCAGGTAATGGGGCCGCTGGAACGCAATCGCTGAGGCAACTCTTCTTCCCGCCTGAACCTTCCGCCCGATGCGGAACGGTCAGCCGAACAGCCAGTTGAGGACATGCAATGCCAAACAACACCCCGAAGTCTCCCGAGGACCAGGCCGCCGAGTGGGCTGCCGCCCTGGAAGAGGGTGATAGCCAGAACGCCATCGACGAGATGCTGGCCGAGGGCCCGTCGCGCGCGCCCATGGAACAGTTCCCCACCCCGGAAAAGGGTGAGCCGGTGCATGGTCTGGAAGGTCCTAACCTGGATGTGATCCTGGATATTCCGGTGACCATTTCCATGGAAGTGGGCAACACCAGCATCAGCATCCGCAACCTGTTGCAGCTCAACCAGGGCTCGGTGATCGAGCTGGACCGTCTGGCCGGCGAGCCGCTGGATGTGCTGGTCAACGGCACCCTGATCGCCCATGGCGAAGTGGTGGTGGTGAACGAGAAGTTCGGTATACGCCTGACCGATGTGATCAGCCCGTCCGAGCGCATCCGGAAGCTGCGCTGATGCGTCGCCTGATCCTGGTGCCGCTGCTGCTGGCCGGCGAGGCCGTCGCGGCCGCGACAACACCGGTGCCGACCACCGACGGCATGATCAGCCAGATTGTCCAGTTGGTGCTCGGCCTCGGTCTGGTGGTCGGCCTGATCTTCGGTCTCGCCTGGCTGCTGCGGCGCATGCAGAACCAGGCCGGGCCGCGCGGCAACCAGGCCATCCAGCTGTTGGCCAGCCAGTCGCTGGGCACCCGCGAGCGGCTGCTGCTGGTGCAGGTCGGCGAGGAACAGGTGCTGCTCGGCCTGACCGCCGGGCGCATCACGCCACTGCATGTGCTGAATGAGCCGGTGGTGATGCCCGCGAGCAACGCGACCACGCCGGATTTCGCCAAGCGCCTGCAGGAACTGCTCGGGCGCGACAAGACCCCGCCCGCCGAGCACTGACCGATGAACGCGACCGTCCTAGCCCCGTTAATGTCCGCCCGAGCCTGGCTGGTGCTGGGCGGCGTGCTGCTGTGGCTGCTGGCCGGTCCGGCCATGGCGCAGCAGGCGGCCGGCGATCCGCTGGGCATCAAGGCCATCACCCTGAGCACCAACCCGGACGGCGAGCAGGAATACTCGGTCAGCCTGCAAATCCTGCTGATCATGACCGCGCTGAGTTTCATCCCGGCGTTCGTCATGCTGATGACCAGCTTCACGCGGATCATCATCGTCTTCTCCATCCTGCGTCAGGCGCTGGGCCTGCAATCCACTCCGTCCAACCAGATCCTGCTGGGCATGGCGCTGTTCCTCACGCTGTTCATCATGGCGCCGGTGTTTGACAAGGTGAACGAGCGAGCCCTGCAGCCGTACCTGAACGAGCAGATCGACGCCAGGGAAGCCATCAGCCGCGCCGAGGTGCCGCTCAAGGACTTCATGCTGGCGCAGACCCGTGAAAGCGACCTGGACCTGTTCGTGCGGTTGTCCAAGCGCACCGACATCGCCAGCCCGGCCGACACGCCGCTGACCATCCTGGTGCCGGCGTTCGTCACCTCCGAGCTGAAGACCGCCTTCCAGATCGGCTTCATGATCTTCATCCCGTTCCTGATCATTGACCTGGTGGTGGCCAGTATCTTGATGGCCATGGGTATGATGATGCTCTCGCCGCTGATCATCTCGCTGCCGTTCAAGATCATGCTGTTCGTGCTCATCGATGGCTGGAGCCTGATCATGGGCACCCTGGCCGCCAGTTTCGGGACGTTATAGCCATGACCCCTGAAGTCGCCGTTGACCTGTTCCGCAGCGCCCTGTGGCTGACCGCCGTGACAGTGGCCATCCTGGTGGTGCCCAGTCTGATCGCCGGTCTGATCGTCGCGGTGTTCCAGGCCGCCACGCAGATCAACGAGCAGACCCTGAGCTTCCTGCCGCGCCTGATGGTGATGCTGATGACGCTGATGTGGGCCGGCCCCTGGCTGGTGCGCCAGTGGCTCGAATACACCGAGGCACTGGTGCACAACATCCCCTATGTAATTGGCTGACCCATGCTGGAGCTGACCGACGCGCAGATCGGCGGCTGGCTCAGCGCCTTCCTGCTGCCGCTGTTTCGCATCGGTGCGCTGCTGATGGTCATGCCGGTGTTCGGCGGCAACCTGGTGCCGATGCGCGTGCGCCTGTACCTGGCGCTGGGCATCACCCTGCTGCTGTCGCCCAACCTGCCGCCCATGCCCGAGGTCGAAGCGCTGAGTCTGCGCATGATGCTGCTGATCGCCGAGCAGATTCTCATCGGCGCGATGCTGGGCTTCGTGTTGCAACTGTTCTTCCAGATTTTCGTCGTCATCGGCCAGTTCGTATCCATGCAGATGGGCCTGGGCTACGCCTCGATGATGGACCCGGCCAACGGCGTGTCGGTACCGCTGCTCGGCCAGTTCCTGCTCAACATGGCCACCCTGATGTTCCTGGCCATGAACGCCCATCTGGTGATCTTCGAGGTGCTGGCGGAGAGCTTCAGCACCCTGCCGGTGGGTAGCGGCTTCCTGGTCGAGCACTACCGTGAAATTGCCGGCAAGCTGACCTGGGTACTGGGCGCGGCGGTGCTGATCGCGCTGCCGGCGGTCACCGCGCTGCTGGTGATCAACATGGCGTTTGGCGTCATGGCCCGCGCCGCGCCGCAGCTGAACATCTTCGCCATTGGTTTCCCGCTGACCCTGGTGATGGGCATGATCATCTTCTGGCTCAGCCAGGCCGACATCCTGGCGCACTTCCAGGCGCTCACCGTCGAGGCCCTGCAACTGCTGCGCGATTTCGCGGGCGTGAGGTAACCATGGCCGAGAACGAGAACGGCGCGGACAAGAGCGAACAGCCAACAGAGAAACGGCTGTCCGACTCGCGCAAGAAAGGCCAGATCGCCCGTTCGAAGGAACTCAACACCCTGGTGGTGATGATGGCCGGCGCCGGCGGACTGATGGCGTTTGGCGCCAGCATCGGGCTCGGCGTGCTGGACATCATGAGCGGCAGTTTCAGTGCGCAGCGCGAAAGCCTCTACAGCACCGACAGCATGGTCCTGCTGTTGCTCACCGCCGGCGAGCATGCCCTCAGCGTACTGATGCCCCTGCTGATCGTGCTGCTGATTGCGTCGATCATCGGCCCGGTGATGCTCGGCGGTTTCCTGTTCTCCACCGAATCGCTGATGCCCAAGTTCAGCCGCATGAATCCGCTGGCCGGACTCAAGCGCATGTTTTCCAAGACCTCGCTGGTGGAATTGTTCAAGGCCATCGGCAAGTTCGCGGTGGTGCTGGCGGTGGCGCTGTCGGTGCTCAACAGTTTCCAGAACGACATCCTGGCCCTGGCCCATCAGCCGCTGGAAGCCGCCATCCTCAATACCATCCTGATCGTCGGCTGGTGCGCGCTGTGGCTGTCCTGCGGGCTGATTCTCATCGCCATGATCGACGTGCCGTACCAGATCTGGGACCACACCCAGAAGATGATGATGACCAAGCAGGAAATCCGCGACGAGTACAAGGACAGCGAAGGCAAGCCGGAAGTGAAGGGACGCATCCGTCAGCTGCAGCGCGAGATTTCGCAGCGGCGCATGATGGCCGAAGTGCCCAAGGCTGACGTGATCATCACCAACCCGACGCACTTTGCCGTGGCGCTCAAGTACGACGAACAACAGGCCGGTGCGCCGATCCTGCTGGCCAAGGGCGCCGACCAGATCGCCCTGAAGATTCGCGAGATCGGCAACGAGCACAAGGTCGCGGTGGTGGAATCGCCCGCCCTGGCGCGAGCGGTGTACTACTCCACCGACTTGGAGCAGGAAATCCCCGCCGGCCTGTACATGGCCGTGGCCCAGGTTCTGGCCTACGTCTACCAGATTCGTCAGCACCAGGCGGGGCAGGGCAAAAAGCCCGGCCCGCTGCCCGACGTACCCATCCCGGACGAGCTGCGCCGGGACAATTGAGGCATGACAAACCCGCAGTGGCTGGGTAACATTCCGCCCGCCGCGCAACGCGGCACCCTGTCTGTGTCCCCTTAGTTCAACGGATAGAATAAGCCCCTCCTAAGGGCTAGATGCTGGTTCGATTCCAGCAGGGGACGCCATTTCGTTGTTTCTCGTTGTCTCTTGTTATCTCTCAAGCCCAGCATTTACGCGCCTTTCAGGGCTTCCGCTTGTTTCCTGTTGTCTCTCTTTGTGTCTGGTCATATACCTGTTTTAGGTATACGTTTCGGTATACGTCGGTTCGATATGGAAACGTATACCAATGGCTCGGACAGTCACCCCTCTGACAGACCCCAAGTGCGAAGCCGCCAAGCCCCGCGAAAAGGAATATTCCCTGTTCGATGGCCAGGGGCTTTACCTGCTGGTGAAACCGTCCGGGGCGAAGACGTGGCGCTTCAAGTTCACGCGGCCGGACGGGCGCAGCGGGCTGGCCACGTTCGGCAACTACCCTGCGCTTGGCCTGAAGGCTGCCCGCCAGCGGCGCGCCGAAGCCCTGGAGCTGCTGGCCCACGGCATAGATCCCATCGAGCACGCCAGGCAGGCCAAGGCCGAAGCGGCAAACGCGCGCGTGAACACCTTCAAGGCCGTTGCGCTTGAGTGGCACGCCGCCTGCGCGCGCAAATGGTCCGAGGGCCACGCGAACACCGTTCTGCGGCGCCTGGAGAATCACCTTTTCCCGGTCCTTGGCGAGCGCCCCGTTGCGGAGCTGAAGCCCCGTGACCTGTTGCCGCCCCTCAAGGCGGTTGAGCGCCGCGAGTCGTTTGCCCTGGCGAGCCGCTTGCGCCAGAACATCGAAGGGATCTTGCGGCACGCCGTCCAGCATGGATTGATCGACAGCAACCCCGCCCGCGACCTGGTCGGCGCCACCGCTCCTGGAAAGAGCCGGCACCGGCCAGCGCTTCCGCTGGATCGCTTGCCGGAACTGTGGCAACGCCTCGATGCCGACGGCGGTCGCAAGCTCACTCTGCTGGCGGTGCGCCTTTCGCTCCTGGTGTTCATTCGGTCCAGCGAGCTGCGCTTGGCGCGCTGGGGCGAGATCGACTTCAAGCGCGCCATGTGGGAGATCCCCGGCGAGCGCGAGCCGATTGAAGGCGTCCGCTATTCGCACCGTGGCGCCAAGATGGGCACGCCTCACCTGGTGCCCTTGAGCCGGCAAGCCCTCGAAGTCCTGGAGCAGGTGCGCGAGCTTACGGGCCGCTTCGAACTGGTGTTTGCCGGCGATCACTTCCACTGGCGGCCGATGAGCGAGAACACCATCAACAAGGCGCTGCGCCGCATGGGCTACGACACCAAAGAGGAACTGTGCGGCCATGGCTTTCGGACCATGGCCTGTTCTGCCTTGGTCGAGTCGGGCTTGTGGACCCGTGATGCGGTTGAACGGCAGATGAGCCATCAGGAGCGCAACAGCGTGCGGGCGGCCTACATCCACAAAGCGGAGCACCTGGAAGAGCGGCGGCGCATGTGCCAGTGGTGGGCCGACTACCTAGACGCCAACCAGGTAACGCATGTTGCGCCGTATGAATTCGCGCACCGGTAATTGTTGCTGTTGCTGTTGCTGTTGCTGTTGCTGTTGCTGCCGTTGTCGTTGTCGTTGTCGTTTCGATTGCTGATAACCCTCTCCCGCAGGTCGCAAGGCGCCGCTGGGTTTCATTAGAGGTCAAGGGATTTACACCCTGTCAAGCAAAACGAGTTATACCCCCCCCTTGTTCCAACGTCTGTTTACGAAATAGCGGGGAACAGGGGATCGGGGGGATAACCGCTCTAGAATGCGGGTTACAGAGGGGGAATCTGTTCCCACATTTTTTTGGTGGGAACAAACGCAGTAAAAAAACCGACCGGTTCTTCCAGGGCGCCCGCGTTGCTGCGGACTGTTGCTCGCGTTGCCGTTGCTGTGCTCGCGTTGCCGTTGCCGTTGCCGTTGCTGTGCTCGCGTTGCCTGTTGCTGGTGGCCGTGTTGCTGCGCTCGATGGTGCGCACCGTTGTCGGCCCTGGGCTCGCCGCCTGCCGAGCCGGGCGGTCTTGATCCGAGGCGCAGGGTTGCGGTGCGTTCCTCGCATTGCCGTGCTGGTGGCCGCGTTGCTGTGCTCGACGGCGGCGCAGGTGCCGGCCTTGGCGTTTCATCTCCAAACTGGCTGGATTCTGTCCGTAGCGGCTGCCTGGCTAAAGAAACATAGGGAAACCGAGTGTTTTCTTGAGCTCCACGTGCCATGCGGGTTGCGGAGCATTTCAAGCCATCGGATAGCGGGCCGGCCAGCCGTAGGAAATTTGGCTGTGCAGTTTGAAAAAAAGCGCTGGAGGCCGCGCCGTTATTGGCTTTGGTCAGAATTCTCGCCTCGCCATAGGCTCTAAAGCGCGTGCTTATCTATTGCACGGCCTTTCAATTTCTTTCACAGCGTGCAATTCCGGTTCGCGCGCGCGGCCCCGCGCTGCCGCTGGGCTGGGCCCTGGATTGCATTCCCGTCCCGATTGCACAAAAAACACACGCAAAGCCCGTCGGCGGGAGGGGGATAAGTGCGTTTCAGCCCGGATTTTTTTTCAGGCACGATTTTTCCGGCCGAAGCCAGGCGCTCAGTTGCGACTCGCTCTTGGTGACGTAATGGTTTGGATTTATCGAGGGAGGGGCTTCGAGTG
>DATJDB010000221.1:0-6770 GCA_035497635.1 Pseudomonas sp. | reverse complement strand
ATGCAGCACCTGCACCACGCTGTGCGCGGACTGCCAGCCGTGCTGTTCGTAGTCGGGGTTGAACACCCGCACCACGGGCTCGCCACGGAAGGCTTCCAGCAGACGCCAGGCAGACAGGGTGCTGCCTTCCAGATCGCCCAGGCGGTTTTCCTGCAACTCCTCCAGCGGCGCGATGGCGAAGAACTGTTCGGCGAAGCGCATCAGCCGGGGCAGCGCCTCGGGCTCGACGTGCCGGGCCAGGGCCTCCTGAAGTTGCTGATGGAAATCACTTTTGCCGGATGCACTGAAGAACGTCATGGATACCCCTGAAGATGTAATAGCCATTCGATAGTAACGGCCCCGGGTTTCCATTCAACGGTAACCCGGCGAATCGGACGCGCCAGCGCGTCCGGAGCCCTGCCGGAAATCGGCGCGGGGCCGCAGTCCATCACAGTTGCGACAGCTTGCCACCCTGCGACGTTTCGTCCCGTCCCGATTTCACTGACCCTGGCCGCCGCCGATGAATCCCGCGAAGCACCGTGTCAGCCGGCCCGAGTTGAATTAAAGTGCCCATCTTGCCGACGAGCCGACCGGCCTCGCCCACCCAGAGACGACCCGAAATGGAACATCGCGAAGCGCTGCTTGCCCTGCGCCAGTTCATGGCCAGCCGTATCCTCGGCCAGGACCGCCTGATCGACCGCCTGCTGATCGCCCTGCTCGCCGACGGCCATCTGCTGGTGGAGGGCGCGCCCGGCCTGGCCAAGACCCGCGCCATCAAGGAACTCGGCGAAGGTGTCGAGGCCGAATTCCACCGCATCCAGTTCACCCCCGACCTGCTGCCGGCGGACATCACCGGCACCGAGATCTATCGTCCGGAAACCGGCAGCTTCGTGTTCCAGCAGGGTCCGATCTTTCACAACCTGGTGCTGGCCGATGAAATCAACCGCGCCCCGGCCAAGGTACAGTCGGCGCTGCTCGAAGCCATGGCCGAGCGTCAGGTGAGCATCGGCCGCAGCACTTATGCGCTGTCACCGCTGTTCATGGTGATGGCCACCCAGAACCCCATCGAGCAGGAAGGCACCTACCCGCTGCCCGAAGCGCAGCTCGACCGCTTTCTGATGTACGTGAAGATCGGCTACCCGGATGCCTCCGTGGAGCGGCGCATTCTCCAGCAGGCGCGCGGCGAAGCGCTGCAGGGCACCGAGCCCGGCCTGCACCGGCGCGTCAGCCAGCAGGCGATCTTCGCCGCCCGCCAGGAAATCCTCGCCCTGCACATGGCCGACGCCGTGGAGGAATACCTGGTGCAACTGGTCATGGCCACCCGCTTCCCGGCCAAGTTCGACGCCGACCTGGCCGCCTGGCTCAGCTACGGCGCCAGCCCGCGCGGCAGCATCTCGCTGGACCGCTGCGCCCGCGCCCATGCCTGGCTGGCCGGACGCGACTTCGTCAGCCCCGAGGACATCCAGGCGGTGCTCTTCGATGTGCTGCGCCACCGCATCATCCTGTCCTTCGAGGCCGAGGCCTCCGGCATCGACCATGACCAGGTGCTGCAGCGGGTGCTCGACGTGGTGGCGGTAGGCTGATGGACCGTCTGGCTCCCGGTCCGGCCGGCGCCTACACCACCCTGGGCGAGCTGGTGGACATCCGCCACCAGTTGCGCGGCCTGCAGCTGTTCGCCACGCCCTACCGGCGCAGCTCACTGGTCGGCCTGCACCGCTCGCGGCTGCGCGGACGCGGCATCGACTTCGACCAGGTGCGCGTCTACCAGTCCGGCGATGACGTGCGCACCATCGACTGGCGCGTCACCGCGCGCACCCAGCAACCGCATACCAAGCTGTTCCACGAGGAGCGCGAGCGTCCCGTCTACCTGCTGGTCGAGCAGAGCCGGCCGCTGTTTCTGGGCAGCGGCGCGCGCTTCAAGTCGGTGCTCGCCGCCCAGGCCGCCGCACTGTTTGGCTGGGCCGCGCTGGCGCACAACGACCGCATCGGCGGTCTGGTGTTCGGCAGCGGCAGCGCACCGGAAGTACGCCCCCGGCGCAGCAAGCAGAGCCTGCTGCAGCTGCTCAGCCGGCTGGTCGACGCCAACCATGCGCTGCACGCCAACATGCCCGGCCCGCAAGGCACCTTCAGCCCGGCCCTGCGCCGCGCCCGCGAAGTGCTGCGCCCCGGCAGCCTGCTGGTAGTGATCTGCGACGAGCGCGCGCTGGACGACGCCTCCGAACAACAGCTGGCGCTGCTCGGCCGGCACGTCGAACTGATCCTGGTGCCGCTTTCCGATCCGCTGGATCACGCCCTGCCCGCCGCCGGCCTGCTGCGCTTCGCCGGAGACGGCGCGCAGCTGGAACTGGATACCTACGACCCGCTGCTGCGCAAGACCTACCGTGCGCGCGGCGAGGCCCGCCAGCAGCGCTGGCAGCAACTGGCGGACAAGGTGCGCGCGCTGCTGCTGCCGCTGAGCACCCACCACGAGCTGCTCGAGCAGCTGCGCGATTTCCAGAGCGCGCCGCCCGAGGCGCGGCCATGAATCTGCTCGACGTGCTGCAGCCGCCCATCGCGCCGCCGCCGGTGTCCTGGTGGCCGCCGGCGCCCGGCTGGTGGCTGCTGGCCGTGGTGCTGTTAGCAGCTGCAGTGGGCCTACATCTCTTATACCGACGCCTGCACCGGCGCCCGCCACGCCCCGCGCCGCTCGATCCGCTACGCGTGGCCGCCCTGCAGGAACTCGACAGCCTGGAAAAACCCTACGCTGGCGAGGCCGGTCCCTGGCTGCAACAGATCAACGCGCTGCTCAAGCGCCTGTGTCTGCAACGCTATCCGCACAGCCAGTGCCAGACTCTGAGCGGTCGCGCCTGGCTGGCCTTCCTGGACAGCCGCTGTCCCTCCGCCGGGCTGACCCGCTGGATGGTGCTGGTGGAAGGCGCCTACCGACCGCACTGCCGGCTCGACGACAAGGCGCTGCACGCCCTGCAGCAGGCCATCGACCTGTGGATTCGCAAGCATGTTTGAGTTCGCCTGGCCGTGGATCTTCCTGCTCGCCCCGCTGCCCTGGCTGCTGCGCGCGCTGCTGCCGCCCGCCGACAGCGGCGAGGCGGCGCTCAAGGTCAGCTTTCTCGACGAACTGCAGGACCTCAGCAGCCAGCACGCCCGTGGCGGCAGTCTGCCCGCCTGGCGCCAGCAACTGCCATTCATGCTGGTCTGGCTGTGCCTGCTGCTGGCCGCCGCCCGCCCGCAATGGCTCGGCGAGCGCCTGCCGATTCCGGCCAGCGGTCGCGACCTGCTGGTGGCGGTGGATGTGTCCGGCTCCATGGACTACCCGGACATGCAGTGGCAGGACCAGTCGATCAGCCGCCTGGGGCTGGTCCAGCAACTGTTCGGCGAATTCATCGAACAGCGGCGCGGCGACCGGGTCGGCCTGATCCTGTTCGGCAGCCAGGCCTACCTGCAAGCGCCGCTGACCTTCGACCGGCGCACTGTGCGCACCTGGCTGGAGGAAGCCCGCGTGGGCATCGCCGGGCCGAACACTGCCATCGGCGACGCCATCGGCCTGGCGGTCAAACGCCTGCGCGACCAGCCGGCGCAGAGCCGCGTGCTGGTGCTGATCACCGATGGCGCCAACACCGGCGGCACGCTGGCGCCGCTGACCGCCGCACAACTGGCGGCGGACAATGACGTGACCCTCTACAGCATCGGCATCGGCGCACTGCCCGGCCAGAGTCGCGGCCTGGGCGTGTTCGCCCTGGCGCCGGGCCTGGATCTGGACGAGCCCGGCCTGCAGGCGATGGCCGAGCTGACTGGCGGCCAATATTTCCGCGCCCATTCCAGCGCGGCGCTGCAGGACATCGGCCGGACCCTCGACCGCCTGCAGCCGGTGGCCCAACACAGCCTGCCGGCGCGCCTCACCCGCGAGCTGTATGCCTGGCCGCTGGCGGCGGCGCTGCTGTTCAGCCTGCTGCTGGCGCTGCGCGTGATCCGTCCCCAGGGCATGGCGCCCTATTGGCTGCGGAGATCGCGCCCATGACCGAGCTCTGGCCGACCCTGCTGCGACCCGCCTGGCTGTTGCTGCTGGTGCCCTGCGCCTGGCTGCTATGGAATCTGTGGCGCCGCGAACGGCGCAGCGCGCGCTGGCAGCTGTTGCTGCCGCGTCCCTTTCACGTCTTGCTGCTGTCCGGCGAGGCGGGCCGCAGCAGCCGCCTGCCCTGGCTGGCCCTCGGCCTGGCCTGGCTGCTGGCACTGCTGGCCCTGCTCGGGCCGAGCTGGCAGCGCATGGAGCAGGCCACGGCGAGCCGGGGCGATGCCCTGGTGGCGATCCTCGATCTGACCCCGCGCATGCTGGCCGCCGACCTGTCGCCGTCGCGCCTGGAACAGGCGCGACGCACGCTGGTCGATCTGCTGGAGGCGCGGCGCGGTGCGCAGACCGGCATCGTCGTCTACGCCGGCAGCGCCCATGTGCTGGTGCCGCTCTCCGATGACCTGGGCACGGCGCTGAACCTGCTCGGTGCGCTCCGGCCGTCCATCATGCCGGAGCCCGGCCAGCGTGCCGACCTGGCGGTGGCCCGTGCCCTGGACCTGCTGGAGCAGGCCGGTCAGAGCAGCGGACGCCTGTTGCTGCTGACCAGCGGCCTGAGCGATCGGGAACAGGCCGCCATCGCTGCGCTGTCCCGCGACGGCAATCGCCTGGATGTGCTCGGCGTGGGCACCGCACGCGGCGCGCCCATCGTGCTGGAGGACGGCAGCTTTCTGAAGGACGCCCAGGGCGCCATCGTGCTGCAGCGCCTGGATACCGCCAGTCATGAGCGCTTCGCCCGCCAGCTCGGCGGCGTTTATCAGCCGCTGCGGCCGGACAGCGCCGACCTGCGCGCCCTCGGCCTACTGGAAACGACAGGCGGCGAAGCGCAAACCGGCCAGGCGCTGTCCCTGGAACATTGGGTCGATCAGGGCTACTGGCTGCTGCTGCCGCTGTTGCTGCTGGCCGCCTGCGCCGGCCGGCGCGGCTGGCTGTTCTGCCTGCCGCTGCTGTTCATGCCGGTGCCCGGCCATGCCGCCGATTTCCTCTGGCTGCGCGCTGATCAGCAGGGTCAGCGCCTACTGGATGCGGGCCGGCCCGAGGAGGCCGCCACGCTGTTCACCGACCCCCAGCGTCAGGGCTATGCCCTGTACCTGGCCGGTCAGTATGCCGAGGCCGCCGAGCGGTTCGCCGCGGGTGATGAGGCGGCCAACCACTACAATCGTGGCAACGCCCTGGCCCTGTCCGACCAATTGGAAACCGCGCTGCACGCCTACGACCAGGCACTGGAACTCGATCCGCAACTGGAGCAGGCCCGCCACAATCGTCAGCAGGTGGAGGAACTGCTGCGCCAGCGGCTGGCCGAACGCGAGCGGCAGCAGGAGCAGGCGGCGGCTTCCCGGGACGCACCAGGCGGTCAATCCTCACCGATTGCCGGCGGCGCGGGTGAGCAGCCGACCGACGCCGAGCCCGAGCCGGGCAGCGCACAGCCGGGCGAATCAAGCCCGCCCAGCGAAGCCACCGCCGGCAGTCAGGGCGGCGCGGGCAGCGACGGCGACCCTACGACCGCCACCGCCACGCAGGCGCCGCTGGATCGCGAGCGCCGCCAGGCGCTGGAACAATGGCTGCGCCAGATTCCCGATGACCCCGCCGAACTGCTGCGCCGCAAGTTCCGCCTCGAACAGCAACAGCGACAGGAAACCCCGTGATGATGCGAACGTTCGCTCTGCTCTGCCTTCTGCTGCTCAGCGGCGTGGCCCGTGGCGATACGCTGCTGGCCAGCGTAGACCGCCAGCAGGTGACCGAAGGCGACAGTGTCGAGCTGACCTTGGAGCTGTCCGGCCTGTCGCTGACCGGCCAGCCGGACCTCACACCGCTGCTGCCGCTGTTCGAGGTGCTGGACAGCCGCCAGGTCAACCGGGTGATTCGCGATGCGCAGGGCAGCCGCAACAGCACGCGCTGGATTCTCACCCTGATGCCGCGGCGCACCGGCTACGTGGTGATTCCCCAACTGCGGGTCGGCGAGGCGGTGTCCGCGCCCATCACCCTGCAAGTCAGCGAGGCCAGCACGCCGAGCGCCGCCGAGACGCGGGCGATGCCGGTATTCATCGATGCCAGCCTCGACCGCGACACGCTGTATGTGCAGTCCCAGGCGCTGCTGACCCTGCGCATCTTCCATTCCGTGTCGCTGTTCGACGACAGCACCCTGACCCCGCTGCAGACCCCCGAGGCGCGCATCGAGCAGCTTGGCAAGCCGCGCACCTACGAGACGCGCATCAACGGGGTACGCCACGGCGTCATCGAGGTGCGCTACGCCATCCATCCGCTGCGCAGCGGCGAACTGGAACTGCCCGCCCAGGTGTTCAGCGCCACCCTGGTGGAGCGCAGCGACCCGGACACCTTCAACCCCTTCGGGCCGCGTACCGGGCGCAGCGTGCAGGTCAGCTCGCCGGTGATTCCGCTGAATGTCCGGCCGATCCCGGCCGAATATCCGGTCGACACGCCCTGGCTGCCGGCAACCAGCCTGACCCTGGAAGAACACTGGAGCGAGGCGAGCGAGCCGCTCAAGGTCGGCGATTCGCTGACCCGCAGCCTGACTTTGCGCGCCGAGGGCCTGGCCGGCACTCAACTGCCGCCGCTGCCGCTCGCCGAAATGCCGGGCCTGCGGCGCTATCCCGACCAGCCGAAGCTGGAAAGCCGCATCGGCGAAACCGGCCTGACTGGCGTGCGCGAACAGCGCGCGGCACTGGTGCCGACCCAGGCGGGCGACCTGGACATCCCGGCGCTGGAA
>DATJDB010000220.1:0-23519 GCA_035497635.1 Pseudomonas sp. | reverse complement strand
GCAGACGCTGTACCGCAGCGGCGCTAATTCGGAAATCGTCGATGCGCTGGCCGAGGCCGCGCGCAACGGCAAGGAAGTCACCGCGGTGATCGAGCTGCGCGCGCGCTTCGACGAAGAATCCAACCTGCACCTGGCCGGTCGCCTGCAGCAGGCCGGCGCGGTGGTGATCTACGGTGTGGTGGGCTTCAAGACCCACGCCAAGATGATGCTGATCATGCGCCGCGAGAACGGCGAGCTGGTGCGCTACGCCCACCTGGGCACCGGCAACTACCACGCCGGCAACGCGCGCCTGTACACCGACTACAGCCTGCTGACCGCCGATGCGGCGCTCGGCGAGGATGTGTCCAAGCTGTTCAGCCAACTGATCGGCATGGGCAAGAGTCAGCGCATGAAGAAGCTGCTGCATGCGCCCTTCACCCTGAAGAAGACCCTGCTCGAACTGATCGCCCGCGAGACCCAGACGGCCGGCGAGGGCAAGCCGGCGAACATCATCATCAAGGTCAACTCGCTGACCGATGCGAAGATCATCAAGGCGCTGTACAAGGCCAGTCAGGCCGGCGTGAAGATCGACCTGATCGTGCGCGGCATGTGCTGCCTGCGCCCGGGCATTGCCGGGGTGTCACACAACATCCAGGTGCGTTCGATCATCGGCCGCTTCCTGGAGCACAGCCGGGTCTACTACTTCCTGGCCGGCGGCGAGGAGCAACTGTTCCTGGCCAGCGCCGACTGCATGGAGCGCAACCTGGACCGGCGCGTCGAGACCTGCTTCCCGGTGGAAGGCAAGAAGCTCAAGCTGCGGGTCAAGAAGGAGCTGGAAACCTATCTGGCGGACAACACCGGCAGCTGGATCCTGCAGCCGGACGGCCGCTACGTGCGCAATACGCCGAGTGGCAACGCGCACCCGCGCAACAGCCAGATCATCCTGCTGGAGCGCCTGGCCAATCCGCAGCTGGCGGTGCTCTGATCGGTTGATAGGCGCCAGCGTCGAAGGCCGGGAGTGATCCCGGCCTTCGCGTTTCGGCTTATTGCACCGTCAGGGTGTAATCGATGCGCTTGAGCCAGTCGGCTTCCTGGGCGAAGTCCGCCCGGGTCAGCGGGTTGGCGGCCAGCCAGCCTTCCGGGAAGTGCAGATCCAGATGGCGTTCGCCGGCTTGCAGGCTCACCTGGGGCATTTCCTGGGTGCCGCGGATGTGATGGAAGAGGATGGCGAAGCGCAGCAGGATGCACAGGCGAACCAGGCTGTCGGTATCGCCGTCGGCCTCCTGGAGCTTGTCCAGCGGGATGTTGCGGCGATGGCCGCGTACCAGCAGCGCCAGGTTCAGCTGGTCCTGGCGCGAAAAGCCGGCCAGGTCGGAATGTTCGATCAGGTAGGCGCCGTGCTTGTGGTAGTGGTAGTGGGCGATGTCCAGACCAACCTCGTGCACCCGCGCGGCCCAGCCCAGCAGCTCGCGGTGCCAGTCCTGGTCGAGCGCCCAGGCGTTCGCCACCTGCTCCAGCGCCGACAGGGCCTTGGTCTTCACCCGCTCGGCCTGTTCCTGATCCACGTGATAGCGCTCCATGAACGCCGACAGGGTGCGCTCGCGCACATCCTCATGACTGTGGCGGCCGATCAGGTCATAGAGCACGCCTTCGCGCAGCGCGCCCTCCGAGTGGGTCATGTGGGTGATGCCCAGGGCGTCGAAGATCGCCTCCAGGATAGCCAGGCCGGCCGGGAAGATTGGGCGGCGGTCGGCCTTGAGACCCTCGAAATCGATCTGCTCGACGCTGTCCAGCTTGAGCAGGCGGCGCTTGAGCCAGTCCAGCCCCTCGGCGTTCACCTCGCCGTTGCCACGCTGGCCGGCCTGGATCACCTGGCCGATGGCGCGAATGGTGCCGGAAGCGCCGATCGCCTCCTGCCAGCCGTGGCGGCGCATGCTGTTTTCGGCGCGCATCAGTTCCAGGCGCGCGGCGGTGTAGGCCTCGGCATAGCGGGCCGGGGTGATGCGCCCGTCGGCGAAGAACTGCTTGGTGAAGCTGACGCAGCCCATCTGCAGGCTTTCGCGGATCAGCGGTTCGAAGCGCTGGCCAACGACAAACTCCGTGCTGCCGCCGCCGATATCGGCGACCAGGCGATTGCCGTCCATGTCGGGGAAGGTGTGCGACACGCCGAGATAGATCAGGCGCGCCTCCTCGATGCCGGCCACCACTTCGACCGGGTGTCCGAGCAGCGCTTCGGCGCGGCGGATGAACAGGTTGCGATTGCGCGCCACGCGCAATGCGTTGGTACCGACGATGCGTACCGCGCCCTGCGGCAAGCCGTGAATCAGCTGGGCGAAACGCGCCAGACAGTCGAGACCGCGCTGCATGGCCTCCTCGGTGAGGTGGCGACGTTCATCGAGGCCGGCAGCCAGCTGAACCTTGTCGCCCAGTCGCTCGAGAATGCGGATCTCGCCCTGATCGACGCGAGCCAGCACCATATGGAAGCTGTTCGACCCCAGATCGATGGCAGCGATCAGGGGGAACTGCTCTGGAATATTCGACATAAACGGTAGTCTCGGAAAAAAGCTGGGCAATCCTGCCATGTGATCATGGCAGAGCCAACGTCGAGTGAAGGGGAATGCCAGGCGCGGGATGAGCGGATGCGCCCGCCGGGGCGAGGTGATCTACGCTGTTCGCGGCGGCTGGCAGCACCGGGCCTGCGGCATCGGGTCGCGGCCGGGTGCCGGCTCATTTTCGCCCGACGATTGGCGGAGTTGTGCCGACCCATAGGCAGAGCCAATCGCCATCGCCTTCCAGACGAGGCCGCGGAAGGCTATGATACGGCCCACTTTTGCCTTGTCCGATCACGGAGACTTCCATGAGTGAGTTCATCACCAACATCAGCGATGCCAGCTTCGACCAGGACGTGCTCCAGGCGGACGGCCCTGTGCTGGTTGACTACTGGGCCGAGTGGTGCGGCCCGTGCAAGATGATCGCGCCGGTGCTGGATGAGATTGCCCAGACCTACCAGGGCAAGCTGAAGGTCTGCAAGCTGAACATCGACGACAACCAGGAAACTCCGCCCAAGTACGGCGTGCGCGGCATTCCGACCCTGATGCTGTTCAAGGACGGCAACGTCGAGGCCACCAAGGTCGGCGCCCTGTCCAAGTCGCAGCTGGCGGCTTTCCTGGACGCCAACCTGTAAGCGACCCGTGCGAAAGAAGCCCTGCCGTTCGGCGGGGCTTTTTGCTTTTCGGGCTGGACGCCCGTCCTTGGCCGATGGTAGATTCGGCACCGCTGTTTCTTTCACAGCCCCCCGCAAGCCGTCGTCGACGCATTTAGCATTTCGTATCTGCACGCGATCCCTGGTCGCCTTTTCCGCGGCGCGGCTCACAAGCTCCTTGCTTGTCCCATCCCTATTCGCATATCTATTTCGTCATTCCTTATGAATCTGACCGAACTCAAGCAAAAGCCGATCGCCGAACTGCTCGACATGGCCGAGCAGATGGGCATCGAGAACATGGCCCGTTCGCGCAAGCAGGACGTGATCTTCTCGCTGCTGAAGAAACACGCCAAAAGTGGCGAGGAAATTTCCGGGGACGGCGTGCTGGAGATTCTCCAGGACGGCTTCGGCTTCCTGCGCTCGGCCGATGCCTCCTACCTGGCCGGCCCGGACGACATCTACGTATCCCCCAGTCAGATCCGGCGCTTCAACCTGCGCACCGGCGACACCATCATCGGCAAGATCCGTCCGCCGAAGGAAGGCGAGCGCTACTTCGCGCTGCTCAAGGTCGATTCGATCAACTTCGATCGTCCGGAGAACGCCAAGAACAAGATCCTGTTCGAGAACCTCACGCCGCTGTTCGCCAACAAGCGCCTGAAGATGGAAACCGGCAACGGTTCCACCGAGGATCTCACCGGCCGCGTCATCGACCTCTGCGCCCCGATCGGCAAGGGTCAGCGCGGTCTGATCGTCGCACCGCCCAAGGCGGGTAAGACGATCATGCTGCAGAACATCGCGGCCAACATCACCCGCAACAATCCCGAGTGCTATCTGATCGTCCTGCTGATCGACGAGCGCCCGGAAGAAGTGACCGAAATGCAGCGCACCGTGCGCGGCGAAGTGGTTGCTTCCACCTTCGACGAGCCGCCGACCCGCCACGTGCAGGTCGCTGAAATGGTCATCGAGAAGGCCAAGCGCCTGGTCGAGCACAAGAAGGATGTGGTTATCCTGCTCGACTCCATCACCCGCCTGGCGCGTGCCTACAACACCGTGATCCCCAGCTCCGGCAAGGTGCTCACCGGTGGTGTCGACGCCCATGCCCTGGAGAAGCCCAAGCGCTTCTTCGGCGCCGCGCGCAACATCGAGGAAGGCGGCAGCCTGACCATCCTCGCCACCGCGCTGGTGGAAACCGGCTCGAAGATGGATGAAGTCATCTACGAAGAGTTCAAGGGCACCGGCAACCTGGAGCTGCAACTGGAACGTCGCATCGCCGAGAAGCGCGTGTTCCCGGCCATCAACATCAACCGCTCCGGCACTCGTCGCGAAGAGTTGCTGACCGCCGAGGACGAGCTGCAGCGCATCTGGATCCTGCGCAAGCTGCTGCACCCGATGGACGAGATCGCCGCCATCGAGTTCCTGCTCGACAAGCTGAAAGACACCAAGACCAACGAAGAATTCTTCATGTCCATGAAGCGCAAGTAAGCGTTCGGTTCAGGTAGGCAAAGGCCGGGGCTCGCTCCGGCCTTTTGCTTTTCAGAATTTTGAAACCCCGGGGGCCGACGGTACACTGCGGCCCCCGACCCGCCCCCAGCGAGGCCCACGCATGCAGTATCGCGATCTGCGCGACTTCATCACCGCCCTGGAGCAGCGCGGTGAGCTGAAGCGCATTCAGACACCGGTGTCGCCCGTTCTGGAAATGACTGAAATCTGCGACCGCACGCTGCGCAAGCAGGGTCCTGCACTGCTGTTCGAAAAGCCCACGGGTTTCGATATGCCGGTGCTCGGCAACCTGTTCGGCACGCCGGGGCGCGTGGCGCTGGGCATGGGCGCCGAGGAGGTCAGCGAGCTGCGCGAAATCGGCAAGCTGCTGGCCTACCTGAAGGAGCCGGAGCCGCCGAAGGGCTTCAAGGACGCGTTGGGCAAGCTGCCGTTGCTGAAAAAGGTCATCAGCATGGCACCCAAGGTGCGCAAGGACGCCGCCTGCCAGGAAGTGATCCTCGAAGGTGACGATGTGGACCTCGCCCGCCTGCCCATCCAGCACTGCTGGCCGGGCGACGCCGCGCCGCTGATCACCTGGGGCCTGACCATCACCAAGGGGCCGAACAAGGATCGCCAGAACCTCGGCATCTATCGTCAGCAGGTGATTGGCCGCAACAAGGTGATCATGCGCTGGCTGAGTCACCGTGGCGGCGCGCTGGATTACCGTGAGTGGTGCGAGAAGTACCCGGACCGTCCCTATCCGGTGGCCGTGGCGCTGGGCGCCGATCCGGCGACCATTCTCGGCGCGGTGACGCCGGTGCCGGACACACTGTCCGAATACGCCTTTGCCGGCCTGCTGCGCGGTTCACGCACCGAACTGGTCAAGTGCATCGGCAGCGAGCTGCAGGTACCGGCCGGTGCCGAGATCATTCTCGAAGGGCACATCTACCCGGGCGAGACGGCCGATGAGGGTCCGTATGGCGACCACACCGGCTACTACAATGAAGTGGACCGTTTCCCGGTGTTCACCGTCGAGCGCATCACCCAGCGCAAGAATCCGATCTACCACAGCACCTACACCGGCCGGCCGCCGGATGAGCCGGCAATTCTCGGCGTGGCGCTCAACGAAGTATTCGTGCCGATCCTGCAGAAGCAGTTTCCGGAAATCACCGACTTCTACCTGCCACCGGAAGGCTGCTCGTACCGCATGGCGGTGGTGACTATCAAGAAGCAATACCCCGGGCATGCCAAGCGGGTGATGCTTGGCGTCTGGAGCTTCCTGCGCCAGTTCATGTACACCAAGTTTGTCATCGTCACCGACGATGACATCAACGCCCGCGACTGGAACGACGTGATCTGGGCGATCACCACGCGCATGGACCCCAAGCGCGACACGGTGATGATCGACAACACGCCGATTGACTACCTGGACTTCGCCTCGCCGATCTCGGGCCTCGGCTCGAAGATGGGCCTGGACGCCACCCATAAATGGCCGGGCGAGACCAGCCGCGAATGGGGCCGCGTCATCAGCCGCGACGAGGCCGTGGTACGGCGCGTCGACGAACTCTGGGCCAGCCTGGGCATCGACTGAACGGACGCAGAGCCGCCACAGCACAACCTGAACGAGTGTCGCGGACGGGAATGTCCGCGGCCCTGGTCGTATTTTCCCCGCGAGAAACTGCCTTGAACGTGACTGTCCAACCCTCCGGCGTGGTGCTGGAGGTTCAGCCCGGCGAACGCATCCTCGATGCCGCCCGGCGACTGGGCCTGGAATGCCCGCAGAGCTGCCGAAACGGCAACTGCCACATCTGCGCCGCCACGCTGCTGCGTGGGCGGGTCCGTCAGGACGGCCGGCTGCTGAGCGCTGGCGAGGTGCTGCCCTGTGTCGCCGAGCCGCTGGAAGACTGCGAGCTGCTCTGGCCGCTGTTGTTGGCGCCCGGCCATCTGCCGGTGCGCGAGCTGAGCTGCCAGTTGCTTGCCTGCGGAGCGCTGGGTGGCGACGTGTATCGCCTGCGTCTGAGCGCGCCGGCCGGCAAGCCGCCGCGCTACCACGCCGGGCAGTACCTGCTGCTGCAGCGCGAGGATGGCGAATGGTCGGCCTATTCGCTGGCCTCGGCGCCGCATCAGGGCCGCGAGCTGGAGCTGCACATCCTGGCCCGCGACGAACAGCCCCGCGCGCTGCTGGCGTTCATCCAGCGCACTGGCATGGTCCGGGCGCAACTGCCGTTTGGCGAGGCCTGCCTCGACCGCCTGCCGGACGGTCCGCTGCTGCTGATCGCCGCCGGCACCGGCATGGCCCAGATGTGCGGCCTGATCGAGCACTGCCGCGCATCGGGCTTCAGCCATCCGCTGCACCTGTACTGGGGCGCGCGGACGCCAGAGGATTTCTATGAGCTGCCGCAGTGGGAGACATGGCAGCAAATGGGCAATGTGACTCTGCATCGAGTGGTCAGCGACCTGTGCGGCTGGGAAGGCCGTTGTGGTCTGCTGCATGAGGCCATTTGTGCGGATTTCCCCAGCCTGGCCGGGTTGCATGTCTATGCCAGCGGCTCGCCGGCGATGATCTACGGCACCCTCGACGCCCTGGTCGATGCCGGCATGGCGCCGGAGCAGATGCGCGCCGATGTGTTCGCCTATGCGCCGAGGCCGGCCTGACGGCCAGGTAGGTGGGCAACTTTTTCCTGCCCACTATCGCGCGATCAGCAGGGCGCACCTCGGCGGCCAGAACGGCGCTGACCGCCTTACAGGGCCTGCGCCGTCCGAAAATTGACGCATGCGACCGCCGCCACTGGGCCTGGCGCGGCGAAACCTCGCGGAATCCGGCGCTCCGTGAGATGGCACGCTAATAGCTAGGCTAGCCGTCAATGCCAGAGGAGCTTGCTTGTGAAATCGCTTATCGCCGCGCTGATGCTGCTGGGTCTGTTCGCCGCTCCGGCGCAGGCCGCCAAGGAATACGACCCCAGCAAGGTGCTTTACCTCGAGCTGCGTCCGTCCCTGGTCGGCAATTATGGCGAAGGCCCGCGCCCGCGCTTCTACAAGGCCGACGTGGCCCTGCGGGTCACCGGCACCTTCGCGATGGCTCGGCTGGAACACCATCAGCCGCTGATCCGCAACGAGCTGATTATGCTCTTCGCCGCCGTGCCCACCGGCGGCATGGACAGCCTGGAAGCCAAGGAACAGCTGCGTCAGGCAGCGCTGCAACGCATCCGGGCCGCCATCGAGTACGAGGAAGGCTATCCGCTGGTCGAAGATCTGCTGTTCACCAACCTGATTGCCCAGCCTTAGGTCAGAACCTGTACGAAGCCCTGTAGACGCGACTTCAGTCGCAAGCTCTTAGATACAGCCCACATACAAGACTCGCGGACAAGTCCGTTTAAAGCCGCAATTGCGCGGACCTGTAGGAGCGACTTCAGTCGCGAGCTTCTGGCGGCGGCCCGCACCGAAGCATCGCGGCTGAAGTCGCTCCTACAGAAGGCGGGCGCGGCAGCCCTCAGGCCATCTGCGCCAGGGTCTTGCGAAAGCGCGCCAGCGCGCCGAGGAAGAACAGCGCGCCGATGCCGAGGATGGCCAGCAATTGCGGCCAGACGATCGCCAACCCGGCCCCCCGGTAGAGAATCGCCTGGGCCAGGCTGACGAAGTGGGTGGTCGGCGCCGCCAGCATGATGAACTGCACCGCCTCGGGCATGCTCTCGCGCGGTGTGGTGCCGCCGGAGAGGATCTGCAGCGGCATCAGCACCAGGATAATCAGCAGTCCGAGCTGCGGCATCGAGCGCGCCAGGGTGCCGAAGAAGATGCCCATCGAGGTGGTGGCAAACAGGTGAAGCGCGGCGCCCAGCAGGAACAGCGCCAGCGAGCCTTCGATCGGCACCTGCAGCCAGCCCTGTACCACGACCACCAGCGACAGCGCGGTCGCGCCGAGCACCACCAGCCCCATCGCCCAGACCTTGCCGAGCATGATTTCCAGCGGCGTCACCGGCATCACCAGCAGGTGTTCGATGGTGCCGTGCTCGCGCTCGCGGATCAGCGCCGCCCCGGTAAGGATGATCGACAGCATGGTGATCTGGTTGATCACCTCCATCACCGCGCCGAACCACGAGCGGGTCAGGTTCGGGTTGAAGGCCACGCGCAGCTCCAGCTCCACGGCTTGGCTAGCGCCGCCCCGGTGGCGCTGCAGGAATTCGGCGACTTCGCCGGCGGCAATGCCCTGGATGTAGCCGGCGCCGGTGAAGGCCTGGCTGATCTGGGTGGCGTCGACGTTGAGCTGCGCGGTTGGCTGACGCCCGGCCAGCAGGTCGCGCTGGAAGTTCGGCGGGATGTTCAGCGTGAAGGTGTAGTCGCCAGCATCCATACCGCGGTCCATCTGGTTGAGGTTGATCAGTTCCGGCGGCAGGAAATAGGGCGGCTGGAAGGCGTTGATGATGCGCATCGACAGCGGCGAGCGGTCCTCGTCGACCACCGCCAGGGTGGCGCGGTGCAAGCTTTCCGGCATGCTGCTGGCCGCCGTGTAGATGCCGAAGGTGAAGGCCCAGACGATCAGCAGCAGCAGCGCCGCGTCGCGGTACAGGCTGCGCAGCTCCTTGATGCCCAGGTTGAGTACGTTGCTGCCGCGCATCTCAGGTCTCCTGTTTCTTCAACAGGGCCGTGCACAGCGCCAGCAGCACCGGCACCGTGATGGCCAGCGGCAGCAGGTAGCCGCCCAGGTCGCCAAAGCCCAGCGCCTTGGAAAACACCCCGCGGCTGATGACCAGGAAGTGCGAGGTGGGATACAGCTGGCCGATCACCGCGCCGAAACCTTCCAGCGAGGACACCGGATAGATCAGCCCGGCGAATTGCACGGCGGGCAGCAGGGTGACGATGGCGGTGCCGAACACGGCGGCGATCTGGCTGCGCGTGAAGGTGGACATCAGCAGCCCCAGAGCGGTGGCGCAGCCCAGGTACAGCACGGCGCCGAGCAGCAGGGTCAGCGGACTGCCCTTGAGCGGCACATCGAACAGCAGCACCGCCGCGACCATCAGCAGGGCGAAGTTGAGCAGGCCCAGCGCCAGGTAAGGCAACTGCTTGCCGAGCAAAAATTCCAGGCGGGTCACTGGCGTCACGTACAGGTTGATGATCGAGCCCAGCTCCTTCTCGCGCACCACGCCCAGCGCGGTGAGCATGGCCGGGATGAGCATCAGCAGCAGCGGAATCACCGCCGGCACCATGGCCTTGAGGCTTTCCACGTCCGGGTTGTAGCGAAAGCGCACTTCCAGCGAGGCGGGCAGGCCGACGCTCTGGCCGGCTGCGCGCGCCTGGCTTTGCAGGTAGTCGTTGTGGATGCCCTGCACGTAGCCCTTGATGGTGTCGGCGCGGGTCGGCATGGCGCCGTCCACCCAGGCGGCAATCGCCGGGCTGGCGCCGCGCTTGAGATCACGGCCGAAGCCGGCGGGAATTTCCACCGCCAGGCTGATCTCGGCGCTGCGCATGCGCCGGTCCAGGTCGGCGTGGTCGCGCAGCGGCGCCTTCTCGAGGAAATAACGCGAGCCGGACAGGTTCAGGGCATAGGCCTGGCTGGTGGTGGTCTGGTCATGGTCGAGCACGGCGAAGGACAGATCCTCGACGTCCATGCTGATGCCGTAGCCGATGATGAACAGCAGGATCAGGCTGCCAAGCAGCGCCATGCTGCCGCGAATCGGGTCGCGGCGCAGTTCCAGGGATTCGCGGCGCGCATAGCTGAATAGGCGCAGCAGGCTGAAGCGCTGGCGCGTCACTCGCGCGGCGGACTCCGCAGCGGCCGCCGGGGCGGAGGGCGGCGGCATGGCGCCGGCGGCCTCTTCGAGGTAGGCGATGAAGGTGGCTTCCAGAGTCGGCAGGCCGCGCCGTTCCATCAGCTCCTGCGGCGTGCCGCTGTCCAGCACCTTGCCGGCGTGCATCAGCGAGATGCGGTCGCAGCGCTGCGCCTCGTTCATGAAATGGGTGGAGATGAAGATGGTCACGCCGTCGCGGCGCGACAGGTCGATCATCAGTTGCCAGAAGCCGTCGCGGGCCACCGGGTCGACGCCCGAGGTGGGTTCGTCGAGGATCAGCAGCTCCGGCTCGTGGATCACCGCCACGGCCAGTGACAGGCGCTGGCGCAGGCCGAGCGGCAGGCGATCCGGCAACTGATCCATCACCGGCTGCAGGTCGAAGCGTTCGGCCAGCTCGGCAATGCGCGGCGCGATGCGCTCGGCCGGCATGCGGAACAGGCGGGCATGCAGGTCGAGGTTCTGCTCGACGGTCAGTTCCCGGTACAGCGAAAAGGCCTGCGACATGTAGCCGACTCGCTGGCGGGTCTGCAGATCGTGGGGATCGACCGGCTGGCCGAACAGGAAGGCTTCGCCCTCGCTGGCCGGCAAGAGGCCGGTGAGCATCTTCATGGTGGTGGACTTGCCGCAGCCGTTGGAGCCGAGGAAGCCGAAGATCTCGCCGCGCGGAATGCGCAGGTTGACGTCGCTGACCGCGACGAAATCGCCGAAGCGCATGGTCAGGCCGTGGGCCTCGATGGCGATCTCGGTCTGCCCTTCTATGCGCGGCGGAATCACCAGTTGGCGGTATTCCCGGCGTTTCTCGTCCGGCAACAGGGCAATGAAGGCGGCCTCCAGGCTGGCGCTCGCGCTGCGCTGGCGCAGTTCGGCGGGCGTGCCGGTGGCCAGGATGCGCCCGGCGTCCATGGCCACCAGCCAGTCGAAGCGCTCGGCTTCCTCCATGTAGGCGGTGGCCACCAGCACGCTCATCTGCGGGCGCTCGGCGCGGATGCGCGCGATCAGCTCCCAGAACTGGTTGCGCGACAGCGGATCGACGCCGGTGGTCGGCTCGTCGAGGATCAGCAGGTCCGGGTCGTGGATCAGCGCGCAGCACAGGCCGAGCTTCTGCTTCATGCCGCCGGACAGCTTGCCGGCCGGGCGTTCACGGAATTCCGACAGGCCGGTGCTGCGCAGCAGCTCATCGATGCGCCGCGCACGCTCGGCCTGGCCCTGACCGAACAGGCGGGCGAAGAAGTCGAGGTTCTCAACCACCGACAGGGTCGGGTAGAGATTCTTGCCCAGGCCCTGCGGCATGTAGGCGATGTGCGGGCAGACGCGCCGGCGGTGGCGCGGGTCGGCCATGTCGCCACCCAGCGCGTGGATATGGCCGTCCTGAATCTTGCGCGCGCCGGCGATCAGCGCCAGCAGGCTGGACTTGCCGACGCCGTCCGGGCCGATCAGGCCGACCATGCGCTGCGCCGGCACTTCCAGCCCGATGTCGGCCAGCGCCCGGGTCTTGCCGTAGCGCAGGTTAACCCCGCTGAGCCGTGCGACCGGCTCGCCGACAGCCGTCATTGCGGAACCTTGATCGCCAGGTGCGCGGGCCATTCGGCCGTCGGGTCAACACGCAGATAGGCCATGCCCGGTACGCCGGTCTTCACATGGGCCAGGTACTTGCGCAGCAGCTCGGGGTCGATGCGCGCCTTGACGCGGAACATCATCTTTTCCCGTTCGCTGGCGGTTTCCACGGTCTTGGGCGTGAACTGCGCGACGCTGGCCACGTAGGTGATCCGCGCCGGGATCACGTACTCGGGCGCCGCGTCGATCACCAGGCGCGCCTCGGCGCCGAGCGCCACGCGCCCGGCCTGGCGTTCGGGCAGGAAGAAGGTCATGTAGACGTCGGAGAGGTCCACCAGATTGAGCAGCTTGCCGCCGGCACCGAGCACTTCGCCCGGCTGGCTGATGCGGTATTGTACGCGGCCGGCGCGCGGTGCCTTGAGCTGGCTGTCGTCGATATCCACTTGCAGGCGGGTGACGCTGGCCTGGGCGGCCTCCACCCCGGACTGCGCCTCGATGACCTGCGACTGGGCGGCGGCGATGCCGGCCTCGGCGGAACTGACCTGCGAACGGGACGCGGCAAGCGCTGCCTGGGCGCTTTGCAGCCCGGCCAGATCGTCATCCAGCTGCTGGCGCGGCACGGCGTTGCTCTTCACCAGCGTCTGGGTGCGCGCGTGGCGCTTCTGCGCGGCGGACAACTCGGCCTGGCGCTGGCGCACCACGGCCTCGGCGGTGACCTTTTCGCTTTCGCGCAGCGCCACCTGGGCGCGTGCGGTGTGGATGGCATTCTCGGCCTGGCGCAGTTGCGCGCGGGCCTGGGCGAGCTGGGCCTCGAGCACCTGGCTGTCCATGCGCGCCAGCGGCTGGCCGACTTCGACGAAGTCGCCCTCTTCCACGTCGATGCTGGCGACGCGACCGCCGAGCTTGGTGGCGACGTCCACCTCGGTGGCCTCGATGCGTCCGTTGCCCCAGGCGAAACCATCACCCAGGCCGCTGGGGCGCAGCTCATACCAGGCCAGGGCGGCGAGGGCGGCGACCACAGCCAGGGACAAGCCCACACGGGAGATCCAGCGTGTGCGTTGGGTCATGTTCACTCCTTACCATTCAGGACGCGCTGCAAAAGACGGATTCTATTCTGCCAGCGGTGTCGAGGGGGAATGTTGATGGCCGTCAGGCGGGCACCAGACGCAACTGCGATTGCGCCCGCCGTGCTTGGCGCGATACAGCGCCTGGTCGCAATGGGCGATCAGCCGCTGCGGGCTGTCCTGGCATTCCAGGTTGGAGGTGGCGAGGCCGATGCTCAGGGTCAGCCAGCCGAGCGGGCTGCCTGGATGCGGCAGGGCCAGTTCGGCAAGGCGCCGGTGGATGCGCGCGGCCAGGTGCTCGGCACCCTCCAGGCGGGTGTTGGCCAGGATGATGGCGAACTCTTCGCCACCGTAGCGGCAGGCCACATCGCCCTCGCGCTGCAGGCATTCATGCAGCAGGCGGCCCACCTGGCGCAGGGCGTCGTCGCCGGCCAGGTGGCCGAGCGTGTCGTTGTAGTCCTTGAAGTGATCGATATCCAGCAGCAGCAGCGACAGCGGCGTGCCGAGTCGGCGCAGGCGCCGCCATTCGGCCTGCAACTGCTGATCGAAAAAGCGCCGGTTGTGCAGGCCGGTCAGCCCGTCCTGTTGGGAAAGGCGCTGCAGGCGCGCCTCCATGCGCAACCGCTCGGTGTTGTCGCGCGACACGCCGATGAGGAATTCGCGGCCTTCGCGTTCGACCAGCTGGGTGCTGATCTCCGCCGGCTGCAGGGTGCCGTCCTGGCAGCGCAATTCCCGCTGCAGCAAGCGTGGCGAGCCCTCGCGATGCAGCTGGCGTACTTCCTCCAGCCATAGCGCAAAGCCCGGCATCAGCTGCTCGGGGTCGCGGTCGAACAGGGTGCTGAAAGTTTCCCGGTCGTAACCCAGGCCCACATGGATGGCGCGGTTCATGTAGAGGAACGCCCGCGCCCGCACATCCATGATGAACAGTCCGTCGCGGCTGAAATCGGTGAGTTCGAGGATCAGTTGCTGCTGCGCACGGCTCTCACGCAGTCGGGTCGCGGTGCGCCGACGGCGCTCCGCCTCGGTACGCAGGCGCCGGTTGACAGCCAGCAGGGCGGCGGCGCGCCGGTGGTTTTCCAAGGCCAGACACAGGGCAGCGACCAGCAGCAGACTGATGGACAGGCTGGCCACCAGCACCACGTCCGGCCAGGGGGTGCCGAGACGTTGCAGGGCATTCGGGGTGGGTCGGACCAGCAGACTGAAGGCAGTCTCGCCAGGCAATTCCAGGGCGATACGCTGGCGCAGCCCGGTGGCGGGCGCGGCCAGCGCCTGGTCATGCAGAAGCCGATCGTTTTCGAGCAGCGCCACGCTGACGCGCCATTCGCCCAGGCGGGTCAGCCAGCCGTCCAGCAGTTCGGGCAGCCGGAAGGTGCCGCGCAGGTAGCCATCGAAGCCGGGGCCGGGGGTGTTGCGGTCATACAGCGGAACATACAGAGCCATGCCCGGGGCGCCGTCGGCCAGCGGAAAGCTGGCGCTGAAGCGGGGCTCACCCTGGTTGCGGGCATCCAGGGCGCTGTCCGGGCTCGGCAGTTGCAAGGGTTCGCTGCGGCTGGCCGGCACCTGCCAGCGCAGGCGCTGGGCGGCGTCCAGCCATTCGATGGCGTGGTAGCCGTCGCGACCGGCCAGCAGCAGGCGTGCCTCGCGCTGCCAGTCCTCGCGGCGTAGCCGGCCTTCATTGTTCCAGCGCTCGGCCAGGCGCTGCAGATTGACGGCCTGGTCGGTCAGGTAGGCCTCGAACTGGCGCGCCAGACGCTGGGCCTGCAGATTCAACTGCTCCTCGGCGCGGGCCTGGCGGTCGTGCTCCAGCCGTTGCCAGAGCAGCAGACTGCCTGCGCACAGGGCGCAGAACAGCAGGCCGAGCAACAGGTAGGCGGCAGGAGGGAGGGCGGCGCGGTTCATGAAGCAATCCTTTGCAATGCTGTGGGTTTAGCACAGCCTCAACGCAGCGCCAGAATCGCCTCCCATTGTGCTGGCGTCACCGGCATCACCGACATGCGGCTGCCGCGTTGCACCAGAGGTAGTGCGGCCAGGGCCGGAGCGGCCTTCAGGCGGGGCAGGTCGATGACGCGCGCGAAGGTTTCCATATGACCGACGTCCACGGCGCTCCAGAGATTTCCGTGCGTCAAGGCCTTGCTGTCAAAATAGTGGCTATCTGCTAGCAAGGCTGTGGGGTCCGGATAGCTGGCGCGCAGGATCTTGCCGACGCCAGCTATCCCCGGCCGAGGGCAGCTGGAGTGGTAAAAAAGGAACAGATCACCTGGTTGCATGGCGCGCAGGAAGTTTCGTGCCTGGTAATTGCGAACGCCGTCCCAACGCGCTTCGTCGAGTCGTGCTAGGGCTTCGATTGACAGTTCGTCGGGTTCCGACTTCATCAGCCAGTACGGCATGAACTTTGCCTCCTTCGAGATGTCCGAGTCGCGGGCATTAGAGCCGGCAGGCTGAGGCGCTCAATTCAGCGAGCGCCCCATAAAAAAACAGCCGCCGGGTATTTCTTGAAGTTGTCTGTAGGGGAAGACAAGGCAATGAGACGGCAAAAACCTGATTTGTTGTGGGTTCTCGTAATTGTATTCAGCCTGGGCATGGTCACCACCGGCTATACCCAAGGCCTCTGGGATCGCCAGGGTGAGGTAGCCACCGCTCCCCCGCAGCGCTAAGCGCCGCGCGCGGCCTGCGGGCCGGATCCATCGGTTCCTGTGCAATACCAGCCCCTGTCGGTCACCGTGGCCTGCAGGGGCACATCCCAACTGGCCAGCGCCAGACGATCCACCTGCTGACACTGATGGGCCATGCCCAGCAGGGTCGGCTTGTGCCAATTTTTGCGCAGGTTGCGATAGGCCAGGCTGCGGTCATAGAAGCCGCCGCCCATGCCCAGGCGCCCGCCGTGCGCATCGAAGCCCACCAGCGGCAGGCAGATCAGCCCCAGGGTCCACAGCTTGCGCTGCCGCGCGCGGCAGAACGCCGGCTCCGGAATGCCAAAGCGGTTGCGACGCAGGGTTTCGCCGGGGCGCAGGCGCTGGAATACCATGCGCGTGCGCGGCCAGGGGTTGAGCACCGGCAGGTAGGTGGCCTTGCCACGTCGCTGGGCTTCGCGCAGCAGCAGCGCGGGATCGATCTCGCCGTCATTGGCCAGATACAGCGCCAGATGCCGGGTGCGGCGAAACAGTGGGTGGTGGCTCAGCTGGCGGTAGAGGTCGCGGGCGGCGCGGCGCTGCTCGAGCGGGGTGAGCAGACGGCGTCGCTGGCGTAGCAGGCGGCGCAGGTCGGCGCGCGAAAGATCGTCACGCTGGATCATGGCGAGGGCGGCCCTGAAATGAAAACCGCCGGTGCGGAAGCTCCGCACCGGCGGTGTCTGGAATTCGACTCCCCGGCATGCCGCTGTCGGCGTGACCCTTGAACCCGAGAGTTCAAGGTGGCGACCGCCGGCAACCTTAAGGCTCTCCGTCGAGCGGATATGCACACGGGCTGCACGTACGGCCTCCAGATGTTTTGCTTATCGGGAGAGGGACGTGCCAACTGGCGTACACACCAGGGAGTTGCTGGCGAGTATACGCGGTTTTTCCGCCTCGTCACTCACCGCCAAGCGCGGTGTCGACCCGGTCGAGCAGCTCGCGGACCTCCTCGCGGGCCAGGCTGTCCTGCTGTTGTTGCTGCTGTTGCAGGCGTTGCAGATCGTGCGCCAGGTTCAGCGCGGCCATGACGGCGACGCGTTCCGAGCCGATGACTTTGCCGCTCAGCCGGATCTCGCGCATTTTTCCGTCCAGGAAGCGCGCGGCGCTTTCCAGGCTGGCGCGGGCATCGCCAGGGCAGGCGATGCAATATTCCTTGTCCAGGATGGTGACGGTGACCGTGGTGGATGAAGGTAAGCTCATGAGTCCTGCTCCAGTGCCTTGAGGCGGGAAATCATCGCTTCGACCTTCTGGCGGGCCAGTTCGTTCTTTTCGATCAACTGGGCGCGCTCTTCGCGCCAGGCCCTTTCGTTGCCCAGCAACAGCCGGTTCTGCGCCTTCAGGTGCTGGTAATGCTCGAGCAGCTCGTCGAGTTTCGCTGCCAGGCGCTGCAGTTCGGTGGTGTCCATGAGGGCTCGGGATGGCAACGGGGCTCCGACTATAGGGAGGAGAATGCACAGGGGTCAAACGCCGCGCGCAACGGCGGGGCAGGGCTGTCTTGCCGGTCCGGGGCTGCTAGGATACGGAGCCTTCTTTTTCGTATCAGAGTCGTCATGTCCAGTTCCTCGCCGTACGCTGCCTTCGCCGCCCTGCTCGCCTCCTCCGGTCATTCCGTTTCCCCCGCCGAACTGCATGGCCTGCTGGTCGGTCGCAGCTGCGCGAGCATGGAGTTCGAGCCCGAAGACTGGCTGGAGATCGTTCGCGAATGGCTGGGCAGCGAAGTGTCCGACCCGGTCCGTCAGGCGCTGCTCGGCCTGCAGGCAATGGTCAAGGAAGAGCTGGCCGGCGCCGAGTTCTCCATGGTGCTGCTGCTGCCCGGCGATGACGCGCCGCTGGCCGAACGGGCCAGCGCCCTGGGGCAGTGGTGCCAGAGTTTCCTTTCCGGCTTCGGTCTGGTGCCGAATCAGCGGCCGCTGAGCACCGAGGCCTTGGAAGTGCTGCAGGATCTGGAAGGCATCGCCCAGGTCGATAGCGCGCTGGCGGAATCCGAAGATGGCGAGAGCGACTACACCGACGTCGTGGAGTACGTGCGCCAGGCTCCGTTGCTGCTGATGTTCGCCGGGCGTGACACGCCGGCGCCCAAACCCGCCCTGCACTGATCGGAAGGTGTCGATGATCCGCATCCCGCAAGTCGAATACGCCCGCCGTCGCGCGGACCTGATCGCCCGCATGGAACCCGGCAGCATCGCCATCCTGCCGGCGGCGCGGGAGCAGCTGCGCAACAGCGATGTCGAGCACACCTATCGTCAGGACAGCGATTTCCAGTACCTCAGTGGCTTCCCCGAGCCGGAGGCGGTGCTGGTACTGATCCCCGGGCGCGAGGAAGGGCAATGCATCCTGTTCTGCCGCGACCGCGATCCGGAGCGTGAACTTTGGGATGGCCGCCGCGCGGGGCAGGATGGTGCGGTGCGCGACTACGGCGCCGACGATGCCTATTCCATCCGGGCCATCGATGAGCTGCTGCCGTCGCTGATGGAAAATCGCCAGCGGGTCTACTACGCCATCGGTTGCCAGGACAGCCTCGATCAGCAGGTCATGGGCTGGGTCAACCAGGTGCGCGCCAGGGTGCGCCAGGGTGTTTCGGCGCCCAGCGAATTCGTGGCCCTGGCTCCGCTGCTGCATCCGCTGCGCCTGCGCAAGTCCGCGGCGGAGCTGGAGGTCATGCGCTATGCCGCGCAGGTCTCCGCCCGCGCTCATGTGCGCGCCATGCAGGCCAGCCGCGCCGGGCTGTACGAATATCAGCTGGAAGCCGAGCTGGAGTACGAATTCCGCAAGGGCGGCGCACGCTTGCCGGCCTACGGTTCGATCGTCGCCAGTGGCCACAACGCCTGCATCCTGCATTACCGAGAAAACGACGCCCTGCTCAGCGCCGGCGATCTGGTGCTGATCGACGCCGCCTGCGAGATCGACTGCTACGCCAGCGACATCACCCGCACCTTCCCGGTCGACGGGCGCTTCACGCCGGAGCAGCAGGCCCTCTACGAGCTGGTGCTCGAGGCCAATATGGAGGCCTTCAAGCACATCGCGCCCGGCAAGCGCTGGAACGAAGCGCATGACGCCACCGTGCGAGTGATCACCGCCGGCCTGGTTAAGCTCGGCCTGCTGCGTGGCGACGTGAACGAACTGATCGAAAGCGAGGCCTACAAGCTGTTCTACATGCACCGCGCCGGCCACTGGCTGGGTATGGATGTGCATGATGTGGGCGACTACAAGGTCAACGGCGCGTGGCGCGAGCTGGAGCCGGGCATGTGCATGACCGTCGAGCCGGGCATCTATGTCGCCGTGGATAACGAAACGGTCGAGCCGCGCTGGCGCGGCATCGGCGTGCGCATCGAGGACGATGTGGTGGTTACCGCCGACGGTTGCGAGATTCTGACCGGCGACGTGCCCAAGACCGTCGCCGCCATCGAGGCGCTGATGTCCGATGCCCGGGAGTACCGCTGATGGAACGCGTCGAACTGGCGATCATCGGTGGCGGACTGGTCGGCGCCAGCCTGGCCCTGGCCCTGCAGGACGGCGCCCGGGCGCGCGGCTGGCGCATCGTGCTGATCGAGCCCTTCGCACCGGGCGACAGTTACCAGCCCAGTTATGACGCGCGCTCTTCCGCGCTGGCCTATGGCAGCCGGCTGATCTTCGAGCGCCTGGGGCTGTGGTCGCAGCTGGCGGCACGCGCCGAGCCGATTCGCCACATTCATGTCTCCGAGCAGGGGCGCTTCGGCGCCACCCGCCTACATGCCGCTGACGAGGGCGTGCCGGCGCTCGGGTATGTGGCGGAAAATGCCTGGCTCGGTAAATGCCTTTGGCAGGCGCTGGATCCCGAGGTGGTCAGCTGGCGCTGCCCGGCCGAAGTGGCCGAGCTGCAGGCGCTGCCGGACGGTTACCGGCTGCTGCTCAAGGACGGCGCCAGCCTCGACTGCGACCTGGCGGTGCTGGCCGACGGCGGCCGTTCCGGATTGCGCGAGCGGCTGGGCATTGCCGTCGAACGCCGGCCCTACGGGCAGAGCGCGCTGATTGCCAACGTCACGCCGAGCCTGCCGCACGGCGGCGAAGCCTTCGAGCGCTTCACCGCGCAGGGACCGATGGCGCTGCTGCCATTCCTCGACAACCGCTGTGTGCTGGTCTGGACCCGCGCCCCGCAGGATGCCGAACACCTGCAGGTGCTGCCCGAGCCGGCATTCCTCGACGAACTGCAGCAGGCCTTCGGCTTCCGTCTGGGACGTTTCCAGCATGTGGGCTCGCGGCATCTGTATCCGCTGGCACTGGTGGAGGCTCGTGAACAGGTGCGCCCGCATCTGGTGGTGCTGGGCAATGCGGTGCACAGCCTGCACCCGATCGCCGGACAGGGCTTCAACCTGTGCCTGCGCGACGCGCTGGCGCTGGCCGAAACCCTGCTGGAAAGCGCCGAGCCGCTGGGCAGCCTGGCCACGCTGGCCCGCTACGAAGCCCGCCAGCGCCTCGACCAGGAGCTGACCATCGGCTTCTCCGACCGTCTGACCCGACTGTTCGGCGCCAATCTGCCGCTGCTCAACCAGACACGCCACCTGGGCCTGCTCGGCCTGGATCTGCTGCCACCGGCCAAGCACGGCTTCGCCCGGCAGGCCATGGGCCTGGGCGCCCGCATCATCTAAGGACGAGACTGACATGCACGCGGACATCATCATCGTGGGCGCCGGGATGGTCGGCAGCGCCCTGGCGCTGGCGCTCAAGGACAGCGGCCTGGACATTTTGCTGGTGGACGGCGCGTCGCTCGACGCTCGGCCGTTCGATCCGGCGGCGCCGTTCGAGCCGCGGGTCAGTGCCCTGTCGGCCGCCAGCCGGAATCTGCTGCAGGGCCTGGGTGCCTGGCCGGGTATTCAGGCGCGGCGCTGCAGCCCTTATGCGCACATGCAGGTGTGGGACGGCTCGGGTACCGGGCAGATTCGCTTCTCCGCCGCGAGCGTGCATGCCGAGGTGCTCGGTCATATCGTCGAGAACCGCGTGGTGCAGGACGCCTTGCTCGATTGCCTGCGTGACGGCCCGGTGCGGCTGCTCGACCAGGCGCGCGTCGAACGGCTGCAGCAGGGCGAGGCCGGCTGGCGGGTAAGCCTGGCCGATGGCCGCGAACTGCAGGCGCCGCTGCTGGTGGCCGCCGATGGCGCCAACTCGGCGGTGCGGCGCATGACCGGCTGCGAAACTCGCGAGTGGGATTACTTCCACCACGCCATCGTCACCAGCGTGCGCTGCGCCGAGGAGCACGGGTTAACCGCCTGGCAACGCTTCACCGATGATGGCCCGCTGGCCTTCCTGCCGCTGGATCGCGACGGCGACCGCCACTGGTGTTCGATCGTCTGGTCCTGTATCCCAGACGAGGCCGAGCGGCTGATGGCGCTGGACGAGCAGACCTTCCGTACCGAGCTGGGCAAGGCCTTCGAACATCGGCTGGGCGAGGTGCTGGAGGTCGATCCGCGCGTGTGCATCCCGCTGCGTCAGCGGCACGCCAAGCGCTATATCGCGCCCGGACTGGCACTGATCGGCGATGCCGCGCATGTCATCCATCCGCTGGCCGGGCAGGGTGTGAACCTGGGCTTTCTGGATGCCGGCGTGCTGGCCGAGGAATTGCTCAAGGCCCATGGGCGTGGCGAACCGCTGGCCAGCGAGCGGGTGCTGGCGCGTTTCGAGCGCCGGCGCATGCCCTACAACCTGGCGATGATGGCGTCGATGGAAGGCTTCGAGCGCCTGTTCCAGGCCAATCTGCCGGCGCTGCGCTGGCTGCGCAACGCCGGTCTGCGCCTGGCCGACCGCCATCACCTGCTCAAGTCGCTGTTCGTGCGTCAGGCCCTGGGCCTGGAAGGCGACCTGCCGGAGCTGGCGCGGGGCTGAGCCCTTACCAGCTGAACAGGTCGCTGCCGACGGTGATCATGTAACCGGCGGTGCCCAGGATCGCAAACTGGGCACTGACGCGCCGGTACTGATAGCCGATCGCCGGAATCACTCCCAGGCCTAAACCATCCCGATTGACCGGAATCTTGTCCTCGTATTCGCCCTTGTAGCCCAGCAGCGGTCCGGCAGTCAGCTTGGCGTACAGGCCGGGAATCCGCTCGGACGACCAGCGATGGCCCAGATAGAAGTACTGGCTGGGCTGGTGATACGAGTTGTCAAACCACATGGCGCCGGCCAGCCAGCCGTCGGGGTGTTCGACTTCCAGGCCGAACAGGTCCGGGGTGTCGTTGTGGCGGGGATCCGGTCCCCAGTGATGCACATAGGGACCGTAATGCAGGCTCAGCACGTGGGACGCTTCGTTCCGGGCCTCGGTTCCCAGTGCGCTCAGCGCCGTAAGCGCGCAAACGGTGCGGAAAATGGGATGTTTCAAAAGACAGCCTTACTGCGATCAGAAGGAAACGCGCAGGCCGCGATGGGCCTTTGACGCGGCGGGCCGGATTGCAAGAAGCGCACCAGCGGTCGGCTGCGCGGCTGCGTCGAAAGCACGCGTTGTGGTGTTAACTGATAGTCACTATCATCTGTGGCACTTTCTCTTTCCGGAAACGAGAGGCATTGCCATGCGGGTCAGTAACGCGCTATTCGCCACCCTGGCGCTGGGTGTCTGTGTCGGTCAGGTTCAGGCCGCCGATGATGTGGTTGTCTATTCCTCGCGTATTGACGAGCTGATCAAGCCGGTGTTCGACGCCTATACCCAGGAAACCGGGGTTAAGGTGAAGTTCATTACCGACAAGGAAGCCCCGCTGATGGCGCGCATCAAGGCTGAGGGCGCCAACACGCCCGCCGACCTGCTGCTCACCGTGGACGCCGGCAACCTCTGGCAGGCCGAACAGATGGGCATCCTGCAGCCGCTGAAATCCGACGTGGTGGCCGCCAACATTCCCCCGCAGTACCGCGCCGCCAGCGGTGCCTGGACCGGCCTGTCGCTGCGCGCGCGGACCATTGTCTATTCCACCGAACGGGTCAAGCTCGGCGAGCTGAGCACCTACGAGGCGCTGGCTGACGAGAACTGGGAAGGCCGCCTGTGCCTGCGCACCAGCAAGAAGGTCTACAACCAATCGTTGACCGCCACCCTGCTGGAAACCCATGGCGAGAAGAAGGCCGAGCAGATCCTGCGTGGCTGGATCGGCAACCTGGCCACCGACGTGTTCTCCGACGACAACTCGGTGATCAACGCCATCAATGCCGGCCAGTGCGACGTGGGCATCGTCAACACCTATTACTTCGGCCGCCTGCACGCGCAGAACCCCGACCTCAAGGTGCGTCTGTACTGGCCCAACCAGAACGACCGTGGCGTACACGTCAACCTGTCCGGCATCGGCCTGACCGCCCATGCGCCGAACCCGGAAGGCGCTCGCAAACTGGTCGAGTGGATGACCGGCGAAGAGGCCCAGGCGATCTTCGCTGGCGCCAACAAGGAATTCCCGGCCAATCCCAAGGGCAAGGTTTCCAAGGAAGTCGCCAGCTGGGGCAGCTTCAAGGCCGACAGCATCCCGGTGGAAGTGGCCGGCAAGCGCCAGGCCGAAGCCATCCGCCTGATGGATCGGGTGGACTGGCGCTGATCATCCGACGGCGGAGCGGTTGCAACCGCCCCGCCGCCGCTGGTTAACTTGCACGCCCCGCCTGTTCGGGGCGTCGTCGTTTTCGAGCCGCCAGGAGTTCGCGTGCCTCATCCGATCCAGCGCCGCTGGTACCCCTTCGCCTTCAGCGTTGCCGCGCTGGTCCTGCTGCCGCTGAGCATCCTGCTGTTCAGCTGGCATGAAGTGGATGGCGAGATCTGGAATCACCTGTGGGAAACCCAGATGGCCCGTCTGGT
>DATJDB010000219.1:0-7064 GCA_035497635.1 Pseudomonas sp. | reverse complement strand
TCGATCATCTGCTGGATTTCGGCAGTCGATTGCTGGGTACGCTGGGCCAGCAGGCGCACTTCATCGGCTACCACGGCAAAGCCACGTCCTTGCTCACCGGCGCGCGCCGCTTCGATGGCCGCGTTGAGCGCCAGCAGGTTGGTTTGTTCGGCGATGCCGCGAATGACTTCCACGACTGTGCCGATCTGCGTGCTCTCATCAGCCAGTCCCTGGATGACATCCACCGCCTGGCTGATCCGGGCAGACAGCTGCTCGATCTGCTCCAGGCTGAGGTCGATGTTCTGTCGGCCCTGGCGGGCCTGGGCTTCGGCCTGGTTCACCTCGCTGGAGGCCTGTTCGGCGTTGCGGGCGACATCCTGAACCGCGTAGCTGACCTCGTTGATTGCCGTGGCGACCTGTTCCATCTGAGTGGACTGCTTCTGGCAGAACAGCTGGCTGTTGCCGGCCACCTGGTTCAGGCCGTCGGCCGACTGTTGCAGGGATACGGCATCACTGAGCAGGCGTTCGACTAACTTGCGCAGGTTGTCGGTGAAATGGTTGAAGTGCTCCGCCATGTCGCGAATTTCGTCCCGGCCACGAGTCTCGAGTCGCCGGGTAAGATCGGCGTCGCCACTGGCGATACTGGCCATCGCCTGTACCGCTTCCTGCAAGGGACGGGTGATGCTGCGGGCGATAAGCGTCAGCAGCACGCCACTGAGCAGGAAGATGACCAGGCCGATACCCGAGGCCTTAAGGCTCTGCTGAACGAACTGTTGACGAATGTCATCGATGTAGACGCCTGTTCCCAGAATCCAACCCCAGGGCTCGAACAGCTGGACATAGGAAATCTTGGGTACCGGCGTGTCATGCCCGGGTTTTGGCCACCGATATTCGACGCTACCGGCGCCGCGTTCCTTGACCACGCTGACCATGACATTGAAAAGTTCGGTGCCGTCAGGATCCTTGTAGGTCTGCAGGGATTCGCCATTTAGCTTGGGGTTGGTCGGATGCATGACCATGCGCGGATGCATGTCGTTGATCCAGAAATAATCATTGGCGCCATAACGCAGCTGGCCAAGCAGCTTTTGCGCTTCCGCCTGGGCTTGCGCTCGATCCATGACCCCTTCGACTTCCAGCCGGTGGTATTGCTGGAGAATGCCGATGGTGCTTTCCACAAGATGTTGGGTCTTTTCCGCCTTTTCTCGATGCAGATCGCTATAGAGTTGCTGGAGCTGGAATACACCCTGAAAAACCAGCATCAGTAGAAAGAGAGCGAGAATAAGCCAAAGTCTGTGACGGATTGGCAAGGAGCGCAGCGACATGTTTTTAACCCTGATTCATTATTTTACGGTTCAACTTTGGCGTATTCGCGCCAACAGGTTGCCGGAACTCCGTCTAAGTTGCAGCAGGGTGCGACATTTCGTCCATTACCCTTTAGGCGAACCGAAGCTGGCGTATTAAACAAAGTTTCGTTCAATTAGCAAAAATGATGCCGGAAAAACAACATTTTTCTGTCGCTCGCCGGCTCTGCTAGCATTGCGCGCTTGTCGCCGGCCCTGTCGCCGGTTCATTCGCAACGGGCGCCCGGGCGTCGCTAAGGAATGTTATGGATCTTTGGACCGCCTTCCAGGCTGTACTGTTAGGCATTGTCGAGGGACTGACCGAATTTCTGCCTATTTCAAGTACCGGTCATCAGATCATCGTGGCCGACCGGATCGGGTTTAAGGGAGAGCGATTCGAGGCCTTCAATATCATCATCCAGCTGGGCGCCATCCTCGCCGTGGTCTGGGAGTATCGGCGCAAGATTGCCGATGTTGTGGTCGGGCTGCCGCGCCAGCGCTCCGCGCAAAGTTTCACGCTCAATCTGCTGGTGGCCTTTCTGCCGGCCGCAGTGATCGGTGTGATCTTTTCCGATCTGATCAAAGCGTTCCTGTTCAATCCCATCACCGTGGCGACCGCCCTGGTGATGGGTGGTTTCGTGATGCTCTGGGCGGAAAAGCGCCCACATGCGGTGCAGGCGGAAACCGTGGACGACATGCGCTGGACTCATGCCCTGAAGGTCGGCTGCGCCCAGTGCCTGGCGCTGATTCCCGGTACCTCGCGCTCGGCATCGACCATCATCGGCGGCTTGCTGTTCGGTCTGTCGCGCAAGGCCGCCACCGAGTTTTCCTTCTTCCTGGCCATGCCCACCATGGTCGGTGCGGCGGTGTACTCCGGCTACAAGTACCGCGACCTGTTCCAGCCGGCCGATCTGCCGGTATTTGCCCTGGGCTTCGTGGTTTCGTTCGTTTTCGCCATGCTGGCGGTACGGGCGCTGCTAAAGTTCATCGGCAATCACAGCTACGCGGCGTTCGCCTGGTACCGCATCGCGTTTGGCTTGCTGATTCTCGCCACCTGGCAGTTCGAATGGATCGACTGGAGCACCGCACAAGGTTGAAACTCGCCCACTACTTCTTATTCGCCGCCCTGATGGCGCTTCCGTTTGGCAGCGCCTTGGTGCTGGGTTTCCCCATCGCCCTGGTGGTGTACCTGCTCATCAGCCTGGTGACCTACGGGCTGTACCGCTATGACAAGCGCCAGGCCCGGCAGGGGCGCTGGCGCATCCCGGAAAAAATCCTCCACGCGGCGGCGTTCTACGGCGGCTGGCCTGGTGCACTGATTGCGCAGCAGCGCTTGCGCCACAAGACGCGCAAGCTGCGTTTCCTGATGCCGTTCTGGGGCATTGTCCTGCTGCATCAGCTGTTCTGGGTGTACTGGCTGTTGCCGGGCGAATATCGCTTCCTCGACGGGCTTGGCGGGCTGCTTTAACCGGCGGGAAGGCGTACAATTCGCCGTTTTTTGCCCCTGGGCCGCTCAAGCAGGTACCCCCCGTCGTGATCTCCACCGCCAACATCACCATGCAGTTCGGCGCCAAGCCGCTGTTCGAAAACGTTTCCGTCAAATTCGGTAACGGCAACCGCTACGGCCTGATCGGCGCCAACGGTTGCGGCAAGTCCACGTTCATGAAAATTCTCGGCGGTGAGCTCGATCCGTCTGGCGGCCAGGTAATGCTTGAGCCCAATACCCGCCTGGGCAAGCTGCGCCAGGACCAGTTCGCCTATGAGGACAGCACGGTCATCGACACCGTGATCATGGGCCACGAGCAGCTGTGGAAGGTCAAGGCCGAGCGGGATCGCATCTACGCGCAGCCGGAAATGACCGAAGAAGAAGGCATGGCGGTAGCCGAGCTGGAAGTGGAGTTCGCCGAGATGGACGGCTATACCGCCGAATCCCGCGCCGGTGAACTGCTACTGGGTGTCGGCATTCCGCTGGACCAGCACTTCGGGCCGATGAGCGCCGTGGCGCCGGGTTGGAAACTGCGTGTGCTGCTGGCTCAGGCGCTGTTCTCCGATCCGGATGTCCTGTTGCTCGACGAGCCGACCAACCACCTGGATATCAACACCATCCGCTGGCTGGAAGGCGTGCTTACCGCGCGCAACAGCACCATGATCATCATTTCCCACGACCGTCACTTCCTGAACAGCGTGTGCACGCACATGGCCGACCTGGATTACGGCGAAATCCGCCTGTTCCCGGGCAACTATGACGAGTACATGATTGCCGCGACCCAGGCCCGTGAGCGCCTGCTGTCCGACAATGCCAAGAAGAAGGCACAGATCGCCGAACTGCAGACCTTCGTCAGCCGCTTCTCGGCCAACGCCTCCAAGGCCAAGCAGGCGACTAGCCGTGCCCGCCAGATCGACAAGATCCAGCTGGATGAGGTCAAGCCGTCCAGCCGCGTCAGCCCGTTCATCCGCTTCGAGCAGACCAAGAAACTACACCGCCAGGCAATCACCCTGGAGAAAGTTAGCCAGGGCTTCGACGGCACCGTGCTGTTCAAAAACCTGTCATTGCAGATCGAGGCCGGTGAGCGCGTTGCCATCATCGGGCCCAACGGGATCGGCAAGACCACGCTGCTGCGGACTCTGGTCGGCGAGATGACGCCCATGGCCGGCGAAGTGAAGTGGACGGAAAGCGCTGAGGTCGGTTACTTCGCCCAGGACCACGCCGAAGATTTCGAAGACGACTACACCCTGTTCGACTGGATGTCACAGTGGACCCAGGGTGGCGAGCAGCTGGTGCGCGGTACCCTAGGCCGCATGTTGTTCTCCAACGACGACATCAAGAAGTCGGTGAAGGTGATTTCCGGTGGGGAACAGGGCCGCATGCTGTTCGGCAAGCTGATCCTGAAGAAGCCCAACGTGCTGGTGATGGACGAACCGACCAACCACCTGGACATGGAATCCATCGAGGCGCTCAACCTGGCGCTGGAACACTACCCGGGCACGCTGATTTTCGTCAGCCACGACCGCGAGTTCGTCAGCTCGCTGGCCACGCGCATCATCGAACTGTCGGAGAACGGCGTGACCGACTTCAACGGCAGCTACGACGACTATCTGCGCAGCCAGGGCGTGCTGGTTTAACACAGGGCAGGGCGCCGCTTTGCGGCGCCTATTCCCGGTAGAACACCTGCACCAGGTGATAGCCGAACTGGGATTTCACCGGACCGTGAATCTCGCCCACGGCCTTCTTGAAAATCACCTCGTCGATCACTCGCACCATCTGCCCTGGCCGGACTTCGCCCAGATCGCCGCCACGCTTGCTCGACGGGCAGGTCGAATGCTTCTTCGCCAGTTTGTCGAACGGCTCGCCGCCGGCCAGGCGCTTCTTCAGTTGCGCCGCTTCGGCTTCGGTGTTGACCAGAATGTGGCGTGCCATGGCTTTGGCCATTGTCGGTGCTCCTCGGGGCGGGGCCGGCATTCTGCCGGCTTCGAGACCCAGGCTCAACGCGGGCGGATAAAAACCACTGGTGGGCAGGCGCCACGCGCCACTAAGCTGCCGACCTTTCAGCAACCCGTCTGTGTAATCCCATGAATCCCAGCGCCAACAATCCCCTGCACGGCATCACCCTGGAACAGCTGCTCACCGAACTGGTGGCTCATTACGGCTGGCCGGGACTGGCGCAACGCGTCGATATCCGCTGCTTCAGCAGCAACCCGAGCATCAAGTCGAGCCTGACCTTCCTGCGCAAGACACCCTGGGCACGGGAAAAGGTCGAAGCGCTGTTCGTGCAGCTGCGCCAGCGCAAGGCCTGACGCCCGCACGGCTATAGTGCTGGTTTCCTCCGTTGCTCAAGGAACATCCCGCCCATGCGCTGGTTGCTGCTTCCCGGATTACTCTGCGCCGCCGGTGCGGCTCTCGCCGAACCGCGCCTGCTGGAACTGAATTTCGCCCCGCATGTGCTGCAGGCTGAATACGTTTTCAAGGATGCGGATCGCCAGCGTGGTCTGATGGCGCGCAGCGAGCTGGCCGAGTCCGCCGGCATGCTGTTTCGCTTTCCGCAGCTCAAGACCCAGTGCCTGTGGATGAAGAACACGCCGCTGCCGCTGTCAGCGGCGTTTCTGGACGAAGAAGGGCGAATTATCGACCTGATCGACCTGCAGCCCCACGATCTCACCGTGAAGTGCTCCAGCGCGCCGGCGCGCTACGCCGTCGAGGTCAATCAGGGGTGGTTTGACCAGCGTGGCGTCAGGCCCGGCCAACTGGTCAGCGGATTGCCTTCAGACTGAGCGCGCGCGGGCAACGCGTGAGCCGGTCTGCCGGCCGAGCAGGGCGCTGATGCGGTTGCCGGCGGCGATGAGACTATCCAGATCCACGCCGCTGTCGATGCCCAGTCCCTGCAACAGATACACCACGTCCTCGCTGGCGACATTGCCACTGGCGCCTTGTGCATAGGGGCAGCCGCCGAGTCCCGCCACCGAACTGTCGAACACCGCCACGCCTTCCAGCAGGCTGGCGTAGATATTGGCCAGCGCCTGTCCGTAGGTATCGTGGAAATGCCCGGCCAGTTGCTCACGCGGCACCCGCTTGCCGACCGTTTCGATCAACTGGCGGGCCTGGCCGGGCGTACCCACGCCGATGGTGTCGCCCAAGGAAATCTCGTAACAGCCCATCGCCAGCAGGTCGGCGGCCACGGCAGCGACTTGTTGCGCGGCGATCTCGCCTTCGTAGGGGCAGCCCAGCACGCAGGACACATAGCCGCGCACCCGTAGGCCGTGCCGGCTGGCGGCGGCCAGCAGCGGCTCGAAGCGGGCCAGGCTTTCGGCAATGGAACAGTTGATATTCTTCTGCGAGAAGCTCTCCGAGGCGGCAGCGAACACCGCAACTTCATCCGCGCCGGCCGTCAGCGCAGCCTCGAAGCCCTGCAGATTGGGGATCAGTGCCGAGTAGACGACCCCGGGACGCCGGCTGATGCCGGCAAACACCTCGGTGCTACCGGCCATCTGCGGCACCCATTTGGGTGAAACAAAGCTGCCGGTTTCGATGAAGCGCAGGCCGCTGGTCGTCAGGTCATCGACCAGCCGCACCTTGTCGGCGACCGCAATCGGCTGTTTCTCGTTCTGCAGGCCGTCGCGCGGGCCGACCTCGACCAGGCGGACCTGTTGCGGCAGGCTCATGGCGCGTCCTCCAGCTCCACCAGCGCCGCGCCCTCGCTGACCATGTCGCCCTCAGCGCAATACAGCGCCTTGACGATACCGGCCTGCGGTGCGCGGATGCTGTGCTCCATCTTCATGGCTTCCATCACCACCAGCGCGGTGCCGGCTTCGACGGCCTGACCCGGTTCGACCAGCACGCGGACCACGCTACCGTTCATGGGCGCGCCCAGCCCGCCGCCCGGGTGGGCATGCGCGGCCTCGGCTTCGGCAATCGGATCGAAGCGCGTTACCGCATGCAGTTCACCCTGCCAGCCCAAGTACAGGGTATCGCCCTGGCGAATGGCGGTCGTCGTTGTGCGTGGCTGTCCAGCCTGCGCAGCGTCGACCTGTGGCCGGACGATGTGCGACTCGCCGTTGCAGCGCAGGTGCAGGATGCTCTGTGCCGGCAGCCCGGCGCGCCAGCCCGTGCGCTGGCCCCACGGCGAATGGGGGTCATCGGCGCGGCGGCACTCGGGCTCGCTGCGCAGGAAGGCCGCACCGGCCAGTTGCCAGAAGTCTTCCGATAGTTCGCTTGGAGGCGGCAGCAGCTCGGCCTGATGGCGGGGGATG
>DATJDB010000218.1:0-2273 GCA_035497635.1 Pseudomonas sp. | reverse complement strand
GGTGATGATCTGGCCGGCTCGGCCGTGGAGATCAAGGGTGCCAAGGTGCTCTCCGCGCGTCTCGACGGTCTGGATGGCAAGGCGCTGTTGGCGCTGGTCGATCAGTTGAAGAACAAGCTGGGCAGCGCCGTGGTGCTGCTCGGTGGCGTGCAGGATGACAAGGTGGTGCTGGTGGCCGGTGTCACCCAGGACCTGACCGGCAAGCTGAAGGCCGGTGACTTGATGAAACAGGCGGCCGCAGCCGTCGGCGGCAAGGGCGGTGGTCGCCCGGACATGGCGCAAGGCGGCGGCACCGATGCCGCGCAGCTGGATGCCGCGCTGGCGCTGGTTCGCGGTTTCGCTGAACAGGGGCTGTAACGACAGCCAGCGGGGCAGGCAGCGCGTCCGGTCTGTCCCGTTCTCAAGACCCCGCCGGGGTCAGATGGGCGCCCCCAGGGACTCAGATGGTTTGATGACATGGCTTTGATCGTACAAAAGTTTGGCGGCACATCTGTCGGCAGCGTTGAGCGGATCCAGCAGGTGGCTGACAAGGTCAGGAAATTCCGCGAGCAGGGCGACGACATCGTCGTGGTGGTATCCGCCATGAGCGGCGAAACCAACCGCCTGATCGATCTGGCCAAGCAGATTACCGATGGCCGGCCGGTTCCCCGTGAGCTGGATGTAATGATTTCCACCGGCGAGCAGGTGACCATTGCCCTGCTGGCGATGGCCCTGATTCGCAACGATGTGCCGGCGGTGTCCTACACCGGCAGCCAGGTGCGCATTCTCACCGACAACGCGCACACCAAGGCGCGCATCCTGCAGATCGACGACCAACGTCTGCGCACCGATCTCAAGGCTGGGCGCGTGGTGGTGGTGGCCGGCTTCCAGGGTGTGGACGAGCACGGCAATATCACCACCCTGGGTCGTGGTGGTTCGGACACCACGGCGGTGGCGTTGGCCGCTGCCCTGAAGGCCGATGAATGCCAGATCTACACCGATGTGGATGGTGTCTATACCACCGATCCGCGCGTGGTTTCCCGTGCGCGGCGGCTGGAAAAGATCACCTTCGAGGAAATGCTGGAAATGGCCAGCCTCGGCTCCAAGGTGCTGCAGATTCGCGCGGTCGAGTTCGCCGGCAAGTACAACGTCCCGCTGCGCGTCCTGCACAGCTTCAAGGAGGGTCCGGGCACCCTCATTACCATCGATGATGAAGAGGAATCCATGGAACAGCCGATCATTTCCGGCATCGCCTTCAACCGCGACGAAGCCAAGCTGACCATTCGCGGCGTGCCGGATACTCCCGGCGTGGCTTTCAAGATCCTCGGCCCGATCAGTGCGGCCAACATCGAAGTGGACATGATCGTGCAGAACGTGGCGCACGATAACACCACCGATTTCACCTTCACCGTCAACCATGGCGACCAGGAGAATGCCCTGCGTATTCTCGAAAAGATCGCGTCGGAAATCGGCGCCCGTGTTGTCCAGGGTGACCCGAACATCGCCAAGGTTTCCATCGTCGGCGTCGGCATGCGTTCCCACGCCGGTGTCGCCAGTCGCATGTTCGAGGCACTGGCCAAGGAGGGCATCAACATCCAGATGATCTCCACGTCCGAAATCAAGGTTTCGGTGGTCGTTGAAGAGAAGTATCTGGAGCTGGCGGTGCGCGCGCTGCATACGGCTTTTGAGCTGGACGCGCCGGTTGCTCTAGAAAAGAACTGAGTTTCACGGCGGGCGCTTGAATCGCGCCTTCCGTCTTTTTTGATCGGTCCGTCGGAACTGTCTTCGGCGGGCTGGTCAATATTTGGGCAATTGCACGCGTAGCGTGGATGAGGCCCCTTTTATTTTTTGCAGATTGAATCGAAACATCCATGTAAGGAGAAAAGGAATGCTGATTCTGACCCGTCGGGTAGGGGAAACCCTTATGGTGGGTGACGACGTCACCGTCACCGTTCTGGGCGTAAAGGGCAATCAGGTGCGCATCGGCGTTAACGCGCCAAAGGAAGTTGCCGTGCACCGTGAAGAAATCTACCAGCGCATCCAGAAGGAAAAGGACCAGGAACCAAGCCACTAATTTTTCTAAGTTTTTTCAAACTTGGGGCTTTGCAAGCGGGGCAAAGCTGTATATCATGCGCCCCGTGTTGCGGAGAGGTGGCCGAGTGGCCGAAGGCGCTCCCCTGCTAAGGGAGTACATCTCAAAAGGGTGTCGGGGGTTCGAATCCCCCCCTCTCCGCCATTGTGGACTCATAGCTCAGCTGGATAGAGTACTCGGCTACGAACCGAGCGGTCGGAGG
>DATJDB010000217.1:0-7340 GCA_035497635.1 Pseudomonas sp. | reverse complement strand
AATCTGGTCGAGCACCTTTCTCACCGGCTGGCCGGTGGCGTTCTGCTTCTCGCTGGTGGTTTCGCCGATCGCCTTTATGCTTGCCGGGCGACTGGCCGGTGGCCGCCCGGCCCCGCAGGTCTGAACACCTTTACGTGACATACAAAAAAAACCGGCCGAGGCCGGTTTTTTTGTGCGTACGAAACGAGGTCAGCCGTCCAGCAGCGCCTTGTTGCGCACCGCGCCCTTGTCGGCGCTGGTGGCCAGCAGGGCGTAGGCCTTGAGCGCCGTGCTCACTTTGCGGGCGCGCGGCTGGGCGGGTTTCCAGCCCTTCTTGTCCTGTTCGTGACGACGATGGGACAGTTCTTCATCGCTGACCAGCAGCTCGATGGTGCGGTTGTGGATGTCGATGTGGATCTTGTCGCCTTCCTGCACCAGACCGATGGCGCCGCCGGCGGCCGCTTCCGGCGAGGCATGGCCGATGGACAGCCCGGAGGTGCCGCCGGAGAAGCGGCCGTCGGTAAGCAGGGCGCATTCCTTGCCCAGGCCCTTGGATTTCAGGTAGCTGGTCGGGTAGAGCATTTCCTGCATGCCGGGGCCGCCCTTCGGGCCTTCGTAGCGGATGATCACGATGTCGCCCGCCTTCACCTCGTCATTGAGGATGCCCTTCACGGCGCTGTCCTGGCTTTCGAAGATCTTTGCGGTGCCCTCGAACACCAGGATGGATTCATCCACGCCGGCGGTCTTCACCACGCAGCCGTCCAGCGCGATGTTGCCGTACAGCACGGCCAGGCCGCCTTCGGCGGAGTAGGCGTGGGCGACCGAGCGGATGCAGCCGTTTTCACGGTCATCATCCAGGCTGTCCCAGCGGGTCGCCTGGCTGAAGGCGACCTGGGTCGGAATGCCGGCCGGGCCCGCCTTGAAGAAGGTATGCACGGCTTCGTCGCTAGTCTGGGTGATGTCCCACTGGGCGATACCCTCGGCCATGGTCTTGCTGTGCACGGTCGAGACGTCGGTGTGCAGCAGGCCACCGCGGGCCAGCTCGCCGAGAATCGAGAAGATCCCGCCGGCGCGGTGCACGTCTTCCATGTGGTACTTCTGGATGTTCGGCGCCACCTTGCACAGCTGCGGCACCTTGCGCGACAGCGCGTCGATGGCGCGCAGGTCGAAGTCCACTTCGCCTTCCTGGGCCGCGGCCAGCAGGTGCAGGATGGTGTTGGTGGAACCGCCCATGGCGATGTCCAGGGTCATGGCGTTCTCGAAGGCCTTGAGATTGGCGATCGAGCGCGGCAGGACAGAATCGTCGCCTTCGCCGTAGAAGCGCTGGCACAGCTCGACGATCAGGCGACCGGCGCGCAGGAACAGCTGCTCGCGGTCGGCGTGGGTGGCCAGGGTGGTGCCATTGCCCGGCAGGGACAGGCCCAGGGCTTCGGTCAGGCAGTTCATCGAGTTGGCGGTGAACATGCCCGAGCAGCTGCCACAGGTCGGGCAGGCGCTGCGCTCGTACTCGGCGACGGTTTCGTCGGAGCAGGAGTCGTCGGCGGCGATCACCATGGCATCGACCAGGTCCAGGCCGTGGGCGGCGAGTTTGGTCTTGCCGGCTTCCATTGGGCCGCCGGAGACGAACACTACCGGGATGTTCAGGCGCAGGGCGGCCATCAGCATGCCGGGGGTGATCTTGTCGCAGTTGCTGATGCAGACGATGGCGTCGGCACAATGCGCATTGACCATGTATTCCACGGAGTCGGCAATGATCTCGCGGCTGGGCAGCGAATAGAGCATGCCGTCGTGGCCCATGGCGATGCCGTCATCCACGGCGATCGTGTTGAATTCCTTGGCCACACCGCCGGCCTTCTCGATCTCGCGGGCGACCAGCTGGCCCATGTCCTTCAGGTGCACGTGGCCGGGCACGAACTGGGTGAAGGAGTTGGCGATGGCGATGATCGGCTTCTTGAAGTCTTCGTCCTTCATCCCGGTGGCGCGCCACAGGGCGCGGGCGCCGGCCATGTTGCGGCCGTGGGTGGAGGTTTTCGAGCGGTAATCGGGCATGTCGGGGTCCTGCTTGAGGCTAATCGGCGCGGCACGGACGTCCGCTGGTTCTGCGTAGGGTGAGCGCGCCAGGCGCCGAGGGCAATCAACGGTAACGAGTTGCCGAAGGAGCTGGGGCCGGGTGGTGGCGGGGTCTCCGCCGACCGGGCCACATGGGCTCACGGGTCCGCCGGGATGGACAGGATGCAGGGATTCTAAGCCCAGGAGCGGCGTGGGCGAAAGCCGCGCGATGGCTGGGCCGTGTGCCGCGCGGAAGCGGCGTTCCGGGTGGAACGCCGCTCACCCGCTCGACGGTCAGGCGTTGGGCAGAATGCGGCAGGTCAGGTTCTTGATGTAGCGGGTTTCCGGGATGGCCGGATGCACTGGATGGTCCGGGCCCTGGGCGCCGCGCTCGAGCAGTTGCAGGTTGCGGTCCAGATGGCGGGCGCTTTGCAGCAGGATGTTCTGCAGATCGTCCTCGGGCAGGTGCATGGAGCAACTCGCGCTGACCAGGATGCCGTCCTTGTTGAGCATGCGCATGGCCATCTCGTTGAGGCGGCGGTAGGCGGCCTCGCCGTTTTTCAGATCCTTCTTGCGCTTGATGAACGCCGGCGGATCGACCAGCACCACGTCGAAGCGCTCTTCGGCATTTTTCAGTTCCTTGAGCGCGGCGAACACATCGCCTTCCACGCAGGCGACCTTCTCGGCCACGCCATTCAGAGTGGCGTTGCGCTCCACGCCGTCCAGCGCGAAGGCCGAGGCGTCCACGCAGAACACCTCGCTGGCGCCGAAGGCAGCGGCCTGCACGCCCCAGCCGCCGATGTAGCTGAACAGGTCGAGCACGCGCTTGCCCTTCACATAGGGCGCCAGGCGGGCGCGGTTCATACGGTGATCGTAAAACCAGCCGGTTTTCTGGCCGTCGCGTACCGGCGCCTGGAACTTCACGCCGTTCTCTTCCAGATCGACCCACTCGGGCACCACGCCGAAGGCGGTGTCCACGTAACGCTCCAGGCCCTCGGCGTCGCGCGCGGCGGAGTCGTTCTTGAGCAGGATGCCGTGCGGCTTGAGCACCTGCACCAGCGCCTCGATCACCGCATCCTTGTTGCGTTCCATGGTGGCGCTGGCCAGCTGTACCACCAGATGATCACCGAAGCGATCCACCACCAGGCCGGGCAGGAAGTCGGAGTCGCCATATACCAGGCGGTAGCAGGGCTGCTCGAACAGACGCTCGCGCAGACTCAGGGCCACCTGGATGCGATGCACCAGCAGCGACTTGTCCAGCGTGTGGCCGGTGTCGCGCGACAGCAGGCGAGCGCAGATCAGGTTGTTCGGGCTGACGCCGACGATGCCCAGCGGCTTGCCGTTGGCCATTTCCAGGATCGCCTGGTCGCCGGGCTGGAAGCCGTTGAGCGGTGTGGCCGCCACGTCCACCTCGTTGCTGTAGACCCACAGATGACCGGCGCGCAGACGGCGTTCGGCATTGGCTTTGAGGCGTAGGCTGGGCAGGGACATGGGCGCGGCTCCGGAAAGGGGGCCGGCATTATACAGGGGCCGGGGACCGGCCGCGTTTCCGCCCGCCGATGGAAAAACCGCGACATAACATCAGCGCGCTATCACCCTCGGGCAGGATAAACTCGCGTCCAAACAGCCTTTTCGGATTGCCGCCATGTCGCCTGAAATCTCCGCGGATCAGCTCCGCAGCATCCTCCAGGGCATCAGCGTGCCGCCCCAGCCGCAGATCATGGTCGACCTGCAGATGGAGCAGATGCAGCCCTACCCGGACGTCAACAACATCGCGCGGTTGATCAGCCAGGACCCGGGGCTGTCCGGCGCGCTGCTCAAGCTGGTCAATTCGCCGTTCTTCGGCCTGTCCAACCGCATCAGCTCGATCCAGCACGCCATCAACCTGTTGGGCACCAACACGGTGGTCAACCTGATCAACGCCCAGGCGATCAAGGGTGCGCTGAACGACGAGGAAATCGTCACCCTCAACAGCTTCTGGGACAGCGCCCAGGACATCGCCCAGACCTGCCTGATGCTGGCCAAGCGCATTGGCCACCAGCCCTCCGACGAGGCCTACGCCCTGGGGCTGTTTCACAACTGCGGCATCCCGCTGATGCTGCAGCGCTTCCCCAATTACTTCGAGGTCCAGGAGGAGGCGTATTTTCGCGCGTCGGAGGACAACCGCGTGGTGGATACCGAAAACCGCCTGCTCAATACCAACCACGCGGTGGTCGGCTACTTCATTGCACGCTCCTGGCGCCTGCCCGAGCGCGTCTGCGAGGCGATCGCCAACCATCACAACGCGCGCTCGATCTTCACCGACGACTCCAGCCGCCACACCCAGCTAAAGAATCTGCTGGCGATCCTCAAGATGGCCGAGCACATCTGCGGCTGCTACCGCGTGCTGGGCCGCCAGGAGGTGGACCATGAATGGAATAGCCTGAGCGCGCTGGTGCTGGATTACGTCGGCCTGAGCGAATACGACTTCGACAACCTGCGCGAAGCGGTGAAGGAGGCGGGCATCGGCGGCACTTACTACTGAGCCGCGCGCATCGGTACACTGCCGGCCCGTCTTTTTCATGGCATTGCCCATGCCCGAACTTCCTGAAGTCGAAACCACCCGTCGTGGCATCGAGGCGCACCTGCTCGGCCAGCGCGTCAGCCGCGTGGTGGTGCGCGAACGCCGGCTGCGCTGGCCGATCCCCGAGGACCTCGATGTGCGCCTGTCCGGCCAGCGCATCCTGCGCGTCGGACGACGTGCCAAGTACCTGCTGATTGAGGCCGAGGCCGGCACGCTGATCGTGCACCTGGGCATGTCCGGCAGCCTGCGCCTGGTGGCGCAGGGCCTGCCCGCCGGTCGGCATGAGCATGTGGACATCGAGCTGGAATCCGGGCTGGCGCTGCGCTACACCGATCCGCGCCGCTTCGGCGCCCTGCTGTGGAGCGACGACCCGCTGCGGCATGTGCTGCTGCAAAAGCTCGGCCCGGAACCGCTCACCGACGCCTTTGACGGCGCCCGGCTGTTCGAGCGGTCGCGCGGCAAGAGCGTGGCGGTGAAGCCTTTCATCATGGACAACGCGGTGGTGGTCGGCGTCGGCAACATCTACGCCAGCGAGGCGCTGTTCGCCGCCGGCATCGATCCGCGCAAGCCGGCCGGCACGATTTCCCGGCCCCGTTACGAGCGCCTGGCCGGCGAAATCAAGCGCATCCTCGCCATCGCCATCGAGTGCGGCGGCACCACGCTGCGCGACTTCGTCGGCGGCGATGGCAAGCCCGGCTACTTCCAGCAGGAACTGTTCGTCTACGGGCGCGCCGGCCAGTTCTGCAAGGTCTGCGGCGGTACGTTGCACGAGGTGCGTCTCGGCCAGCGCTCGAGTGTCTACTGCGGCCGTTGCCAGCGCTGAGCGGCTCGTTATCCGGGCGAGCGACGGCGAAAGGGCCGATCTGCACTATCTGTTGGCGTTCTTTCGACTTGTTCGGCGAAAAACCGCAATACGCGTTCCGCGGTGATTGAAGGGCGTCACGTTGGCGCGCGGGTGAGCGAGCTATAGTCGCGGCACCCTCACTCGCCGAAGGATCGCCCCATGACCTCGTTTCGCGCACTGGCCGCCGCCCTGGCGCTGACCACCGGACTGCTTAGCCTGCCGGCCCAGGCCAATCCCGGCGGCGACCCCATCTACAATGCCGACGCCCCGCCGGCCTACGCCATGATCGGCGACCTGCTGATCGCCCGCCCGCTGCTGATCGCCGGCACCGTCATCGGCACCGGGGTGTTCATCGTTACCCTGCCGTTCAGCCTGCTGGGTGGCAATGTCGGCGAGGCCGGCAAGGCGCTGGTGGTAGAACCCGCCAAAGCCGCCTTCGTACGTTGCCTAGGCTGCTCGGAAAGCGGCTACAAGCGCGACTGACCCAGTTTCCCGCTCCGCACGCACTTAGCCCAAAGCCTAGGCGCCCTCTCTGGCGCGCCCCTTCCCGCCGTCGGGCTTCCCGGCTAGGCTGTGCGTCGCCCATGCATGGGCGTTTCCTTTTTGAGCGGATGGCGACGTGAAGCAGTACTCGAAAATTTCCCTGATCCTGTTGGGCATGGCAGCCCTGGGTTGGTCGTTCTGGTCCAGCTCCGGCTGGCTGCAATTGTGTGCCGGCCTGGCACTGTTCCTGTTCGGCATGCAGTGCCTGGAGGAGGGGCTGCAGGAGCTGGCCGGCGGCAAGCTGGAACAGCTACTGGGACGCAGCACCGCAACCCCCTTCAAGGCGCTGCTGTTCGGCACTGGCGCCACCTTCCTGCTGCAATCCAGCACCCTGGTATCGCTGCTGACCATTGCCTTCCTGAGTACCGGCCTGATCCAGCTGGCCGGCGGTATCGCGGTCATCTTCGGCGCCAACCTGGGCGCCACCAGCGGCATCTGGTTGCTGGCCATGGCCGGTCAGAATCTCAGCCTGTCGCCGCTGGCCCTGCCGCTGCTGGTGTTCGGCGTGCTGGCCAGTTTCGCCGGCCCGGCCGGCAAGGGCGGCGGCCGGATTCTGATGGGCATCGCCTTCATCTTCCTGGCCATTGACCAGATCAAGGGTGGCTTCGCCAGTTTTGGCGACACCATGGACCTGACCGCCTACAGCGGCAGTGGCGTGATGGGCACGCTGCTGTTCACCGGCATCGGTATCGCCATCACGGTGGTGCTGCAATCCAGTCATGCCACGCTGATGCTGACCCTGGCGGCCCTGGCCGGTGGCCAGGTTGGCCTGGATCAGAGCTTGGCCATCGCCATCGGCTCCAACGTGGGCAGCGCGGTGACCACCGGCGCCATGGGCATGCTCGGCGGCAACCGCAGCGGCCAGCGTCTGGCGCTGGCCCATGTCATCTTCAATGTCAGCAGTGCCCTGGTGACGCTGACCCTGCTGGTGCCGCTGACCTGGCTGGTGCTGTGGGCCACCGGCTTGCTGGGCCTGGGCGCCAACACCCTGATCCAGCTGGCGTTGTTCCACACCCTGTTCAACGTGCTGGGCGTGATCCTGTTCTGGCCGTGGCAGAAGCAGTTTGCGGCCCTGCTGGCACGCCTGCTGCCGGAACTGCCTGAGCCACGCGTCCTGATTACCGAAGTTTCGAGCGGCAGCACCAGCACCCTGGTGGAGCCGGAACGTACTCGCGCCCGCTATCTGGTGGATGGCGCGCTGAGCTCGGCCGATGCCGCCGCCAGCGCGATGGCTCAGGAACTGCAGCACCTGGAGCGGCTGAGCCTGGAAGTGATCTGCCATGCCCTGTACCTGCCGGTGGACCAGCTGTATGGACCGCAAGCCGACGATACACTGTTCGCCGCACCGCCCGACCTGCGCGG
>DATJDB010000216.1:0-9595 GCA_035497635.1 Pseudomonas sp. | reverse complement strand
AACAACCCCTCGCGGTGGCGAACGGGCCTCGGGTGCAACAGGAAAACCACGGCTGGAAACAACACCGCGTACCAGGGAAAGCCGCGATAGCGCGCGTCCACCACCAGACCGAGCATCAGCACCGCGCTGACGAAGCCGGTGGCCAGCAACAGGCTGCCGGCCTGCTTGTGCAACAGTCTGGACCCGCGCCAGCCTCGCGATTGCAGCGCAACATGGCCGAGCACCAGCAAATTGAGCAGCGCCAGCGCCGCGCCCCACAGCCACTCCGTCGGGCTGCGGCTCACTACGTCCAGTTGTTGTATCTGTAGGGCCAGGCAGCCGGCGCCCAGCGCCGCGAGCGGTGGCAGCCAGCGTCGCGCGTCCGCTCCGGCGAGCAGCAGCGCGCCGCCATACAGGGCCAGCGACAGCAGCAGCCAGGTCGGCCAGTCCGGCAGATTGGAAACCGGCCCGCTCAGCACGCCCTTGTCATGCCGATCGGCATCGTAGATTCCCCAGTAACCGCCCACGGTACCTTCGCTGCGGCGCTTCCAGGGTTGGTCGAAGGCTTCGATCAGGTTGTAGTCCCAGCCTTGGGCGTGGGCCTGTTGCACGAGGCCCCGAATGAAACGGGCCTGGTTGAGTGGGCTGGGCAGCGCGGTTTCCCGCTGGCGGCCCTGGCTGGGCCAGCCTGCCTCGCCAATCAGGATGTTCTTCGGGGCGAAGCGCCGGACGAATTCGTCGTGAATCCGTCCAGCTTCTGCCAGCGCGGTGTCGATGCCTCGGGGCTCGTCTTCCCAGTAGGGCAGCAGGTGCACGGTGAGAAAATCCACCGCTGGGGCGATTTCGGGGTGGCGCAGCCAGAATTCCCACACATCCGCGTAGCTGACTGGTTGCGGCACGTTGTCGCGGACCCGCTCGATCAGCCGGACCAGTTGCGTGGCGGTAACCTCGCGACGCAGCAGTGTTTCGTTGCCTACCAGCACCGCGCGAACCACATCGGGATAGGCGCGCGCGGCGTCAATCAACAGACGGATTTCGGCTTCGGTGTCCTGCGGATCGGCATTGACCCAGGCGCCCAGAATCAACCACAGACCATTCTTGCGGGCCAGCTCGGGAATGGCCTCCAGCCCGGTCATCGAATACAGGCGTACACAGGAAAAACGCTGCGCCAGCAGGGCCAGATCCGTATCCAGTTGCGCGCTGTCCAGGCGCAGCGGCCGGTCGAACGGCGACTGGTCACGGCTGAATGGGCTGTAGGAAACGCACTGCAGCCGCTGGTCGCTCAGCGTCACGTCAGGCAGCGGGTGGCTGCGGCCGAGCCAGGCCCAGCAGGCGCAGATAACAAGGGCGAATAACAGTGGGAGGGCAAGGCGTCGAAGCATGGCGCGGGCCGCTGGGAGGGTTCCTGCAGCTTAGCGCGACCGGTTGCGCGCGCCGGCCCGCCGGGCGGGTCAGGCCAGCCAGGCAGGTTCGGCAACGGCGGCGGACGCGGCCTTGCCGAAGCGTTCCCAGAGCTTTTCGTGGAAGAAGAAACCCACCGCGTTGCACAGAGGTTCGACCGTTGCGACCAGGCCGCCGACCGCCAGACTGCCGGTCAGGGTGTAGGTCACCGCGAAGGCGATGCAGAAGTGCATGACGGTGAAGCTGGCGGTCTTGAGCATGGCGGCAATTCCTGGTGGTGCGCTTGCTTCGGAACATAGGCGAGGCGGGCATGCGAAGCACAATTGCCAATCGCCATGCGCTTGATAAGGATTTTCGATTACCACCGGTCAGAACGTCTGCCTTTTGTCGTTTTTTTTTAAGAATCAAAGACTAAGGCGGTTGACGGACTAAGACTATGGTCGTCTTTTTTCATTCGTGGCTGCGGATAGAGTTGCGGCCGTCCAGATTTCTTGGACGTGGAGATTGCACCATGCAGAACGTACCTTCCTCTCACCAAGAACAGCCGACCGGGCCGATGCTCGAAGAGCGAGGCCGCTTCACCTGGGTTATGCCCATGGGGCTGGTCGCTCTTTACATGGCGTTCTTCGCGGTATTCGCCTTCGCTCCCGATCTGCTCGGCGGCGGTATCGGCGACGATCCGAGCAGCCCGCTGGCCTGGGGCATCCCGGTGGCCATCGGCATGAGCCTTCTGGCTTTCGTGCTGGCCAGCCTGTACGTGCGCCGTGTCCGCGCCGATCTGGATCAGACCCTCGAACAACCTGCGCAACATGACGGTGCGCATCCCCGCTGAGCTGTCCGCCTGTCGCCATTTCCGAAGCTGACACGTTTCGGAAATGACCGGCCGGCCACGCCAGCCCTCACGCCAGCCGAGCAGGACGGACCGCTCGTATGGCCACGCTCTGAAGTCGTATCCCAATATCGCAGCGAAGGGTACCCCCTGCCGTCTGCGGCCTGCGGCGTTCAGACATTCTGGGCAATCCCCGGAGCATAAGAGATTGAAAATGTTCAGCAATAAGGAGAACAAAAAGTGACCGACAGAATAGTCTCCGAGGTGCTCCAGCACCCGAAGTATCAGGAACTGGTGCGACGCCGCACGCGCGTGAGCATGATGTTCTTCGCCGTCACCCTGGTCATCTATGCCGGCTTCATCCTGACCATGGCTTACCTCCCCGAAGTGTTCGCCCAGCCGCTGGGCGAGACATGGACCATGAGCGTGGGTCTGCTGGTCGGCCTGTTGGTGGTCTGCAGCGCAGTGATCCTGATTGCGCTGTACGTCTGGTATTCCAACAAGGTCTTCGACCCGCTGCTCAATGATGTTCTGAGGGACGTGAAATGAAGAAGAGTCTGCTCGGTGCGGCGCTGCTGGCGCTGACCACGCAATCGGCATTCGCCGCCAACGGCCACGGTGCCAATACCGAAGCCATCGTGATGTTCCTGCTGTTCATCGCGGGCACGTTCGTCATTACCTGGTGGGCTGCGCGCAAGACTCAGACCACCTCCGACTTCTACACCGCCGGTGGCGGCATTACCGGTTTCCAGAACGGTCTGGCCATCGCGGGTGACTACATTTCCGCCGCCTCCTTCCTGGGGATTGCCGGTCTGGTGTACGTCTCCGGCTATTACGGCGTGATCTACGCCATCGGCTTCCTGTTCGGCTGGCCCGTGGTGATGTTCCTGGTTGCCGAGCGCCTGCGTAACCTGGGTCGCTTCAACTTCGCCGACGTGACGGCCTTCCGTCTCGGCCAGACCCGGATGCGCGTGCTGGCTGCCAGCGCCTCGCTGACCATCATTGCCCTGTACCTGATCGCCCAGATGGTCGGTGCCGGCAAGCTGATCGTTCTGCTGTTCGGTATCGAATACAAGGTCGCCGTGGTGATCATCGGCGCGCTGATGATGGTCTATGTGTTCTTCGGCGGCATGACTGCCACCACCTGGGTGCAGATCATCAAGGCCGTGCTGATGCTGGCTGGTGGCACGCTGCTGGCGATTCTGGTGCTGTACCAGTTCGGCTTCAACCCGGATGCCCTGCTGGCTGAAGCGGTAACCGTGCACCCCTACGCCGAGAAGCTGATGTCTCCGGGCGACGCCGTGACCAGCAATCCGCTGAACGCACTGTCGTTGGGTCTGGCCCTGGCCTTCGGTACCGCCGGTCTGCCGCACATCCTGATGCGCTTCTTCACCGTATCCAGTGCCCAGGAAGCGCGTAAGTCCGTGATCTGGGCGAGCAGCTTCATCGGCTACTTCTACGTGCTGACCTTCATCATCGGCTTCGGCGCCATCGCCCTGCTGGTGCGCAACCCCGAGTTCTTCAACGTGGGTCCGGACGGCAGCTTCAACATGCTGACCGACCTGATCGGTGGCACCAACATGGCCGCCGTGCACCTGTCGAACGCCGTGGGTGGCAGCTTCCTGCTCGGCTTCCTGGCCGCCGTGACCTTCGCCACCATCGTGGCTGTGGTTGCCGGTCTGGCCCTGGCTGGCGCCGCCGCCATCGCTCACGACCTGTATGCCAACGTGATTGCCCGTGGCCGTGCCACCGAGCAGCAGGAAATGCGCATCTCGAAGATCTCCACCCTGGCGCTGGGCGTGCTGTCCATCCTGCTGGGTATCGTCTTCGAGAACCAGAACGTGGCCTTCATGGTGGGTCTGGCCTTCGCCATCGCGGCGAGCGCCAACTTCCCGGTGCTGGTCCTGTCCATCTCCTGGCGTGGTTGCACCACCCGTGGCGCCACCATCGGCGGCTTCACCGGCCTGTTCGTGGCCACCGCGTGGGTGCTGCTGAGCAAGACCGTATGGGTCGACGTGTTCGGTTTCGCCGAGGCCATCGTGCCGTTCCCGAACCCGGGCATCCTGTCCATCCCGCTGGCCTTCGCGGCAATCTGGTTCTTCTCGATTACCGACAAGAGCGCCGATTCCCAGAAGGAACGCGATGCGTTCGACGCCCTGACTGTTCGCAGTCAGACCGGCATCGGCCGCAGCGGTGCGGTTGATCACTGATCCATTCGGATGTGATCGAGAAAAGGCAGCCTTCGGGCTGCCTTTTTTATTGAAGCGCTGCCGCTGCTGGTCTCCCTCAGGTTTTCTCTACCTTTGTGGGGCCGGGTTTATCCCGGCCGATGAGGGTGGGGTAGGGGGCTGAGACGGAGGCGGTTCGGCCGACTTCGCTGGCCGGCGTGAAGCCGGCCCTACAGGGTTTGTGCCCGCCGCAAGTTTGCGGTTAATGCCGTGTGAGACTGACCCGGCCCCACAGGTTCGTGCCCCAGGCAATACCGGGTGGGGCGGGCCGGACGTCGTTATCCTTGGGCGCCCACCGAGGCTTCGGACAGGCGCTGAATGGCCTCGACCAGCACGTCCAGCGACTGGCGGGCCTCGGGCGCGTCCTGCTTGAGCAGGGTTTCGCTGCGCTGGCAGGCGGCGCGCAGCTGGGGCACGCCGCAGTAGCGGGTGGCGCCGTGCAGGCGGTGGATGCGCTCGATCAGCGCCTCGCGGTCCCAGCGTTCCCAGGCGATCAGGATGGCCTGGCGGTCGGCCTCCAGCGAATCCAGCAGCATGGCCAGCATGTCGGCGGCCAGGTCGGCCTTGCCGGCGGCCAGGCGCAGGCCTTCGTCGTGGTCCAGCACCGGCAGGCTGCCCTGTTCGCCGACGGGTTCGCTCGCGCGTACCGGCTGGCCGCCGCGAAGAGTCAGCCCCGTCCATTTGAGCACCACCTGGCTGAGTTGATGCTCGTTGATTGGCTTGGTCAGGTAATCGTCCATGCCGCCCTGCAGCAGGGCGCGTCGCTCGTTGGCCAAGGCGTGGGCGGTGAGGGCGACGATCGGTGTCTGTGCGCGGGCCTGTTCGGTTTCCCAAGCGCGAATCGCTTCGGTGGTCTTCAGACCGTCCATGCCGGGCATCTGCACATCCATGAAAATCAGGTCGAAGCTGTGCTGGCGCACCTGATCCAGTGCGGCGAAACCGCTGTCCACGGCAGTGACCTTCGCGCCCAGATCATTGAGCAGGGTTTCCACCAGCAGCAGGTTGGCCAGGTTGTCATCCACGCACAGCAGGCGCGGCGGCCGGGACTGTGTCGATGGCACCGGGGCCGACTCGTTGCGACAGGACGGGCGGGCGCCAAGCAGCTCGCAGAGGCTTTCATGCAACTGGCGTGTGCAGATCGGCTTGCTGAACAGTTGTCGGTGATCGTCGCCCAGTTCCTGTTGGTAGAGCATCTGATCGGTGGTCGGGCAGAGGACCAGTGACTTGCAGCCCTGGGCTTCCAGCTCATGCAGGTACTGGCCCAGTCGCTCCGGCGGTAGTGCGCGGCTGTCGATGCTCAGCACCGCCAGATCGATGGGGCGGGCATCCGGGAGATTGGCTACCGCCTCCAGCAGTTCGTTGGCGCTGGCATATTCGAGAACCTCCAGGCCAGCGTCCTCCAGTTGATGACGCAGCGCCTGGCGGGCCAGATCGTGACCATCCAGCAGAGCGACGCGCAGGTTTTTCACGGCGGCGCAATCCACTTCGTCGAGGGGTTCGGCCTTGGGCAGGCTGAGGCTGATCCAGAAATCCGAACCCTGTCCCGGCGTGCTTTCCACGCCGATTTCGCCGCCCATCTGTTCGACCAGGCGCTTGGAAATCACCAGGCCCAGACCGGTGCCGCCGGCCTGACGACTGATGGAATTGTCGGCCTGGCTGAAGGCATGGAACAGCTGGCGAAGGTCTTCCTCGGACAGGCCGATGCCGGTGTCGGTGACGCTGATGCGCAGCTGCACATGCTCGTCATCTTCATCTTCCAGCATGGCGCGCACCGCCACGGTGCCCTGGTGGGTGAACTTGATGGCATTGCTCACCAGGTTGGTCAGCACCTGCTTGAGGCGCAGGGAATCGCCGACCAGTGCCTGCGGCGTGTCGCGGTAGATCAGGCTGACCAGTTCCAGCTGCTTGCCGTGCGCTTCCGGGGCCAGCATGGTCAGGGTGTCCTGCAGCAGATCGCGCAGGTTGAACGGGGCGTTTTCCAGCACCAGCTTGCCGGCCTCGATCTTCGAGAAGTCGAGGATCTCGTTGATGATGCCCAGCAGGTTGTTGGCGGATTTCTGGATGGTCTGCAGGTAGTCGCGCTGGCGCGGCGTCAGCTCATTGCGCAGCAGCAGTCGGGTAAAACCGAGGATGCCGTTCAGCGGCGTGCGGATCTCGTGGCTCATGTTGGCCAGGAATTCCGACTTGATGCGGCTGGCCTCCAGGGCCTCCTTGCGCGCCAGATCCAGTTCGATGTTCTGGATCTCGATGGTTTCCAGGTTCTGGCGCACATCCTCGGTGGCCTGCTCGACATTGTGCTGCAGCTCTTCCTGGGCGTTCTGCAGCGCGGCGGCCATGCGGTTGATGCCGGCGGCCAGGTGGTCCATCTCGCGGCTGCCCATGTCCGGCAGGCGGGTTTGCAGGTCGCCATCCTTCAGCCGGGCCACGCCCTTCTGGATGATCGACAGCGGCGTGTTGATCGCGCGGCTCATGCGCAGGGCCAGCAACGCCGCAACGCCCAGACAGGCGATGATCAGCAGCAGGCTGGCGAACAGGCTGCGATAGCCGCGCAGCAGCATGCCCTGGTGGGAGATTTCCAGCTCGATCCAGCCCAGTGGCAGCTTGTCGGTTGCGGTTGGCTCGCCGAGGGTCAGGTGGCTGACCAGGATCGGCTGCACAAAGCGCGTGGTGTCCCGGTCGGTCAGCCGCTGCGGCTGATCATCGCGGTTGATGGGGCGGGTCTGCACCAGCATGTTCGGCCCGGCGTGGGCGCGCATCTGGCCGTCCTGGTCATACAGGGTCACGGCCCGTACATCGGGCTGCTCGAGGGCCTTGTTGGCGATGCGCTGCAGCAGGGCCGGATCGCTGTTGGGCAATGCCGGCGCGGTGAGCGGCGCCAGATGCTCGGCCACCATCTGACCGCGCTGCAGCAGTTGGTAGCGCAGGTCGGAGAATTGCATGGTGGTGAAGTAGATGCCCAGCAGCAGCGCCAGCAGACTGGTGGGCAAAAGGGTCAGCAATAGAACGCGACCCTTGATGCCGAAATGGGTAAACACGCTGAGCTTCCTGTTTGACCGATGGGCGTGAGTGTAGCGAGATGACCGCTCATCGGGCAGTCAGCGTGTGTGATACGGGTCAATCCAGCCCGCGAATGTTCTCCGAATCATATTGCGGCAGACGCCAGCTGAAGCGGATGGCCAGCATGCGCAGCAGGAAGCCGCTGCTGAGCGCCACCAGCGGGGCGATCTGGGTGTCCACGCCCAGCCACAGCAGCACAACGTAGAGCACGCCAGTGAACAGCGCCACGGTGGCATACAGCTCACGACGCAGCACCATGGGCACCTCGGTGCACAGGATGTCGCGCAACAGACCGCCAAAGATGCCGGTGATCACCCCGGCCAGCACCACGATGGACGGGTGCGCCTCCATGCTCAGAGCCACGTTGCAGCCGATCACGGTGAAGGCCACCAGGCCCAGGCCGTCGACGATCAGGAACAGCTTGCGCAAATGGTGCATCTGGCGGGCGATGAAGGCGGTGACGATGGCCGCGCCGATCGTGAAGGACAGGTACTCCGGGTGCTCGATCCAGCCCACCGGGTAATGCCCGAGCAGCACATCGCGAGCGGTGCCGCCGCCCAGTGCGGTGACGGTGCCCAGCAGGCTGATGCCGAACAGGTCCATGCCGCGCCGCATGCCCATGATGGCGCCGGACATGGCTTCGGCGGTGATGGCGATCAGGTAGATGACGTACAGCAGGGTTAGGGTCACGACAAGCTCCGGAGCGCGCGGCTGTGAGGGGCGCGATTATCCGTGGCTGGCCGGCGAATTGAACATGACTAAGGTTTTATAGGGTATACAAACATTTTCTTAATCGGGCGTTGAGATGCAGCTGGACCCTAGACAAACGCAGGCATTCCGGGCCGTGATCGAATGCGGCAGCTTCGAGCAGGCCGCCGCGCGCCTGCACCTCACCTCGCCAGCCATCTCCCAACGGGTGCGCGCCCTGGAAAGCACGCTGGGCACGCCGCTGGTGGTGCGCAGCCGGCCGTGTCGGCCCACCGAGCTGGGCCAGCGCCTGCTGCAATATCTGCGTCGCGCGCAGTTGCTGGAGGCCGATCTGCTGGCCGAACTGGCCGAGCAGAGCGACGCGCCGCTGGTGGTGGTGGCGGCGCTGAACGCCGACAGCCTGGGCACCTGGTTCTTCCCAGCGCTGGCCGAAGTACTGATCCGCGAACGGGTGCTGCTCGATCTGACCGTCGAAGACCAGGACCACACCTACAGCCTGCTGGAAAGCGGCCTGGCCATCGGCTGCATCAGCACCGAGTCCAAGCCCATGCGCGGCTGCACGGCGGAGCCGCTGGGCATCATGCGTTACCGGCTGGTGGCCAGCGAGGCATTCCGTCAGCGCTTCTTTGCCCACGGCCTGACCCGCGCCTCGGCACGCCGCGCGCCGGTGGTGGCCTACACCCGCAAGGATCGCCTGCAGTCCGCCTTCCTGCTGGAGCGCTTCGGTCTGCCGCCGGGCGCCTACCCGACCCATCACGTGCCCGGCGCCGAGCCGCACTACCAGGCGATCCGCTACGGGCTGGGCTACGGCATGGTGCCGGAACTGCTGATCCGCGACGCGCTGGCCAGCGGCGAAGTGCTCGACCTGACCCCCGACGCGCCCTGCGACGTCGCGCTGTACTGGCACACCTGGAAGGTGCAGTCGCCGCGCATGGAGCACCTGTCGCGGCAGATCATCGAAGCCGCACCGCGCCTGCTGATGCCGGTGGCGTAGGGCGGGTGAAACCCGCCGGGCAGGCGCGGCGGTCGTGAACATGGCGGGTTGCACCCGCCCTACGCGCCGAACCCGCAGGTGAAACCCGCCGGGCAGGCGCGGCTTATTCCGGCGCGCTATAACCTGCCATCGAACTGCGATATAGACGAAGGCGGTTTGCGGCTATCATAGGCGCCCTTTTTCCTGACCCTGCGATCGCAAAGTCATGTCCCAGCGCTATCCCACCATCGCCGAATGCATTGGCAACACGCCCCTGGTGCGCCTGCAGCGCATGCCCGGCGACACCAGCAACACGCTGCTGGTCAAGCTCGAAGGCAACAACCCGGCCGGCCCGGTGAAGGATCGCCCGGCGCTGTCGATGATCACCCGCGCCGAGCTGCGCGGCGACATCCAGCCCGG
>DATJDB010000215.1:0-10428 GCA_035497635.1 Pseudomonas sp. | reverse complement strand
GGAACCCAGTTCCAGACCGATCACGCCGGCGCCGATCACGCCCAGCGAACCGGGAACGCTCTGGAAGTCCAGAGCGCCAGTGGAGTCGACGATGATCTTCTGATCCACCGGAGCCGGCGGAATCTCGACCGGCCTGGAGCCGGAGGCCAGGATCACATTCTCGGCGCCCAGCACGTCAACGGAACCGTCGGGCTTGGTGACTTCGACCTGCTTGCCGGCCAGCAGCTTGCCGTGACCTTCGATCACGGTGACGCCATTGGCCTTCATCAGGGCGGCAACGCCACCGGTGAGGTTTTTGACGATCTGGTCCTTGCGGCCGACCATGGTCGGCACGTCCATCTTCACGTCACCGGTGCTGATGCCGTGAACCTTGAAGCCTTCATGGGCTTCGTGGAACTTGTAGGAGCTGTCCAGCAGTGCCTTGGACGGAATGCAACCGACGTTCAGGCAGGTGCCACCCAGGGCCAGCTTGCCTTGCTTGCCAAGGTACTTCTCGATCAGGGCGGTCTTCTTGCCCAGTTGAGCCGCGCGAATGGCAGCGACGTAGCCGCCGGGGCCCGCGCCAATCACTACGACGTCGAATTTCTGGCTCATAGCGTTTCCTCTTTCAACAAATCCGGGGTCCATAAACGGCAGAGCCCGGACATGCCGGGTTCTGCCTGACGCGCATTACAGGTCGATCAAATGTCCAGCAGCAGGCGAGCCGGGTCTTCCAGCAGGTCCTTGAGGGTGACCAGGAAGGTGACCGCTTCCTTGCCATCCAGCAGACGATGATCGTAGGACAGCGCCAGGTACATCATCGGCAGGATGACGACCTGGCCGTTGACCGCCATCGGGCGTTCCTGAATCTTGTGCATGCCCAGGATGGCGCACTGCGGCGGGTTGACGATCGGGCTGGAGAGCAGCGAACCGAACACACCACCGTTGGAGATGGTGAAGGTGCCGCCAGTCATTTCCTCGATGGTCAGCTTGCCGTCCTTCGCCTTGCGACCGTAAGCGGCGATGCCGCCTTCGATTTCCGCCAGGCTCATGAACTCGGCGTTGCGCAGCACCGGAACCACCAGGCCACGATCGCTGGACACGGCCACGCCGATATCCTGGTAGCCGTGGTAAACGATGTCGCTGCCATCAATGGAAGCGTTGACCGTCGGCTGGCGCTTCAGCGCTTCGACAGCGGCCTTGACGAAGAAGGACATGAAGCCCAGACGCACGCCGTTGTGCTTCTTTTCGAACATGTCCTTGTACTTGGCGCGCAAGTCCATGATCGGCTTCATGTTGACTTCGTTGTAGGTGGTCAGCATGGCCATGGAGGACTGAGCCTCGACCAGACGCTGGGCCACCTTGGCACGCAGACGAGTCATCGGCACGCGCTTCTCGACGCGGTCGCCTGCGGCAAACAGCGGCGCATCGGCGGCCGGAGCCGGAGCCTTGGCGGCCGGAGCGGCGGGCTTGCCGGAAGCGGCGGCGACGGCGTCTTCCTTGGTCACGCGACCACCCTTGCCGGTGCCGTCGATGCTGTTGCGCTCAACGCCCGCTTCGTCGGCGATTTTGCGTGCGGCCGGCGACAGGATCTTGTCGTCGGTGGCGGCCGGGGCAGCAGCGGCAGCCGGAGCGGCGGCAGCAGCGGCCGGAGCCGGAGCGGCGGCCACGGCGCCCGCGTTCAGGGTGCCCAGCACCTCACCGGAGAGAACGGTTTCGCCCTCGCCCTTGATGATTTCACCGACCACGCCATCGGCTTCGGCCAGCACTTCCATGACGACCTTGTCGGTTTCGATGTCGACAATCAGCTCGTCGCGCTTGACGGCTTCGCCCGGCTTCTTGTGCCAGGTGGCAACGGTGCCATCGGCAACCGATTCCGGGAAGGCGGGAGCTTTGATCTCAATAGCCATGTGATGAATTCCTGTCTTTCCGATACTTCGTTCGAGGATTAGATGTTGAGGGCGTCATGCAGCAGTTTTTCCTGCTGCTCAGCATGCATCGACGGGTAGCCGCACGCCGGAGAAGCGGAGGCCTCGCGTCCGGCGTACTCCAGGAACAGGCCCTTCTGATGCGTGCTGGCAACACGACGCATGTGGTGCTGCGAGCAGTACCAGGCGCCTTGGTTCATCGGTTCTTCCTGACACCAGATCACCTTCTTGAGGTTCTTGTAGGGCGCGATGATTTCGGCCAGATCCTCTTCGGGGAACGGGTACAGCTGCTCGATGCGCACGATGATGGTGTCGTCACGCTGCTCGTTGCGACGCTTGGTCAGCAGATCGTAATAGATCTTGCCGGAGCACATGACCAGACGCTCGACCTTGGCCGGGTCGAGCGTATCGACTTCCGGGATCACGGTCTGGAAGGAGCCTTCGGAGAGGTCTTCCAGCGTCGAGATGGCCATCGGGTGGCGCAGCAGCGACTTGGGCGTCAGTGCGATCAGCGGCTTGCGCAGCGGACGAATCACCTGACGGCGCAGCATGTGGTAGACCTGAGCCGGGGTAGTCGGCACGCAAACCTGGATGTTCTGCTCGGCGCACAGCTGCAGGTAACGTTCCAGACGTGCGGAGCTATGCTCCGGACCCTGGCCTTCGTAGCCGTGCGGCAGCAGGACGGTCAGACCGCACAGGCGACCCCACTTGGTCTCGCCGCTGGAAATGAACTGGTCGAATACCACCTGGGCGCCGTTGGCGAAGTCGCCGAACTGGGCTTCCCAGATCACCAGCGCGTTGGGCGTGGTGGTGGAATAGCCGTATTCGAACGCCAGCACGGCTTCTTCCGAGAGGAAGGAATCGTACAGGTCGAAACGCGGCTGACCTTCGAAGAGGTTCTTCAGCGGAACGTAGGTGGCGGCATCCTTCTGGTTGTGCAGCGCGGCATGGCGATGCGAGAAGGTACCGCGGCCGATGTCCTGACCGGTCATGCGCACCGGGTGGCCGTCGTGCAGCAGCGTGGCGTAAGCCAGCGTCTCGGCGTAACCCCAGTTGATCGGCATGGCGCCGGCAGTCATCTTCTGGCGGTCTTCATAGACCTTGCCCACCTGACGCTGAACCACGAAGCCATCCGGAATACGGGTCAGGCCGTTGGCGATCTCGCGCAGCTTGTCCAGCGGTACGCCGGTGTCGTGACGCGCGGTCCAGGCGTGGCCCAGATACGGCGCCCAGTCGACGAACAGCTCGGCGTTCGGCTCCTTGACCAGGCTCTTCACCACGTGCTGGCCGTTGTCCAGGGCGGTGCGATATTCGTCGATCTTGGCCTGCACATCCTCGTTGCTCTGCGCACCGGTCTGAATCAGGGCTTCGGCGTACAGCTCACGAGTGGTGCGCTGCTTGGCGATCTGCTGGTACATCAGCGGCTGGGTACCGCTCGGCTCGTCGGCCTCGTTGTGGCCGCGACGGCGGTAGCAGACCAGGTCGAGCACGACGTCACGCTTGAACTGCATGCGGTAGTCGACGGCCAGCTGGGTGACGAAAAGCACGGCTTCCGGATCGTCGCCGTTCACATGCAGGATCGGCGCTTCGATCATCTTGGCAACGTCGGTCGCGTACTCAGTCGAACGCGAGTCCAGCGGGTTGCTGATGGTGAAGCCGACCTGGTTGTTGATGACGATGTGGATGGTGCCGCCAGTCTTGAAGCCGCGAATCTGCGACATCTGGAAGGTTTCCATCACCACGCCCTGGCCGGCGAAAGCCGCGTCGCCGTGGATGGAGACCGGAAGAACCTTGTCACCGTTCGGATCGAGACGGCGGTCCTGGCGGGCGCGCACGGAGCCCTCGACCACCGGGGAGACGATTTCCAGGTGTGAGGGGTTGAAGGCCATGGCCAGGTGCAGCTCGCCACCCGAGGTGGTGACGTTGGAGGAGAAACCCTGGTGGTACTTCACGTCGCCGGAGGACAGTCCCTCGACCTTCTTGCCTTCGAACTCGTCGAACAGGTCGCGCGGGTTCTTGCCAAAGGTGTTCACCAGCATGTTCAGACGGCCACGGTGGGCCATGCCGATGACGATTTCCTTCATGCCGTAGGAGCCGGAACGCTGGATGATCTCGTCGACCATCGGGATCAGGCTTTCGCCACCTTCCAGACCGAAGCGCTTGGTGCCCGGGTATTTGGTACCCAGGTATTTTTCCAGGCCTTCGGCGGCGGTCAGGCGCTCCAGCAGGTGGGCCTGCGCGTCACGGGAATAGGTGGGACGACCACGCACGCTCTCCAGACGCTGGGCGAACCACTTGCGCTGTTCGGAGTCGGTGATGTGGTTGAATTCCGCACCAATAGTGCGGCAATAGGTCTCTTGCAGGGACTGGACGATCTCGCGGAGAGTTGCCGCGTCCTTGCCAATGAACAGTTCGCCTGTCTGGAACGTGGTGTCCAGATCGGCGTCGGTCAGACCGTAGTTCTGAATGGTGAGGTCGGCCGGCACCTGGCGCTGCCACAGACCCAGCGGGTCGAGCTTGGCGGCCTGGTGACCACGGGCACGAAACGCCTGGATCAGACGCAGAACCTGGACCTGCTTCTTGTCATGCTCGCTGCTCACGCTGGCGGCGGAAGCCGGCTGCGCGCGACGCTGGTTCTTGGCAAGCAGGACGAAGTGATCGCGAATGGGCGAATGTGGAACGTCGGTCGTGTTGCCGCCGTCATTCGGCAGCTTCTGGAAATAGGTGCGCCACTCTTCGGGCACAGCGTTGGGGTCGTGCAGATAGAGCTCGTACAGCTCCTCGACATAGGCAGCGTTACCACCGGAAAGGTGGGCACTGTTCCACATGCGCTGCATTACGCTTTCTTGCATGCTTGGTCACCCTCGATAAGGGAACACCATCGGCGTGGAAACCGCAGCACGGCGTGCCTGAGCAACTGGTTAAGCCACTACGGGACCCCGCAGATAGACCGGGTTTTTACCGGATGCCCCTGATAGCCATCATTTACTTTTCAGGAAGAGTCTGGTGCTTTGTGAGCTCCAGACCCGCTTAAAACTACGCTGCCGGGGTTTAGCCGACAGCGCAGAGGTACAGCCTCGGTACGACCCCGAAGGATCAGGTACCGCTTTGCAGCAGCATGTTACGGATGTGACCGATGGCCCTGGTCGGGTTCAAACCCTTGGGACATACGTTCACGCAGTTCATGATGCCACGGCAACGGAACACACTGAACGGATCGTCCATGGCCGCCAGGCGCTCTTCGGTCATCGTGTCACGGCTGTCAGCCAGGAAACGATAGGCCTGCAACAGCGCGGCCGGGCCGAGGAACTTGTCCGGGTTCCACCAGAAGGACGGGCAACTGGTCGAGCAGCACGCGCACAGAATGCATTCGTACAGACCGTCCAGCTTCTCGCGCTCTTCCGGAGTCTGCAGACGTTCGATGGCCGGAGCCGGCGAATTGTTCTGCAGGTACGGCTGCACCTTCTCGTATTGCTTGTAGAAGATGCTCATATCGACGGCCAGGTCACGAATGACCGGCAGACCGGGCAGCGGGCGAATCACCAGCTTGCCGTTCTTCACCACGGCGGACAGCGGAGTGATGCAGGCCAGGCCATTCTTGCCGGCCATGTTCATGCCGTCGGAACCGCAGACGCCTTCACGGCAGGAGCGACGGTAGGAAAAACCCTCGTCCTGTTCCTTGACCAGCGCCAGCACGTCCAGGACCATCAGATCCTTTCCGTCGATCTCGACGTTGAATTCCTGCATGTAGGGAGACGCATCGCGCTCCGGGTTGTAGCGGTAAACGCTTACTTGCAAAGTCTTGGGCAGAGACATTCACATCACCCTTAGTAAGTACGTACTTTCGGTTCGAACGCCGGCACAGTCTTCGGCGCGAAATTGACAGCGCGCTTGGTGACACGCTTTTCGCCCGGGAAGTACAGGGTATGGCAGAGCCAGTTCTGGTCGTCGCGCTCTTCGTAGTCTTCGCGGGCGTGAGCACCACGGGACTCGGTACGAGTGTCGGCGGCAATGGCAGTCGCTTCGGCCACTTCGAGCAGGTTCTGCAGCTCCAGCGCTTCGATACGCGCGGTGTTGAAGGCCTGGCTCTTGTCGCTGATCTTGACGGTGGCGATGCGCTCACGCAGATCGGCCAGCTGAGTGATGCCCTTCTTCATGTATTCGCCGGTACGGAATACACCGAAGTAGTTCTGCATGCAGTTCTGCAGCTCGCGCTTGAGCGGGGCCACTTCTTCACCGGAGGTGCGCTCATTGACACCGGACAGACGCTTCAGGGAAGCCTCGATGTCGGTCTCGGTCGCACTGCGGGTGTCGACGCCTTCCTTCAGAGCCTTTTCCAGGTGCAGACCGGCGGCACGACCGAACACGACCAGGTCGAGCAGCGAGTTGCCGCCCAGACGGTTGGCACCGTGCACGGATACGCAAGCCACTTCGCCTACAGCGAACAGACCTTCGATGATGGTGTCGTTGCCGTTGGCGTCCTGGGTGATGGCCTGACCATGAATGTTGGTGGCAACGCCGCCCATCATGTAGTGGCAGGTCGGAATGACCGGGATCGGTGCGACAACCGGATCGACGTGCGCGAAGGTCTTGGACAGCTCACAGATACCCGGCAGGCGGCTATGTAGCACGTCTTCACCCAGGTGATCCAGCTTCAGCAGGACGTGATCCTTGTTCGGACCCACGCCGTTGCCGGCGATCACTTCCTTGACCATGGAACGGGCAACCACGTCGCGGCCGGCCAGGTCCTTGGAATTCGGAGCGTAACGCTCCATGAAGCGCTCGCCATGGGCGTTGATCAGGTAACCACCCTCGCCGCGGCAACCTTCGGTCACCAGCACGCCGGCGCCGGCGATACCGGTCGGGTGGAACTGCCACATTTCGATGTCCTGCACCGGAATGCCAGCACGCAGGGCCATGCCCACGCCGTCACCGGTGTTGATCAGGGCGTTGGTGGTGGACGCATAAATGCGACCGGCACCACCGGTGGCCAGGACCACGGCCTTGGAGCGGATGTAGACGGTTTCGCCGGTCTCGATGCAGATGGCGATGACGCCGACGATGGCGCCGTCCTGGTTCTTCACCAGGTCCACGGCATACCACTCGTTGAGGAACGAGGTGCCGCTCTTCAGGTTGGCCTGGTACAGGGTGTGCAGCAGCGCGTGACCGGTACGGTCGGCGGCGGCGCAGGTACGGGCAGCCTGGGTGGGATTGTCCGGACCCTTGGACTGACCACCGAACGGACGCTGATAGATGCGGCCCTGCTCGGTGCGGGAGAACGGCAGACCCATGTGTTCCAGTTCGAACACGACTTCCGGGCCCACGGAACACATGTACTCGATCGCGTCCTGGTCACCGATATAGTCGGAGCCCTTGACGGTGTCGTACATGTGCCAGCGCCAATCGTCGTTCGGGTCGGACGAAGCGATGGCGCAGGTGATGCCGCCCTGGGCGGACACGGTGTGCGAACGGGTCGGGAAGACCTTGGTCACCACGGCGGTCTTGTGACCACCCTGCGCCAGTTGCAGCGCAGCGCGCATGCCGGCGCCGCCGCCACCCACGATGATGGCGTCATAGGAAAGAGTGCGAATGCTAGCCATGAATCAGATACCCCACAGAATCTGCACGCCCCAGACGAACAGCACAAACTGCAGCACGCCGCAGGCCGCCTGGAAGAAGAAGCGCAATACAGTCGCCCAACGGCCGAACGCCATCGGAGTCAGATAGTCAGTCGAGATGGTCCACATGCCAACCCAGGCATGAATGACCGTCGCCAGCAGGGCCAGCAGACTGAAGATGCGCATCGCATTGTGGGAGAACAGACCATGCCAGTCGGCATAGGTCAGACCTGGATTGAACAGGACATAACCGAGCAGAAAAATGAAATACGCAGCCAGAACGACTGCGGAAACGCGCTGGGCCATCCAGTCATAGAGGCCTGAGCGCGAAAAATTGGTGACGTTGGTTACCATACCCATACCCCAGCCAGGACAATCAATACGATGGCAACGGCTAAGACGATCTTCGAGCCAGCCTTGCCGCCCTCCAGCGTCTCACCGACACCGGCATCCATAATCAGGTGGCGAATCCCGGCCACCAGGTGGTACAGCAGAGCGGACAGCAGACCCCAGATCACCAGCTTTGCCAGCGGACTGGCCAGGCATGCCTTCAGCTCTTCGAAGCTCTCCTCGGACGCCAGGGACATGTCGAGCCCGTAAAGGAGCACGATAAGCCCAAGGAACAGGATCACACCGGAGATGCGGTGAAGGATGGACGTGTAAGCGGTGACAGGGAGCTTGATAGTCCTAAGGTCTAGGTTTACTGGTCGTTGGCTATTCACGGCTTCTTTTCACACTTTGAGCCCCAGGAAACAGGGCGTTGTTGTTGGGAAGTGCACTGGTCAGGTACCCACCCACTTAGGAGTGCAACCGCCAAAACACAGGCGCTTTGCCCATGACGGCCGGTGTCGGAGTATAGACAGTTAGCCCACTAATGACAACGCAACCCGCCGCCACTAAAGGCGTATGGCAGGCCCGAAAAGAATGCCGTAAAAAAGTCGTTCCGCCCTCATGAGATTCAGCGAAACCCCTTCATTTTTCGAGGGTTACGCAAATTGACATTCGGCTTTATCACTCTATAGTGATGCCGGCCCTGCATGGGGGGCTGCTGATGATTCCAAGCATAACCAGGAGGCCACTCATGGCTGACAAAAAAGCGCAGTTGATCATCGAGGGCGCTGCCCCCGTAGAACTGCCCGTTCTCACCGGCACCATCGGCCCCGACGTCGTCGACGTCCGCGCCCTGACCGCTGCGGGCAAATTCACCTTCGACCCCGGTTTCATGTCGACCGCTTCCTGCGAGTCGAAGATCACTTATATCGATGGTGACAAGGGCATCCTGCTGCACCGCGGCTACCCGATCGAGCAACTGGCGGAAAAGTCCGATTACCTGGAAACCGCCTACCTTCTGCTCAACGGCGAACTGCCGAACGCCGAGCAAAAGGCCAAGTTCGTAAACACTGTCAAAAACCACACCATCGTTCATGAGCAGCTGAAGTCTTTCCTCAACGGCTTCCGTCGCGACGCTCACCCGATGGCCGTGATGTGCGGCATCGTCGGCGCACTGTCCGCCTTCTATCACGACTCGCTGGACATCAATAATCAGCAGCATCGCGAAATTTCCGCGCATCGCCTGATCGCCAAGATGCCGACCATCGCGGCCATGGCGTACAAGTATTCGATCGGCCAGCCGATCATGTATCCGCGTAACGACCTGAACTACGCGGAAAACTTCCTGCACATGATGTTCAACACCCCGGCCGAGATCAAACCGATCAGTCCGGTACTGGCCAAGGCCATGGATCGCATCTTCATCCTGCATGCAGACCATGAGCAGAACGCTTCGACTTCGACCGTTCGTCTGGCCGGCTCCACTGGTGCCAATCCGTTCGCCTGTATCGCCGCCGGCATCGCTGCCCTGTGGGGACCGGCTCACGGTGGCGCCAACGAAGCCGTACTGACCATGCTGGATGAGATCGGCAGCGTCGAAAACATCGACAAGTTCCTGGCCAAGGCCAAGGACAAGAACGATCCGTTCAAGCTGATGGGCTTTGGTCACCGCGTGTACAAGAACTTCGACCCGCGCGCCAAGGTCATGAAGAAGACCTGTGACGAGGTGCTGGGCGAGCTGGGCATCAACGACCCGCAGCTCGAACTGGCCATGAAGCTGGAAGAAATTGCGCTGAAGGACCCCTACTTCGCCGAGCGCAACCTGTATCCGAACGTCGACTTCTACTCGGGCATCATTCTGAAGGCCATTGGCATTCCGACCAGCATGTTCACTGTGATCTTCGCCATGTCCCGCACTGTCGGCTGGATCTCGCACTGGAAGGAAATGATCGAAAGCGGCCAGAAGATCGGCCGTCCGCGTCAGCTGTACACCGGTGCAGCAGAGCGCGACTTCGCCCCGCTGAATCAGCGCGGCTGATCGCTCCGGACACTACGAAAAAGGCTGCCAATGGCAGCCTTTTTTGTTTCTGCTTTCCGCCCTACTGCTCTTCCGCCAGGCTGCGCAGCCCCTTGAGCGTGTTGAACGGCGCATCGATCACGAAGCTGTTGGCCAGCCAGGAAGGCACGCTGCCGCCCGGCTCGTTGTGCAACTGGTAGGTGACCTTCACCCGCTGGTCTTCTAGCGGCTCCAGCTTCCAGAAACCGTCCACTCGAGCGACCCGCACATAGCCCTTTTCTTCGGGCAGCAGGTCTGGAACACCCTTGAGCTGGCGAAGCAGGCCGTTTTCCTGCTCTTCGGTCGTGACTTCGATCAGCGAATCACGTGGAGAGACCGGCCAGGGCGTATCGAAATAGGTGTGCGTCCAGCTGCTGGTACCTTCCTTGCGGATCAGTAGCTGGTCCTTGCACTGGTGAATCCAGGCACAGGATCCCCCGACATCCTCCTGCAAGGCGCGAATCCTGGCGACACTCGCCTGGATGATCGTTTCGCCCCTGTAGACCTTGTACTGCGA
>DATJDB010000214.1:0-5138 GCA_035497635.1 Pseudomonas sp. | reverse complement strand
CGCGAGGGCCATCGGGAGCAGGAACGTCTCGAGCGGCACGTCCGGCTCGCCGGCCACGTGCAGGATCCGCCCGTTCGTCGAATAGCCCTCCCCGTCGACCGAGTAGCGTCGGCCGGCGATCACGAGCTGGCGTGCGGTCTTCTGCTTGAGGGTCAGGGTGCCGGTCTTGTCCGAGCAGATCACCGAGGCGGAACCCAGGGTCTCAACCGACGACAGCTTCTTGATGATTGCCTTGTTACTGGCCATGCGCTGCACGCCCATGGCCAGCACCAGCGACATGATCGCCGGCAAGCCCTCTGGAACGGCGGCGACGGCCAGAGATACGCCCAGCAACAGCACGGCGACCACATCGGCCGCATTTTGAATATCTGTCAGCAGCAACACGCTGGTCATAACGATGACAGCAATAGCCACTACGCCGAGACCAAGCACGCGACCGATCTGGCGCACCTCTCGTTGCAGCGGCGTTGCGTCTTCTGTCGTGGTGTTCAGCAGGTGAGCAATGGCCCCCACTTCGGTCGCCATGCCAACCGCCGTCACCAAACCGAGCCCGGTGCCCTCGGCAATGGCGGTTCCCTTGAAAACCATGTTGGCTCGGTCTGCCAGCGGCACCTGTGCCGGCAAACAGCCGGCATGCTTGGATACGGCTGCGCCCTCACCGGTCAGCGAAGCCTCCAGCACCCGCAAGGCATTCGCTTCGATCAGCCGCGCATCCGCGCCCACCGAGTCACCCTCCCCCAGCACCAGCAAATCGCCCTTGACCAGTTGGCTGCTGGGGATGCGTGTCAATGCACCATCGCGGATGACTGCGGAAGTCGTTTCGGTGAGTTTCGCCAGGGCAGCTGCGGCCCGCTGCGAACGAGCCTCCTGAAAGAATCCCAGAAGCGCGTTGATCAGCATGATCGCGACGATCACCAGGGAATCGATCGGCCAGCCGCTGCCGTCGCCAAGCAGCCAGATGCCCAGGGTTATCGCTACCGCTGCAAGCAGCAGATACACCAGGGGGTCTTGAAATTGGGCAAGAAAATGCTTCCAGGCCGGCAGGACGGGCTGCGTGACCAGCTCATTTGCCCCATCGCGGCTCAGACGTGCCTGCGCCTCGTTGCTGGTTAGCCCGTCGCGCATATCGGTCTGAAGCTGGTCGGCCTGCAACCCAGCATCCAGCAAATATTCCGGTGTAGGCACAGAGTCAGAGTCTTCGGTTGGCATCCGCTGATTAATTCCATCTGGATCGTCGAGTAATCGATAGCAAACCGCTCTGCAGCCCCTGGTGACTGGCGAGCCCATGTCAAAGGGGCAAACGACTTCGCCGCCCCGAGCCTACCAAGATTGTTTGTGAATAGCCGCAATCGCGGTCTTACGGCTGGGGTATCGAGACCGAGGAGCAATTGCTCTTCCTGGACGACAACGGTTGCGACATCGGCCAGGGGGCTAGGCGGCCGCCCGGTTGATGCCGAGGCCCTCGAGTTCCTGCGCGCCAGCGAGGTCAGCGCCGGCACCTGTTGCACGCCATGGGACGAGGCGATGCAGTCCGTGCCAACTGACTGGGCGACGGCAATCAGCCTGTCGTAAACCATGAAGCGCCACGGCGCTGAATTTGCACATCCACCTGCCGTTTTAATGGTTATTGGATGGATGCTGGCTCGCTTATGAATTCGGCATTTGGGAATGACGATCAAGCGCAGCATTGAGGTGTGGGCCAGGGCTTGGGCCAAACCGGCTCAACCTCACCCCATAAACGCAAAAGCCCCGTAGAACGGGGCTTTCAGCGATATAAATGGCGGAAGCGTAGTCCGCCAACGTAAAAATCACAAACTTCCAAAGAGATCCGCTAGAGCCCTTGCAGCAAGCGGCTTTCAGCACAATACCCCTCCAGCGAGCTCCACTGAGCTCCTTCAAAATCCGCCGCCAAAGTGTACACCAGGGTGTACACTCAGAGGTGTGCACCAGAGGGAGTTCGAAGTGGGAAAACTAACAGCAAAAACTACTGAGAAGCTGGTCAAGGCCGGCGTTGCCGGACTAACCAATGACGGTGATGGCCTGTATCTGAAGGTTGCCGATAGCGGGACTGGGGCCAGCTGGGTCTTCCGCTACAAGATTGACGGCAAGAGCCGAAAAATCGGCCTTGGAAAATACCCTGGAACCTCGCTAAGCGAAGCCCGTGACAAGGCAGCCGACGCACGCAAGCTCTTAAAGTCAGGAATGGACCCGCTGGCAACCCGAGATAAGGAGCGTGAAGAGAAACGCCTGGAAAGCCAGGCCGCGCTCGCCAAATCCACGCCCTTCAAGACCCATGCAGCACACTACATCGCAGCCCACCGAAGCGGCTGGAAGAACGCAAAGCATGCTCAACAATGGGAAAACACCCTGGCAACCTATGCGGAGCCGATCATTGGGAACCTACCCGCCTCAGAAATCACCACTGCTCATATCCTGGAGATCTTGCAACCGCTCTGGATAGAAAAAACCGAGACGGCTAATCGTCTGCGCAATCGCATCGAATTGGTGCTAGACGCAGCCAAAGCGCGTGGAATGCGCGACGGCGAGAACCCGGCACGCTGGCGGGGACACTTGGACAAATTGCTACCGAAGCGCTCCAAGGTACGAGCGATAGAGCACCACCCAGCGCTCCCATGGCCCGAATTGCCCTCATTCATGAGCGAGCTGGCCAACCATGATGAGCTGACCTACAAGGCAATGCGCCTGACCATCCTGACCGCATGCCGTACTTCGGAAGTGCTGGGCGCAACGTGGGAGGAAATTGCTCTAGATACACGCGTCTGGACGATTCCAGCCGCCCGCATGAAAGCCAGAAAAGAACACCGTGTTCCGCTGTCCGATGCTGCGATCAAAGTTCTAGACAGTCTTCCACGCATTACTGGGAGTCCTTACCTCTTCCCAAGCACTCGGCAAGGCAAACACCTCTCAAACATGTCCATGCTAATGGGGCTACGTCGAATGGGACGCGAGGACCTCACCATGCATGGGTTTCGCAGTACGTTCCGTGACTGGGCAGCCGAACAAACCAATCACCCTCGAGAAGTCTGTGAGATGGCATTGGCACATAAGATTGCTGAGGGAGCCGAGGCAGCGTATTGGCGTGGGGACATTTTCGAGAAACGCCGCGCCCTTATGGCTGACTGGGCTGCCTTCGCAACCACAGCGCCATCAACGAACCTCATTCAAGGCGATTTCAAGCGCGCATGAGCCCACGGTTATGGCGCACATTGCTTGACCCACCGACCAGCCGCTGCTTTATTGCCTCAGGCAAACCGCTGTCGTTGACAGCACCCAGGTAGCCCGAACCTTCAAGGCTACGCCGCTCGGCGGTGGTTCAACCCAAGTGCGTTCAGCATCCGGCAGCGCGCACGGTTGCCGTCCTCTCGGCGATGGATGCCAGTGTCCTCACCCATGCTCAGCGCGTTTCGAGCGAATCATTGCACCTGCTGCAGTCCTTCTCCCCTGCCCTAGCCGTCTCAGGGTTGCGACAGCTGACGCCCGTCTCTGTAGGTCCCACACAGAGACGGGCGCAAAAACAGCGCCGCAGCCCAGGTCCTGCACGCAGTACGGGCATCTCCCCCTGCGACAATCCACGTGACAAACGTGGCTCTGCCGCCCACCACATGAGCTGTACGGCTGCTGACGTTCTCCCGCGGGAGAACACCTGGGTGACGCTCAGGCCAGACGCAACCAACCCGCTCATGTGCCTTGTCCCGCTCGACGTCCCCCGGCAACGACTCGTCCCCGTTGCATGCCTCCATCCGCCGTTTCCCTAGGAAATTCCGGAGGTTGGACGAACAGCTCGCCCATCCAGCGCATGGATACCTCACAGGCCGCTGGGGCCTCAAACCCAGAAAACACTAAACGACCCAAGGCGGGCATACGTGAGGAAAGCACCTGGAGAGTCCAGGGATCTGTCGCAGATCATCGAACAGGGATGAGGGAATGTCGCATTTCACGAACCAGGACAAACGCAACTTCGGCTACGGCCGGCAGCTCAACTACGCCGGGCTTCAGGCGCTGCGTGACAGCTACGGTGCCGGCCGCTTCGCAACCGTGCAGGCCCATGGCGAGCGCTGGAGGCTGTTTGCCGCCTGGTGCAGCCAACGGCATGGCCTGAATGACGCACGCCATCTGAACCAGGCGCTGCTACAAGACTACGCGCGCCACCTCAGCCGAGCGGTGGCGCAGGGCGAACTGGCCGTCAGCACCGCGCAGAACCGCCTCTCCACCGTCAACCGCACCCTCGAAGTGCTGCGCGGTGATCAGCAGGTACGCGTCAGCCCCAGCGCAGCCCTTGGACTGAACCGCTGCAACCTGCGCACACGCGCACCCCAGGGGCAGGAACGTGCCCAACTGCTTCCACTCCGCCAGGCGCTACGAGAACAGGGCTTCGAACGGGTGGCCGCCATCATACATCTGGCGCGCGAGGGCGGCCTGCGCCTGCGCGAAGCCATCCTGGCCGACCTGCCGCGCCTGCGGCGCGAAGCCGCACAGCACGGCAGCCTCAACATCGCGGACGGCACCAAGGGAGGCCGCCGAGGCGCCGCCGCACCACGCTGGATACCGGTCAGCGAAGGTCTGCGCCAGGCGCTGCTGCAAGCCGCGTCAGTCGCCCCGAAGGGCAGTCGCAACCTGCTCGAGCCCGGAGAACGCTACGTCGATTTCATCCAGCGGCAGGTCCGCCCGGCTCGCAACCTGCTGCAGTGCCACGGCATCAAGGGCTTCCATGAACTACGCACCGCGTATGCCTGTGAACGCTACCAGCAGATCACCGGGCAACCCGCCCCGGTGAATGGCGGGCAACTGCTTCGAGAGAACAGAGAGCTGGATTACCGGGCCCGCGAGCGGATAGCCCAGGAGCTGGGACATAACCGGATTGATGTGGTGGCCGCCTACATCGGTGGCCGGCGATGAACGATATGAACCTGTTCTTGCGTGACGTGCTCACCGGCGCAAAGGCCTCCCGCCAGCGTCATCTGCGTCAGGCCGCCCTCATTCAGCAAGCGATCGACCAGCACTGGGGGCTGGCCAACCCACAGCGCTGGCAAGCCAAGCACCTGCGCTGGTTTCTGGAAGAGCACAGCGCCGCCCTCTCCCCCGCCAGTCGTTATCGCTACTGGCTGACCATTGTGCTG